>DBOG01000065.1:0-12027 GCA_002299915.1 Proteobacteria bacterium UBA652 | reverse complement strand
GATGCTGACCAAATAATAAGTTATCACGTAGTGGCTGAATATCAGTTTTATCATGATTAATGAAAAATACCAATTACCATCCAGCGTATCGCCATAGAGCACGACACCGGTGAGCTGATTATCTTTAACCACCAGCTTTTTATAATGGCCTTTTGCAGGATCTGAGAGGAGAATTGATTCGGACTCTGTATCTCCATCGGCATCACCACGATAATCACCCGCCGAAAACAGATCAATACCCGTCACTTTTAATTTGGTAAAAGTGGCATTATTGATATAACGCTGTATGCCAATCTCAGCCAAATGATTGGCGCAGACGGTGGCTTGCTCAAAGACAGGCGCGACCAGACCAAATAGATTTTTACGGTGTTGCACACATTCGCCGACTGCATAAATATTAGGCGTATAAGTTTGCAACGTATCATCGACAATAATGCCACGCTCGCAATGAATACCGGCTGATTCTGCCAAGGCAATATTGGGGCGAATGCCTGCTGCAATGATCACTAAGTCGGCTTCAATTTCAGACCCATCGGTAAAGCGTATTTTCTCAACCCGTTGTTTACCGAGATAATCCGCCGTATTGTGGTTCATTAAGAATTTAAAACCCTTGGCTTCTAGTTCGGATTGCATCAGATCGGCTGCGGTTTGATCGAGTTGTTGGCTCATCAGTGTATTGCTACGGTGCACAACGGTGACATCCATACCTTGAATCATAAGGCCATTAGCAGCTTCCAAACCGAGCAAGCCGCCGCCAATGACGACGGCTTTTCTATGTGTTTTCGCGGTGGCGATCATGGTGTCGACATCGCTAATATCACGGAAGCTAATAATGCCCTCGAGATCTTTACCAGGTAGATCTAATATAATGGGATTAGATCCTGTGGCGAGAATCAGTTTATCGTAAGGGGCCTGGGTTCCATCATTGGCAATGACGAGGCGATTAGCCCGATTAATATCGACAACCGTTTTGCTGGTATGCAAGGTGATATTATTATCACGATACCACTGCAAGTCATTGATCATAATGTCATCAATGGCTTTTTCACCCGCCAATAACGGCGATAATAAAATGCGATTATAGTTGCCGTGCGGCTCTGAACCGAATACGGTGATGTTGTATTTATCGGGGGTAAGTTGTAGCAGTTCTTCAAGCGTTTTTACGCCCGCCATGCCGTTGCCGATGAGGACTAACTTAGGTTTGGACATTTATTTTTCTGGTAATTGGTGTAGTGTGCCTGATGCAATTAAGACGGCATTACCACCCAAGCGTACATTTAATTCAGATTGCTTATTATTATCCATTTCGACTTGCAGCAAACTGCGACGATTATCATCATCACCCCGTTCAACGCTAAAAGTATGCGTGCCTTGTTGGGTAAAATCAAAAGAACAGAGGTAAGCAGCAAATGTGGGCATCGCACTACCAACAGGTGGATCTGCATGGACACCAATACTCGGGCCAAGCAAACGGACGTTAAAATCTGCGTGTTGGTAAGGCGTTTTGGGTGAAAACAACAAAATCTCTTGGGATGCAGTTTGTGGCGCTGATGATTGATTCCAAGCTGTAAAGTTAAATTTAGCTTTCCGCACAGATTCATATTTCCAAACAGGCACGATCAAGTAAGGGAAACCACAAGATGCCAGTCTTGTTGTATATTTCTTAACATCTATTTCTGATGGTGATAACGATAAAAATGAGGCCAGTTCATCGGTGGTGGGGCTAAAACGATCAATGATAGGTGCCACCCGTTTAGCAAATTGAATTTTATCTATTTTACCGTTGCTGGCCGTGACTGTTACAGCAATATTGCCAATATTTTGTTCAAACACAAACTGATTAACGGGTTTATCTAAGGTAATATTACCAGTATCAGCTAAAATAAAGGCAGTGGCAATAATGGGGTGCCCAGCAAAATCAATTTCTTGTATAGGCGAGAAAATACGCATCTTACAAGTCGCATTGGTATTGCTAGGTGACATAATAAACACGGTTTCAGATAAATTGATTTCCCTAGCAATTAAAGCCATTTGATTATCTGTCAAATCATTGGCTTGCGGGAAAACAGCTATCTGAGCGCCCTCATATGCTTGATCTGTAAATACATCTGCAATGTAATAATTTAAAGCCATCATTATTCTCCGGTTAAATTGACTTCAACTCGATCATCTTTGATTCGCACGCCATAAGATTCAACACTAACATCCTCATCTTCAAGGCATTGACCTGTTTTCAGATTAAAGTGCTGTTTATAAAGTGGCGAGGAAACCATCGGCACACCATTCAGATCGCCCACCATGCCACGTGATAACACATGCACCTTGCCAAAAGGGTCAAAGTTATTAATAGCATAGAGGGTGTCATTATCAGGGAAGTAGAAGATAGCAACTTGTTCGCCTGTCACAAGCGCGCAGATCCCTGAATTTGGTACTAAATCCTCTTTACTACAAATATCTACCCATTCATCTTTATAGCTCATGATACTTTCTCTGCTAATAATAATTGCCGCTCTTCAATATTAGCAGGGCGAATTTGTCCACGTTCTTCAATGAAGATAATATTTTCGTCATGCTTATCGCTGTTTACAAAATGGCGGAAACGTTTGACTTTACTTTCATCTTCAATCGTTGTTTTCCACTCACATTGATAGGTGTCAACAACACGTTGCATTTGATCTTCAAGCTGATCACATAATCCCAATTTATCATCAATCACCACAGAGCGAAGGTAATCTAAACCACCTTCCATATTATCCATCCAAACTGAAGTTCGTTGCATACGATCAGCTGTTTGCACATAGAAGGTTAATACGCGATCAATATATTTAATTAAGGTTTCTTTATCGAGATTAGTGGCAAATAAATCACCATGGCGTGGTTTCATCCCACCATTACCACAGACATAGAGATTCCAACCGCCTTCAACGGCAATAATACCAATATCCTTACTTTGTGCTTCAGCACATTCACGGGTACAGCCGGACACTGCAAATTTAATTTTATGGGGTGAACGCAAGCCTTTATAACGATTTTCAAGCTCAATGGCGAGGCCGACACTATCGTCAACACCAAAGCGACACCATGTGCTACCCACACAGGATTTAACGGTACGCAGTGATTTACCATAGGCATGGCCACTTTCAAATCCCGCATCAATCAGTTCTTTCCAGATTGACGGCAGTTGATCAAGGCGTGCGCCAAATAAATCAACCCGCTGACCGCCGGTTAATTTCGTATAAAGCCCATATTTCTTTGCAACCTGACCGACTGCAATCAAGCCATCAGGTGTGACTTCACCACCCGCCATCCGTGGCACAACGGAATAGGTACCGTCTTTTTGCATATTGGCCAAGAAAGCATCATTGGTATCCTGCACACTGACATGATCTTCTTCTAATACATATTCATTCCAATATGAGGCAAGAATAGAACCGATAGTCTGCTTACAGATTTCACAGCCTTGTCCTGTTCCGTGTAATTTAAGTAAATCTGTAAATGATTTTATTTCTTCCACCATCACCAAGTTATATAGATCTTGTCGGGTATACGGAAAATGCTCACAAATATCTGTATTAACTTCAATCCCAGCCTTTTCCAACTCACAATCAAGCACAGATTTTACTAAGGCTGCACAACCACCACAGCCTGTGGCCGCTTTAGTATCGTCTTTAAGCGCACCGAGTGTGGTGCAGCCACCTTCAATGGAGGCACAAAGATCGCCTTTTGTTATATCAAAACAAGAACATATTTGTGCTGAATCAGGCAGCGCATCAGGCCCTAGCCCTGCAGGCGCATCACCACGAGAAGGTAAAATTAATGAATCTGGGTTGTCGGGTAATTCAATGCCATTCAAATAATATTGTAATAAGGTTGGATAATCTTCCGCATCACCGACCAATACAGCACCCAGTAAATATTTACTGTCTTTATCGACAACTAATCGCTTATAAATACCATCTACACCATTTTGATACGTGTAAACTAATGCGCCAGGCGTGGTTGCATGTGGATCACCAATGCTGGCAACATCCACCCCATTTAGTTTTAATTTGGTGCTCATATCAGCGCCAGTAAAGAGAGTGTCGCCGTCTGCAAGTTGATCAACCACAGCCCGCGCCATTGCATAACCAGGTGCGACCAAACCAAATGTTTGTTCTTGCCATGAAGCACATTCACCAATGGCATAAATATCTGGATCGGAAGTCAGGCATTGATTATTAATCACCACACCACCACGAGGCGCAATATCTAAGCCACAAGCTGATCCTAATTCATCACGTGGCCGAATGCCTGCAGAATATAAGATCATATCGGTTTCTAATTCAGTGCCATCAGAGAATGACATTTTGTGCATACATTTATCGCCATCTGAAATATCAGTTGTGTTCTTGTCTAATAAAACAGACACACCGATATCCTCAATTTTCTCTGCTAATAGTGCTGCACCGCCATCATCTAGCTGCGCACTCATCAAGCGACTGTCAAATTGCACAACATAAGTTTTTAAACCTAGGTTTTGTAATGCTTTGGCGGCTTCTAATCCCAATAAACCACCACCGACAACAGCACCGACTTTTGCAGTTTTGGCGGCAGCCATCATGTCATCTAAATCATCAATTGTACGATAAGCGATACAATTTTCGCGATCATTACCAGGGATCGGGGGAACAAATGCAGAAGAACCCATTGCTAACACAAGTTTATCGTAAGCAATCGTTTGGCCTTTTTCAGAGATAACTTGCTTATTCTCGCGATCGATCTCAATGGCTTTATCGCCGATATGGACAGTGATATTATTTTCTTCAAAGAAATTAGGTTTTACCAGTGATAAATCTGCCGCTGTTTTGCCGTCAAAATATTCACTTAGGTGAACACGGTCATAAGCCAACAGTTCTTCTTCACAAAAGGTAACGATCTGATACTTATCAGCAATGTCACTTTCTGCTATATTTTCAAGGAAATTGTGCCCCACCATGCCGTTTCCAATCACAACAAGGGTTTGTTTTGTACTCATAAAAACTCACTAACTATAAGGATGTTTATCGTTACAGTATAATGCACGTTCTATGCCAATAATGATTAGTAGTGGAATGTAAAGAGAACCATGAGTTGGTAGTAAAAGCACTTAATTAAGCGCACCAAAATAATGCAAAGCTTATTTTATAGTGCAAATTGTTTTAATTTAACGGCTTACAAGGAATAGAAAAATCAATATGGTAATGTTCATCATGTCTCACCCAAGATCGTTTTTTTGAGAATTGAATATGTTGGCGTAAATAAGGACCATATTGGGTTTTAAATAATTTTTCCTGTAATTCGGGAGCAAAGATAACACGCCATAGATCATGTTCTAGTAATTCTGCTGCTTTATGTAATGCCACAATATGTGCGGCTAAAGCGATATAATCGATCGTTAAATCACCATGTGTGGCGTTTTCATCGAACTCGATGTTATAGCCAAACTTATTAAGAGGGTGGGTGGATAGGTGGGTAGATTTCTGTTCTAAATTTATAACGGGTGTCATAAAATCAACAGACAAACCATTTTGGTGTGTTTTATGGGGGTTAAATTGGCCTCCTGTTTCCCATCCTGTCTCTGCATATTTAAACACTTTATCAGGCTGTTCTGTTTCTAACGCTTTATACGCATTAACAATGATTGTCTTTACTTCAGAATGGACATAAGTACGACCTGCCAGCCGTGCAATTTCGCTATATCCAACAAAGTTGTCGCCTTTACTGGGTAGTTGAACCCCATCTTCAAGTCGACCATTTGAGGTCGTTCCATAACATACGCTAGTATCGGCAGAAAC
Source organism: Proteobacteria bacterium UBA652 (assembly GCA_002299915.1). Classification (GTDB taxonomy): domain Bacteria; phylum Pseudomonadota; class Gammaproteobacteria; order Nitrosococcales; family Methylophagaceae; genus UBA652. The sequence continues at coordinate 6,214 of DBOG01000065.1, read as the reverse complement.
GATATAGGGTATTAGGAGTAAGTATAAAAAAAGGTATTTCATTCCAACAACGCATAAACCGCACCCGCACCACCATCATGCTCTGGGGTGGAGCAAAAGGCTTGCACGGCGTTAGTTTGTTGTAACCACGCATTGACCATGCTTTTTAACACGGGTTTATTATCTTTTGAGCTCCAGCCTTTACCATGCACGATGCGGACAGTGTGGATCTGATATTGGTGGCAATCGGATAAGAATTTTTCTAATGCTTGGCAGGCGATAGCGGCGGTCATGCCGTGTAAATCTAGCGAGGCTTCAATCTTGAACCGTCCACTCCGCAGCTGGTTGAGGGTGTTTTCTTTCACTTCCTCTCGCTGAAATTCGAGGATTTGTTCGCTACCAACTTCAATCGGATCAAATTCAGCCGATAAGCGGGCTTGGGTTGGCGTGTCTTTAAATGCAGCCGCAGCAGTGGCTTCGGGCAGGGTCTTCGCTGTGGCATCAGGATGTTGCTGATCTACCGCCAAGCGTTCGACATCACCAAATACTTCATGGAACAAGGCATCGCCTTCTAAACCTGATTCAGCTAATAATTGCTCTGGTTCTTTTGCTTCTTCCGCTTGTTCGCCTTGGTCTTCAGCTTGATAGGCTGCATGGGCGTTGGTTTGAATACGCTCTGCTTTAGGCTTGGCTGCATCAGATACAAACAGCTTAGTTGTCACCTGTTCAATATCGCCTGTTTCAGATAGGAAAAGGGCTAAATCAGCATCCGATATTTTACTTGGTTTTTTCATCTTCCCGCACCAAAGCCACTATTGTCCAATCCTCGGTGGGTTTAAAGCTAGCAATATCTGTGAAAAAATGTAGACGATCTTTATTATCCAAAGCGAATAATGGAATCGCGTTTTTACCATATTGTGCTTGGTATGCTTCATAGTCAAAGCTTTCGCCCAGTTTTGTTTGTTTAACGATTGCGCCCTTAGAAATATAGCTCGCCAGCTTAGCAAAGTTAATATCTTCGTCAAACAAGACTTTGGCATCATGTTGTGCTCGCTTGCGATTGCTTTCACCTTCTTTATCTCTATCTGTTGAGATGGTAAATATGTGCTGATTACCAAATTCTGTTCGGTAGCGCAGGCCAGCAAGCGCATTGAGCTCATTTTGAGGGGTGAGCGTAAGCACGTGGCCCAGCCCAACCAAATCAAGATGGCGATCGGCATGTTCGGAGACGGCATTACCATAATAAGTATCTAATCCTTCCATACGCGCCGTACTGGCATTGGTCCAACTGGTATCGGTAAGGCGGGCACGAAAACCATGATCATTTAATGCTTTTGCGAACATTCTAGCAACGGGATTGGCGCCAATAATCAAAAAACCTTTGCTTTCAGGTTCGGCAACGCCGAGTTGATTGGCTAAAATCTTAGCTGTTGCGCCTTGTAAGAATACGGTGCCGATAATAATAGTGAAGGCCAGAGGGACTAATAATTCAGCATTTGGAAAGCCGATTTCCTCTAAGCGAAGGGCAAATAGAGCGCTTACCGCAGCCGCGACGATCCCACGTGGGCCAATCCAACTGATGAGGCTTTTCTCTTGCCAAGAGAGATCAGAACGCCAAGTGCAAGCAAATACTTTAACAGGACGGGCGATAAACTGAATGATCAAGAATACGCCGATTCCGCCCCAACCTAAGGCTGTAAACTGGTCAAAGTTTAACCGTGCTGCGAGTAGAATAAACAGCCCAGAAATAAGTAATACGCTGAGACTTTCTTTGAAATCTAGAATATTTTCCATTGAAAAGCCTTTCATATTAGCCAGCCAGATCCCCATAACGGTAACGGTGAGCAAGCCTGATTCTTCAGAAAGGTGGTTGGCGAGTGCAAAGGTGGCAAAAACCAGTGTAAGTGTTGCCACATTATGTAAATATTCAGGCAATAGGTGATGACGTAATACCAGTCCTAATAAATAGCCTGCAATCGCACCGATAGCGGTGCCAATGGCGATTGTTTTGCTAAAGGCCAGCAAGGTATGGCTGAAAGTAGGGTAGTGGCCTTGGCCTAATCCCGATAGAATAAATTCGAATACCAATACGGCGAGAATAGCACCGATGGGATCAATCGCAATACCTTCCCATTTTAGGATGTTGGAGATAGCAGCATTGGGGCGGACAGTACGCAGCATAGGGACAATAACAGTGGGTCCTGTCACCACCATAATGGCACCAAATAGCAGTGATAATTCCCATGTAAAGTCGAGTAAATAATGGGTGGCAATGGCGATGATCGCCCAAATAATCACCACGCCAAAGGTAAGCATGTTTCTAACAACCTGCTGCAAGCCTTTGATTTCATGAAATCTTAAGGTTAAGGCACCTTCAAATAAGATGATCGCCACCGAGAGCGACACAAATGGAAATAACAGATCACCAAATAGGTCATCAGGATTGAGCCAACCCATTAAGGGGCCGAGTACCAGGCCTGCTAATAGTAAAAACACGATAGCGGGTAGCTTAACCCACCAAGCAAACCATTGGCATAAAGTGGCAACAATACCGATAACGGAAATGGCAATAAGCGCATCTGTGTGCATACGTTCTCCTAGTTGAATTTATCGGTGAGAAGGACTTCATTAAGCGGTAACTGACCGCCGCGTGGTCGTGCCTCTTCTGTTTTCTTGCCAATGGTAATCATCATGGTAATAATGTGATCATGAGGCAAGTTAATGATCTTGGCGACTTTATCAAAATCAAAACCATCCATCGGGCAGCTATCATAGCCCATCTCTTGTGCCATTAACATAATGGTCGTTGCTGCAATGCTAGAGGAACGAAAGCATTCATCCCGCTGTGCTTGATGGTGATTGGTGTAATAGTCTGCAATCGCAGGCAATAAAAATCCTTGCACTTCCTCAGGCGCATTCACCCAATAGCGCTCTGGTGATTTTTCCCAGGCATTCAGATCTGCACATAACACAAGTAATAAAGAGGCCTCAGTTACTTGTACCTGCCCCCAACTTACATCTTGGATCTGCTGGCGAACAGCGGGATCTTGTACGCGCACAAACCGCCAATGTTGGATATTGAATGCCGTAGGGGAGAGGATGGCATGTGCCATGAGTTCGGTAATCTCTGCTTCAGTTATCGTATGTTCAGGGTCAAATTTCTTTACTGACCGGCGATTAATAATGGCTTGTTTTACATCCATGAAATATTCCTTCCTTAATATAAATTTAGGATTTTTGTTTAAGATTAAGGTGTCTTAATTTAGTGTGTCTACTCGTAGATAGATGGTTTGTTGTTTTTGATAGTCGCTATGGTAGCGCGTTACAGCCCGATTATCGACATTTATTTCATTATCAATCTGGCCAAGCTTTATCCAAGCGCCAACAGGACCTGAAATTTGGGTGGCGATTTCACTTTGCTCATATTCACCTTCATAACCAGAAAAACGACTGAATACAGGATGGATATCAACAATAGCGAGACCATTATCTTGCACGCGTGCCACCGCTTGAAAACCACTGTTTACATTTAAGTAATAATGATGGCTTTGTTCCGCGATCCCTCCATACGGCAAAAACACCAAATACCGTTGCTGCTGCGGAATGGCGCGGCCCATTGAAATAAAGATAGGATTGCCTGCGATGCCTTGCGCTTGGTAAGTTTGATTATGGTTACTGCGGCGTCTATCTGTTTCGCTATAAACAGACACACCACCATTCACGCCATCATTAGAAATACGAATATCAGTCGAAAGCTGTACCAAATCATCATGGGATAACACACGATCACTATTTAATACTGTTATTTTTACCCGTTGTAAGGGGATATCTAATTTACCAATCAATGCCCTAATTTCTTCGACTTCTGCAGGGCTTGCCTTAACCACGATCATATTATGATAAGCACGGGCTGTTGCACCTTGCGGCATAAAGGCCTGCACTTGTTCAATAATATCGCTGGGTAAGCGATAATTGAGCTGAATGGTTTCAATGGTTTCTTCTGCCCATATGATGCTGCTATTAAATAACAACATCAAACTGAGCAAGCCTATTTTCACTAGCTTATTCATTTTTTCTTATTCCCCTTATGCCATTCGCCCTACACCTATCGAAGGGAAGCTGAACGACTAAATTTATATTCCTAATCGTCTTATATTGCTGTCTGGTGTACTGTGATCCCACAAGTTATCGAAGGTTTTTCGCAGTCTACGGACTTCTAATGCATCATCAAACGAGGTGCGGCCGCGATGACGCGTATGACTAGGACAATATAAATAGCCATTTTGATCAACTAACATGAACATTTGTGTCAAATTCTGGTGTTTTTCAGGCGTTTTATGGATATGTATATGACTGGTGAGCCTTTGTGCCAAGGGAATAAGTAGATGGCCATCCGCCGTGTTTTGGCGGGTATCATGCACCACAAACTTCACCTGGGTATGTTTACTGCGCCGTGCAAAGTCACTCAGAGCGTCAACAAATTCATTATTGTCGAATAAGACAGGATCAAGACGATTACCAAAAAAGCAGATTTCCCGCTGCGCTTGTTGGCAAAGTTCTAAAGCCAGCGTTCTGGCTTCATCCCGGCTATCGAATTGGATTATGTCGGGCATAAGTGTTGCCTAACAATCCCGCGCCTGTGCTGCTGCATTACCAATATAATTGGCAGGGGTGAGAGCGTAGAGACTGTTTTTGGCTTCCTGTGGTAATTCAAGTGTATCAATAAAGTCACGCATGATCTGTTGATTCACACGGGCACCACGGGTGAGGTCTTTCAGTTTTTCGTAGGGATTTTCGATACCATAACGACGCATCACGGTTTGAATCGGTTCGGCCAGTACTTCCCAGTTGGCATCTAAATCAGCCGCCATTGCTTCTGGTGAGGGGTCGAGCTTACTGATACCTTTTAATGCTGAGTTGCAGGCAATAAGTGTGTGTGCATAACCCACGCCGAGGTTACGCAACACGGTTGAATCGGTTAAATCACGCTGCCAGCGAGAAATCGGCAGTTTTAATGCGAGGTGATCGAATACGGCATTGGCAATGCCGAGATTGCCTTCGGCATTTTCGAAATCAATCGGGTTGACCTTATGCGGCATGGTTGATGAGCCGATTTCACCCTTAACGGTTTTTTGTTTGAAATAACCAATCGAGATATAGCTCCAAACATCGCGGCAGAAGTCGATGAGAATGGTATTAAATCGAATCGTCGCTTGGAAAATCTCGGCCATATAGTCATGGGGTTCGATTTGGGTGGTATGGCTATTGAGCGTGAGCCCAAGGCCATCAATCATGCTTTGGGCAGCGGCAGGCCAATTCACATCGGGGTAAGCCGATAAATGGGCATTATAGTTACCGACTGCGCCATTGATCTTGCCATAAATCACCGTGTCTTCAATTTGTTGATATTGGCGTTGTAGGCGAATGACTACATTGGCCATTTCTTTACCTAATGTGGTTGGGGAAGCAGGTTGACCGTGGGTGCGAGACATCATCGGTGTCGCGGCATGCTCATGGGCAATGGCGCGGATGGCTTGAATAACCGCATTCATTTGCGGCAGAATCACATCACTACGCGCTTGATTGAGCATCAAGGCATAAGAGAGGTTGTTAATATCTTCAGAGGTGCAAGCGAAATGCACAAACTCATTGATTTTATCCAAGCTGGCATTAGCTTTGAATTTACGTTTAATAAAATACTCAACGGCTTTCACATCATGATTGGTGGTGCGTTCAATATCTTTTATTTCGGCGGCATCTTCCACCGAGAAATTAGCGACGATTTGATCTAATAAAGTATTCGCGTCGCGATCTAATGTCGGTACTTCGGCAATCACTGGATGAGCTGCCAACATACGCAACCATTGCACTTCAACAGTAACACGGGCTTTAATCAGACCATATTCACTAAAATGCGGGCGTAAGGCTTCCGTTTTAGAGGCATAGCGGCCGTCGATAGGGGAGATTGCAGTAAGAGATGAGAGTTCCATAAGTACCTTTCCGACCGTTACTCACTTGTTATTTTATTCTCTAGCGGCGTTGAAAACATACTCACTCGGTCATTTATAGTTATAAACTCCCTTACTCCGTACGCTTTCGCATTGCTATAGAACAAAACACCTGTGCGTGCAAAGGCCTCATTAATGTCGTTGTTTAGAGTGAAATAATACCAGATCGGTGGATTCAACAACAAAGTGCAACGACCCGATTTCTAGATTTTACCTCAATAGGCGTT
>DBOG01000043.1:26309-30051 GCA_002299915.1 Proteobacteria bacterium UBA652 | reverse complement strand
GGCAAAGGGCTGGCGCCAGATCAGCCAGCTATTCAGAAAGCATTTCAAAAAATGTTGACTGAAGAAGGTTATCTCTCAACCTCACACTATGAAGATGATGATGAAACTGTTTGGATTGTTGATTACACATCCGGCGATAGCGTTGATGTCGCGCTCATTACTTCTGATGGTTATCATATCCGTTGTGTGCGGTAATCAGGCGGTCAGCAGGCTGGATACTAAATTCTTCTGGGCAAAGCCAGAGAAACAGCATATTATGGCGCATCTCAAATCATTCTGATTTTGAACAGCCCTTTAAACTTTAAGAATAACATGAAAACAATTACCGTTGATAGTAATCCAAGCGACAAACTTTTAAAAGAAATCGGTGCTGCGCACTGGCCAACATGGGAAAAAGAAGTGTCTACTTTCCCATGGGAATTTGTGACGACAGAAACCGCGCTTATTGTGGCAGGTGAATGCGAAATGACACCTGAAGATGGCAGCCCTGCCGTTACTTTTAAAGCGGGTGACTTGGTTGTATTCCCGGTTGGGTTTAAAGGCTCTTGGGAAGTAAAAAAAGCACTTAAAAAACGCTATAAACATAATGGCGGCAAGTTTGTTAAATGTCTATTTAACCGTTTAACAATATGGTCAAATACCCTAAAATCAATGATGAAATAAAGTTTACTATCCCTCTCCCCCACGGGTTTTCCTGAGCGCCTCAAGCCTTGCATACAGATGCTCGGTGAAAAAACCATGCATCAAAAACCGTTGGCCTAGATTCCACGGGCCCACCATATAAAAGGGGTATTTATTATAGGCCATTTCTGCCAATTGTGGTTCGCCAATAATGTGTCCAATTCGGATAGCAATTGATTGATCAAGATTGAATCCATTGATGGCATCGCGATATTCATCTCGTTTTAACAGCAAGCAAAACAGGCACATAAACAGGGCATGGGCAGTTTCAAAGTCAATCACTTGCGTCCATTTCTTGTTGATTTCAAATTCATCCATCTTGATCGGTTGCCAATGCTGCCATGAAATCGCTGCTGCCGTTAACGGTGCTTTGCCATGATCCCAGCCACCAAATTCTTTCATCATTCTAAATAGCTCTTGATCATGCTCTACAAAGCTATCCACTATCATGTCATCAATACGCTTAGGATAAAGCTGTATCCGCGTTGGCGCTTCTGCTCCGCTATTATCTGCTAGAAAATTCAAGATATTTGACTCGGTTGCAAAGTGCCGAAGAATAAGCAAATTGGCCTCGGGGCTGACAAAGTGCTTACAAAACCAGCAAATTGTTTTTTGCAACACTTTATGTGCACTAAATTGCGGCAAAGGTAGCCGTTTGAAAAACCAAGTAAGATGCAGCAACATGGCAAATATAAGCTGTAATAGCGGGCGAACACTCCAACGCAATGGGTTCTCTAAATCTTTTACCCAGAGTTGAACTGATTCCTTTTCTATTGGCAGGGAATTATCCAACATAATAGCTTGTAATAAGGCACTACGCTGTTTCGGCACGATCAACTTCCTCTAATTGTAAGATATAAAGACGGGCAACCACGCTGGCTGTGCGGATAATCAACTCACATTGTGTGTCTGTTTGGCACACACGATCAATTAATTCATATAATTTCTCAAGGTGTGTTTCATCATTCTCGCCATGATATTTCATAAAGCTTGTGTGATTAGGGGTCTCACCAAAGGATTCATCTATCCGCTGGGCCCAGTTAGCCGCCATTTTATTGCCAAGCCCTTCAATGATCCACATGGCGCCAATCAGATCGGTCGGATTATGTTGGCTAGCACGATACATCAAAAAACCATGCAAGGCTTCTGAACCAATATTGCGGGAGGCATCTTGAATATTACTTAACACCCCGCCTGCAGTGACATAATCATGCTCTAGCATTTCATAATCTTTATGTTCATCAACCGCATGTCTGAGCACCTCAGAACGCACATCCGCATAATCACGATCAAAGCTAGAGGCGCACCGACTGATCCAGCGCGATCCTTCGATCACTTGCTGTCGCATATTCAATAATAACTGACGATAATCCTCTAGGCTCAATCTACCTTGTTCTAAGCGTTGCACAATAGACACTTGCCCTAAGTCACGTTCAAAATCAAACCACACTCTTAATAATGCTTGTAAGCAGCGCTGGCCCTGCTCCGTCAACACTTTATCGTTCATTATTTGCATCCACCATCGTTAATTGCATATAGGCATTATTAAACCGACCACTTTCTGGCACCATGCAAATTATCTTATCGCCAACCTTACATTTCTGAGTGCGGCGAAATTCATCAAGCATAATAAAAATAGAGGCGCAGCCTGTATTGCCACGGGTATACAAATTGGTATACCACTTATCCTCCGGAATGCTTGCACCTGCCATTTCAAGCATCTCAAAGATACGGCTCTTAAAGTATTCAGATGAGAAATGGCATAACACATGATCAATGTCACTCACTTTCACCAAATCCGCTGCAATTAACCGTAGAAAACCATCCACGCCTAACTTAACCACATTTTCCAGCAAGCGAACATCCTGCCTAATCAATAAGGCACCCGCCGCTTCCGCCGCCGCATAGGTAGGATAATCTTGCCATGTCAGCTTATCCAACTCCGACCGATTTGCACCAATACTCATACACACAGGAAACGCATCTGCATGCGAAAAACTCTTGATCCAATCGATCCGAAAACACACATCTCTCGGTGCTGATTCTAATAATACGGCACCGGCACCATCAGATAACATCCAGCGTAAAAATTCAGCATTAAAATCCACCGATGAATCTGTTATTTGTTCATAGCGGCTGGCTTTAAATAATCGCGATGCAAGCTCACTCGCAATCACCAACGCATTATCATTTTGCTTGGCTAATATACTGGTATAAGCGGCTTTAAGCGCCATCATGCTACTCGCACAAATACCATGACTGGTCTGCAATTCAATACCAGACAGCCCAATGTCTGCTTGCACCATACTGCCAAAACCTGGCAACACCAAATCTCCCTGGCTGGTCGCACATGACAGCATTTGGATCTGCTTTAAGCCAAGCGAACTATTCTCAATGCACTGCATACCCGCTTTCGCTGCCATCTCCGTATTGGAAAACAGCGTATTATGATCACGATCAATCGCATAATAGCGTGTTTTTATACCATTCGACTTTAGAATTTTCTTTTTAAGCCGGCTCGGTTTACCATGAATATAGCCCAATACATCTTCAATTTCTGTATTACCAATCGGTTGCCCAGGCAAGAAATATCCCGTGCTATTGATATATACGCTCATGTAGATAAGCGCTGTTCATCAAGATAAACACGAAGACACCGTATGTTTTCCTCAATATATGGAAAGACACATAAAACAGCCATAAATGTCAGGTAAATCGGTAAATAGCCTTCCCCGCCGGGTGGATTGGCAAGCCAGATTAAATTCATATTGCCTGCCCAATTGAGTGAAATAAGATCGAGAAATACTGACCAATTTATAATCACAATCGTAATGAGCATATACATCGGCAGTGTTGCCAAATAATTATGGGCATGCATTTCCCATATTGAAATTTCTCTCCGCGGCGAGGCATAACGCACATCCCAGTGCGCAATTATTTCATGTAATATCCAAGTACCAAAACAAATCAATAAGATCAGCACATTTATTTTAAAATTTAGACACAGTAAAATGGGGATGCCAAGTTGAACGCCCATCACAGAGTGCAATAGCGATTCTTT
>DBOG01000043.1:9329-25884 GCA_002299915.1 Proteobacteria bacterium UBA652 | reverse complement strand
ACAAAAAGTAAAAAATTAATCAGTAACGTTGTCGTATTCATTTTTTACTCCGCACCGTTATTTTTCAATGTTTTTTCCATTATTCTCTTCTACTACTTGCTCAGATTCATCATCGAATAATATCCTATTGGCATCGCCTTCCAGATCATCATACTGGCCGCTGCGAACTGACCAGATAAAAACACCCACCCCCAGCGCACCGATTAATAGCATGCCAGGTAATAAACCATAAATAACGTCCATACTTTATTCCTTGTTAAATCGTCTTAGCCGTGCAGCATTACCGATCACCAATAATGAACTTATTGGCATGGTTAATGCCGCCACAAGCGGACTCACCAAACCCATCATAGCTAAGGGTACCATAATGACGTTATAGGTAATCGATAGACCGATGTTCTGTTTAATCGTACGTAAGGTTTGCCTAGCTAGCTGCCGTGCTTCTAATACCTTATGCAATCCCGGTTGATTTAACACAATATCAGCACTCTCTGCCGACACATCCGTGCCCGATGCCAAGGCAATCCCAACATCTGCCTGTACCAACGCCGGCGCATCATTTACCCCATCACCTACCATCGCTACAATTTCGCCTTGTTGCTGGAGCACTGACACGACTTCTGACTTATCTTGAGGTAAGACTTCGGCCTGCATAGATAATTCACCTAGATCACGGGTAATAGCGGCGACTACAGCCTGTTTATCACCGCTGATCACATGAATGGTCACCTTATCTTGTCGCAAGGCCGATAAGGTGTCTACTGCATCCTCACGTAGTGTATCAGCCAACCCTAATATACCTAATACATTACCTGATTGGATGACACATACACAACTTACGCCTTGTTGCTCCCATGCAGCACATTGTTCAATGTGCTTATCTGATATTATCACGCCGCGCTCAAGTAACCAGGTTTGGGTGCCAATTTGCACCCCTGTATCACCGACTTGTGCGATCACTCCTTGTCCGGGGAAAGAATCAAAGTCAGTCACCTCAAACAAGTCGATATTTTGAGCTTTTGCCGCCGCCACAATGGCTTGTGCAACCGCATGCTCTGATTGTTGTTCAACGCTCGCCGCGACTTGGATCAACTGTGTTTCATCCAGCTCCGTTCCTAGCTGAATCTTAGCAACGGTTAATTTACCTTGTGTTAACGTGCCTGTTTTATCAAACACAAACTGGGTCACTTTTGATAAATATTCAAGCACGGCACCCTGCTTGATTAAAATCCCTCGCTTAGCAGCTACACCCGATGCCACTGCAATTGCCATCGGTGTCGCCAAGCCCAGCGCACAAGGGCAGGTAATAATCAATACTGAAACCGCAGCTAATAAGGCTTTCTCACCCTCACCGCCAACCGCAAACCAATACCAAAAAGTCAGCGCGGCTAAACTCAGTGTAATCAGAACAAACCACGGCACAAGCTTATCTGCTGTTGATTGAATCGGCGCCTTGGAGGCTTGCGCCCTTTCCATTAAATCAACAATCTTCGATAACACCGTATTGCGTAATACTTGCTCAGTACGTACTGTAAAGGCACCCTCACCATTCACACTGCCCGCAATAACAGTATCACCCACTTGTTTCAACACCGCTTGTGATTCGCCACTGAGCATAGACTCATCGACCCCACTTTGACCTTTAATCACCAGCCCATCTACGGGGATTTTTTCACCTGGCCGCACCAATACAGCATCGCCAATGTGTACTGCTGAGATGGGCACAGACATCGGCTCATTTTCTTTTATCACTGTCGCTAATTTAGGTTGCAAGGCAAATAATCGACGGGTGGCCGATAATGCCTCTCGTTTTGACATCGCTTCCAAATAACGCCCAATTAAAATTACAAATAAGAAGTTCACCACCGTATCAAAATATACATCGCCTATCTGCGACCCTGAGAACATGACATAAGTAGAATAGAAATAGGTGACTAAAGCACCGATTGAAATCGGTAAATCCATGGTTAAATGGCCATGGCGTAATCCTAATAAAGCATTTCTTAGGAAAGGAAATCCCGCATAAAATAAAGTAGGGCTCGCAATCGCAAAGCCAATCCAATGAAACCATGTCCGGAAACCGCCTTCATCTGCACCTGCATACAAGGCGATAGCGATCCACATCATATTCATCGCCGCAAAACCAGCAAATGCCATCCGATACAATAAACCACGATTACGCTGCGCCAGTGTACTTTCCGCTAAATCAGTTTCATACGGCACTGCTGCATAGCCAATATTAGCCAATGTTTGTAATATTTGAGATAAGGCTAACTGACCATTATCCCATTTAATGTGTAAGCGCCTTGCGGTGAGATTAACTTCTGCTTTCACTAACCCGTTCAGCTTAGATAATGCTCGTTCAATTAACCAAACACAGGCAGCACAATGAATGCCTTCTACCAATAAATCAAGCGAGCGTACCGTCGCCAATTCAGCCATATATTCGGCTTGCACTGCATCAGAATCATAGGCATTAAATTGTGATTCACTAGCAGCGATGAGAGATAAAGGCGGTGGTGCCAGCGGTTGTGATTCAGTTGTCTTCTGATAAAAATCTTGTAAGCCAGCTTGGTGAATTGTGTCACACACTGTTTGGCATGCAAAACAGCAAAACAGCCGCTGTTTACCCGCTATTTCTGTAGAAAATGTAGATTCTGGCGCGGGTAGACCGCAATGGTAACAAACAGCCATCGGCTACTTTGAAATTTTAATCTTTCGATTCACCAAAAATACATCCTCATCTCGCTTGGCTTCCACATTGATTTCCCAAGCACCTTTTAATGGAAAGGTAATGTCAGCAATATATTTTCCTGGTCCAGACGGCACCATTTCAACTGAAAAATCAGCTTGCTTATCAGAGGCACGATAGGCATATAAATCAACTGTATCTAACACAATAGCCAGCGCATCCTTATCTTGAATTAAAAATTCATATTGCTGGGTTTCATTCACCTTACGCTTGCTAGGCAATAAAATAGAGCCAGTCCAGCCTAATGCCTGTTGCGCATCTATGACCTGTTGCATTTTCTCATAATCTTTACCACGTTCATAAAAATTCTCCGCCACCAAATTCGGTGGATTCTTAAACGCAATATAGATTAAGAAAAAAGTGCCACTCATTGATATCAACAATGCTAATCCGATCCCTAAAAACCAAGGGTTTTTTAATGCTGCACCTTCTTGTTGTGATATTGCCATACTACCTTCCTACTTCCTTTATTTAGGGCCAATAAACATACTTTTGTATGTTGCTGTTATATTAGGATCATCCACCTCTTTAATCTTAAAAATAATAGGTTGTAAGGGTTCTGTTAGCTGTTTCTTAGGCACTCTTACTAATGCCATCCTTGAAACAGCCTTACCTGCTTCAACCATCAATATATCTGAATTTACCAGATTAGCACCTTCTACCCCTTCAATGCCAATTTGAAAAACCAACGGCTCTTTTGTTTTATTTAACAATTTTAACGTATATTTATTCTGAATGTCGCCATTACTCATTTTCACAAATAATGGTTGCCGTTCATGTAATACATTAAATTCGGTTGACGATAAACTCGCCAGACCATACACAATCCCAGATGATGATGCTAACAAGATTACACCATAAACCAACACCCGCGGCCGTTTCCATAATGCATGCTCTTTTTTGCCTTCATGCAATTCATTGTGCGAGGCATAGCGTATTAACCCCCTCTCCTGCCCAGTTTTATCCATAATGTCGTCACAGGCATCAATACACAAGCCACAGGTAATACAGCCTTCTTGCTGCCCCTGACGAATATCAATTCCTGTTGGGCACACCGCCACACAGATGCGACAATCCACACAAGAACCTCGATTATCTGTTGTATCGCCTCGTTTTAGTTTACCGCGGGACTCCCCGCGCTTAGCATCATAGGCTGGTAATATTGTATCTCCATCATACATTACGCCTTGCAATCGTGCATAAGGGCAGAGCCAAAAGCACACTTGTTCGCGCATAAAACCAGCAAAGATATAAGTGCCACCAATAAACATAAAAATGACGATCCACGCAGCAATGGATGCCTGCAAAGTAAAACAATCTATCCATAATTGATAAATATCCGTAAACCAGCCCACAAAGGTGATGCCAGTCAAAAAGGCAATAAGCAACCATAAACCATGTTTCGTTACTTTCTTAATGATTTTATCGGTTGTCCATGGTGCATCATTAAATTTCTTTGCTTTTTGTGGTGTCTTACCTTCTAATGTTCCTTCAATCAGTGTATAAATATCAGTCCATACTGTTTGGAAACAAAAATAACCACAGAACACGCGTCCTGCCACACTGGTTACTGCGGCCAGTAAAATAGCAAAAAATAATAAAGTTAAGGAAAGCATCCACACATCTTGTGGATAAATACTGGTTGAAAAAAAGTTAAATTGTCGGTTAGGGAAATCAAGTAAAATAGCCTGCGCACCATTCCATCTTAAATAAGGCATTAAAAAAAACAATGCCCACACCGCCATACCCATCCACTTACGGACACGAAAACGGCCCCCCATACGTTTGGCAACCACCTTCTGGCCACCAACGTTAATATGCCACTCATTCAGATCTGCATATATATCTTCTGATTCTTGTGGTGGTTTGATCTCTTGACTCACTTGCGCTTTCTCTCCAATTTCTACCCACTATCATATGTTATATTCAAATAACAATATAATAAAATCATCTAAAAAAATAAGAAAAAAAAACCGGACTTTGCCGGTTTTTTTACCACAATTTCAATTTATTGTTAATCCCCAGATTTATCCTCATTGATATGCTTTACTGCATAATAAGTAAAATAAGCAAGCCCAAAAATCATCGCAACAACGCTTAAAATAACGGAAACTGATACCCAATCTATGTTCATAATACTCCCCTAAACTCAACAACACTACTTTAGCGTTTACTGACCGCCACCTAGCTGATGCACATATACCGCTAGTTTCTTAATTTCATTTTCAGTCAGACGTTCGCTTTCGCTGCCATCTAATTCATCATCCCAGTCGATGTCATTGGGATCATCGCCATCTTCAACCGCATAAGCAATCGCTTCTAACATAATTGCCATTTTCTCACTCCATGCAGGCATCGTAGCAAGCCGCGTTTTTGGATCACTGGCATCATTCACGCCATGCAAGATAGTGTGGCGAATTTGCTCTTCTTCTCCTGAGAAGCGCCAGATTTGATCAGTCAGGTTTGCTGCGCCCATCATCTGAATACCTTTTGTATCGCCACCATGACAAGCAACACAGCCTTTTTCATTATATAAGGCTAATCCAGACTCATTAGCAACACCATTCGAATTATCAATTACAAATTGCACCAACTGATCGACTTCGTCGGTCATTAATATTTTTTCATGTGCTGGCATTGTGCCCATACGACCTTTTGCAATACTCATTGCAATATCATCAACCGATCCGCCATACAGCCAGTCATCATCTGCTAATACAGGGAAGTTTGGACCGCCTTGCCCACCTGCACCATGGCAAGTTGCACAATTATCACCAAATAATACCCGGGACGAACCAATCGCGTAACTGCGCATATCATCATCTGCTAAAATTTGCGCCACTGTTGCACTTGCTAGTTTTGCTTCATGCGGCGCACGCACGGCTTCCGTTTTAGCCAAATCTTCTTTGAATTCATTAATTTGCGTCCACCCTAACAAGCCTTTCGTGCTGCCATTTATTAAGGGCAATGATGGGTATAAAATAAAGTAAACGACAACAAGCAAACCGCTTAAATAAAGCGCATTCAGCCACCAGCGGGGGCAAGGATTATCTAACTCTTTAATCCCATCCCAAACATGGCCTGTATCTGCCACACCGCCAGGGTTTTCATGATTTTTATTTTTTTCTGCCATCACTTTCTATCTCCGCGTTCATTTCTTCTTCATCAACCACCATCATTCGGTGTGATTCAATTTTTTCTTTATTCCTCGGACTCAATACCCACCAATACACAGCAAACAGCAATACAAATACAAACACTGTTAATAGCAAGCCAAGCCAATCTTGCCGCGTCATTGCCGCCCAATCGGTGTGAAAGTAGGCTAAAAAATCAGTCACGATATTGACGACCTGGCACAAATTCAATCATCGTGCCCAACACTTGCAAATAAGCAACCAGTGCCTGCATTTCAGTTTTACCCTCAACTGATTCTGCTGCCCCTCTAATGTCTTCTTCTGAATAAGGCACACCTAATACCCGCATTGCTTTTACCCGTTTCTCAATGCCTACAGCATCAATTGTTGCATCATCCAACCATGGATAACGTGGCATCACTGACTCTGGTACTAATGAGCGAGGATCACGTAAATGCTGAATATGCCATTCATCTGAATATTTACCGCCTACACGTGCGATATCAGGCCCAGTTCGCTTTGAACCCCATTGGAAGGGATGATCATATTTTGACTCAACCGCTAATGAATAATGACCATAACGCGCATTTTCATCACGAAATGGACGAATCATTTGTGAATGACATAAATAACAGCCTTCTCGCTGATAAATATCTCGCCCTGCCAATTCTAAAGCGGTATAAGGACGTATGCCTTTTAATTCTTCATATTCTGGTTTATTAATATCTTCATATGTTGTATCCAAATAGAACAGTGGCACAATTTCAACAATCCCACCAATTGATACGATAAAAGCGGTTGCTAATACCAATGCCCATATATTTTGTTCCAGCTTTTCTTGGAAAGTTGTCCTGTCATTTTTATTTGAATTACCCATGCTGGACTCCTTGAATATTTGCGGCAGCAGTTAAGTCAGCCTCACTATTCTGTGCCAAAGCACGGCGAATAGTCATGGTGACGTTAAACAACATGATACAGCCACCCAGCCAGAATATCAGCCCACCCATCGCCCGCATCGCATAGAATGGATGCATCTGCTCAACCGATTCAACAAAAGTATATGCCAAATTGCCGTAAGCATCATATGCTCGCCACATTAGCCCTTGCATAATCCCTGATACCCACATCGCAGTGATATATACCACTGTACCAATTGTTGCCATCCAGAAATGTAAGTTCACTAGCTTCACTGAGTATATTTTGGTTACCCATAGCCGTTCAACCATGTGGTAAATCGCACCAATGGAAACCATTGCCACCCAGCCTAATGCGCCGGCATGTACATGGCCGATTGTCCAGTCAGTATAGTGAGACAATGCATTGACCGTTTTCGCTGCCATCACGGGTCCTTCAAAGGTAGACATCGCATAGAAGGCTAACGAGACCACTAAGAACCGTAAAATATAATCTGTGCGTAATTTATCCCATGCGCCACTCAAAGTGAACATGCCATTGATTGCACCACCCCATGATGGAATAATCATCGCCAGCGAAATCGCCGCCCCTAAAGATCCCGTCCAATCTGGTAAAGCTGTGTATTGAAGGTGATGCGCGCCTAACCAGACATAACCAAAAGTGAGAGCCCAGAAATGTATTACAGATAAACGATATGAGTAAATTGGGCGATTAGCTTGCTTCGGTACAAAGTAATACATGATCCCCAAGAAACCCGCTGTTAAGAAGAATCCTACTGCATTATGCCCCCACCACCATTGAATCATCGCATCTTCAACACCAGAAAAAATAGAATAGGATTTCCACAGTTCAACAGGAATCGCCAAGCTATTAACGACATGGAGATAGACAATCATAATCATCATGGCGAGAAAGAACCAGTTCGCCACATAGATATGGGAGACCTTACGGATTGACAGGGTCATAATAAAATTAAAGGTATACGCCAACCAGACGACAGCAATTAAAATATCAATTGGCCATTCTAGTTCAGCATATTCTTTTGATTGGTTGATACCTAAAGGTAATGTAATCACTGCACTGAGAATAACTAAATTCCAACCCCAGAACACAAACCAAGCCAGTTTGTCACTCCACAGCCGTACATTAGAAGTACGTTGCACCACATAAAATGCCGTTGCCATTAAAGTAGACCCACCAAATGCAAAAATAACGGCATTGGTATGCAGTGGGCGCAAGCGACCAAAGGTAATATAGGGAATATCAAAGTTAAGATCGGGCCATGCAAGCTCAGAGGCGATATATACGCCGATGCCCGTCCCGACGACTAAATACACAACCGCCATATAGGCGAACCACTTAACGACCTGGAAATTATACTGTTGCGCTTGCATAGCGACGAGACCCTTTCTTCATTTATAAAAACTATAAACACTACCACAAATACGAGACGCTGTTCTGTAGGAGTTAATCATACTCCTAAACCCATACTGTTAGCTAGCCCTAAATATAAGTTTATTGCATTTGACACAATTATGGCTAAGCTTTATTGCAAATAACTTGATCAAGATCAAATTGTCTTTTTTTGTTCGCTGACTACAACAACAATAATGCGCTCACCCTGCGACTTTCATTTAATAACATATTGTATGTGCGGCACGCTGCGCCTAATGACATACACTCAACGCCCATTCTCTGTTCAATAAATAAGGCCATTACATCTGTTGATAATATTCCACTCTGGTTCTGGCTACCAATCAGTAATATATCAAGGTTTAATTGATCATTGAGTTCAAATAAGGGCATCAACACTTTGGCTGTCAAATCACTCAGTATCGATGCGGGAAAAGCAGGCAATATATAATTGTCACAGACAAATAAACTGTGTTCGAAATGTTGTGTTTCTATTGATGGATTATTCGGTGTTTGTGCTATTGACAGCGTTATGCCTGCCTCATCATAACGTTGGATACTGTTAGATTCAGAGGTGTCTGCTAGGCTAAATTTCATCCACTGTTTAGTGCTTAGTTACCAGCTGCTGTATTCACCCGATCACGTAATTCTTTACCTGGTTTGAAATGCGGTACATATTTTTCGCCTAAAGAAACCGATTCACCACTTTTAGGGTTGCGGCCAATTCTTGGCGCGCGATGATGCAAGGTAAAACTACCAAAGCCACGTATTTCAATGCGTTCACCCGTCGATAAGCTATTGCTCATTTGATCAAGAATTAATTTCACCGCTAATTCCACATCACGATAACTTAGTAGTGATTGCTTGTCAGCCATTGCATCAATAAGATCAGATTTTGTCATGTTGTTTACCTAACTTGTGTGTCTTTAATTTAGTGATAACAATAACATAGTTTGTATTGTTATTCTGATTTATACCTGCAAACGCATATTAGCAACGCCAATATTCTGACAAGTATAATCTATTATTTGAGTGTGTGAAAGTGGCGGTGCTATTGGATAACACCGCCAGTCTCAATTTTATTTATCTTCCATTTGCGCTTTCAGCAAGTCACCTAATGTACCACTTGCAGAAGCGTCTGTTTGGTACTCTTTAATTGCATCAGCTTCTTCTTTCGCATCTTTTTCTTTAATCGAAAGTGTTAGCGTACGATCTTTACGTGTACCCGTTATTTTAGCTTCAATTTCATCACCAATAGATAAAACCTTGCTTGCATCTTCAGTACGTTCGCGAGAGATATCAGCAACTCGAACATACCCTTCGATGCCGTCTGCTAATTCAATCACTGCACCACGTGCATCAACTTCTGTCACTTTACCTGTTACAACACTACCACGTGGGTTTGTAGTCATATAGTTAGAGTAAGGATCATCTTCTAACTGCTTGATGCCTAGTGAAATACGTTCACGTTCAGGATCGATAGCCAATACAACGGCTTCGATTTCATCGCCCTTCGAATATTCACGAATGGCTGATTCATCCACTTCATCCCAAGATAAATCGGATAAGTGAATCAAACCATCAATATCACCTGGCAAACCAATGAAAATACCAAAGTCAGTGATCGATTTAATTGATCCTTTCACTTTGTCACCTTTATTGTGTGACATTGCGAAATCTTCCCATGGATTGCCTTTACATTGCTTAATACCTAATGAGATACGACGACGAT
The DNA here is from genome assembly GCA_002299915.1 of Proteobacteria bacterium UBA652. GTDB lineage: Bacteria > Pseudomonadota > Gammaproteobacteria > Nitrosococcales > Methylophagaceae > UBA652. The sequence continues at coordinate 15,938 of DBOG01000043.1, read as the reverse complement.
CGGCATCAATTTCTAATACCATTACTTCAACTTCTTCGCCCACTTGCACTAATTTAGATGGGTGAACATTTTTGTTGGTCCAATCCATTTCAGACATATGTACCAAGCCTTCAACGCCTTCTTCAATCTCAACAAAACAACCGTAATCAGTAATATTTGTGATTTTACCTTGCAGACGGCTGCTGTTTGGATAGCGACGTGCAATATCTTGCCATGGATCTTCACCCATTTGTTTCAAACCAAGCGATACACGCTCTTTTTCTTTATCGAATTTCAATACTTGAACTTCAATTTCTTCACCAATGGTGACCACTTCTGATGGGTGTTTAACACGCTTCCATGCCATATCCGTAATATGCAATAGACCGTCAATACCGCCCAAGTCAACGAATGCACCGTAATCAGTAAGATTTTTAACCACGCCTTTAACGTTCTTGCCTTCTTCCAAGGTTTCAAGCAACGCTTCGCGTTCAACACTATTTTCAGCTTCCATAATTGCTCGACGAGATACGACGATATTATTACGAGGACGATCCAATTTGATCAGTTTAAATTCTAATTCTTTACCTTCAAGATGGCTAGTATCACGCAATGGGCGCACATCAATCAGTGAACCCGGTAGAAAAGCACGAATATTTTCCAATTCAACGGTGAAACCGCCTTTAACTTTACCTGAGATAACACCTTTGATGATTTCATCAGCTTCAAGTGCGTGTTCCAATGTGATCCATGCTTCTGCTGCTTTCGCTTCTTCACGTGATAATTGGGTTGCACCAAAACCATCTTCCAATGATTTTAGTACCACATCAATTAAATCACCAACTTCAACTGTGATTTCGCCTTTTTCATTGGCAAATTCTTCAATTGCAATCGCACTTTCAGATTTAAGGCCAGCATTGACCATCACCATGTCACTAGTCACACCAACAACGGTGCCTGTAACAATTTTCCCTATTTGCATCGGGGTTGAATTTAAACTTTCTTCAAAAAGATCTGCAAAGCTTTCGCTCATTATAATTATCCTTGATAGTGCACAGCGCCATGACTGACGATTACGCTACCGCTAAAAATATCCGTCCATAATAATTCTGAACGGGTTAATTAAAAAAACTATCACCTAAAAATATTTAGTTAATAGACACCAAATACAGCATTCAGCGCACCAATTTAACTGACGAGCGCTAACACCTGCGTATATACTTCTTCTATAGTCAATGCAGTTGAATCCAATACTAATGCATCTTCAGCCGCACATAAGGGCGCGACACTGCGCTGACTATCACGCTCATCTCGTTCGGAGATTTCACGTGTAAGGTCGGCAAGGATACTCTCAATCCCTTTCTCTTTCAACTGCTTATATCTTCTTTCCGCTCTTGCGGTTGAATTTGCAGTCAAAAACACTTTATAAGGCGCCTCTTCAAACACCACAGTGCCCATATCTCGACCATCTGTTACTAGCCCAGGCGCTTGTTTAAAATCACGCTGTCTTTCGAGTAGAGCACTACGTACGGCTGGCTGCGCCGCGACCTTTGAAGCCGCATTACCCATCTGTTCTGTACGGATAGTATCTGTTACATTCTCACCTTCTAGCAACACTTTGAGCCCCTGATCATCAAATTTAAAATTTAAATCTAAATTACTTGCTAAAGTTGTTAGTTGCGCAGTATCTGCTAGGTCAATATGATGTTTCATTGCCGCTACCGCCAGCACGCGATAAATGGCACCACTATCTAAGTAATGCCAGCCTAATTTTTGTGCCATTCTTTGTGCAATCGTGCCTTTGCCCGAACCACTGGGGCCATCAATCGTCAGTACGGGAATCAAATGATTACGCATAAATAGATTCAATCTCTAAACCCGCATTATTCGCCAACGCAATAAAATTGGGAAAGGAGGTTGCCACATTGGCACAATCATTGATAAAAATCGTGCCGCCAGCTTGTAATCCTGCCATCGCAAATGCCATCGCAATGCGGTGATCGCCTAAGCTATTCACTTCCCCACTGCCAATCACACCACCATTGATAATAATGCCGTCAGTGGTTGATTGCGCGTCAATCCCCAATATTTGTAAACCATCTGCCATCGCTTGAATACGATCGCTTTCCTTAACGCGTAATTCTTCCGCGCCCGTTAACACGGTTTGCCCATCCGCACATGCTGCAGCAATAAAGATTGCCGGGAATTCATCAATCGCTAATGGCACTTGATCCGCTGGAATTTGAATCCCTTTTAAGGGTGCATAACGTACGCGAATATCGGCCACAGGCTCGCCACCTGTTTCTTGTTCATTCGATAGCGTAATATCCGCACCCATTGCAGTCAGGATATTAATAATGCCGATACGCGTAGGATTGATCCCAACATGTTGCAAGGTAATATCAGAGCCTTCCGCAATGGCCGCACCGACCATAAAGAAAGTGGCTGAGGAAATATCGGCTGGCACATTAATCGCTGTTGCCGTTAACTTGCCGCCGCCTTCAAGGCTGACCGTATCACCATTGACTTCGACTTCATATCCCATCCCTGTCAGCATCCGTTCGGTATGATCACGCGTCGGTGCCGGTTCTGTGACACTGGTTTTACCTGCCGCATACATCCCCGCTAACAACACACATGATTTAACCTGTGCACTGGCCATTGGCAAATCATAATGGATCCCTGCTAGTGGCATGCCGCCCATAATGTGTAAAGGCGGTTTTCCTTCAGCACTGGCAATCATCGCACCCATTAACGCCAAAGGATCCGTCACTCGCTGCATGGGTCGACCCGATAATGAGCTATCACCCGTTAAGGTACTATTAAACATTTGCCCTGCTAACAAACCACTCAGCAAGCGAATCGAGGTGCCTGAGTTACCAACATCTAAGTCTTTTTCAGGTGCAGTTAAGCCCTGCATGCCCACACCATGTATCCGTAATTTCTCTGCAGCGGGGCGTTCAATTTTCACCCCCAAAGCTTCAAATGTCGCCAAGGTCGCTAATGCATCATCGCCTTCTAAAAAACCACTGACCTCTGTCACCCCTTCTGCCAGTGATCCCAACATGATAGAACGATGCGAAATCGACTTATCACCTGGTACGCGTAACGTCCCCGTTAATTTTCCGCCCGGTTGCACTTGGTAAATTATATTTTGTTCGCTGCTCACTATTTTCTACCTTTATTCTGTAAATCGTGTGTCACGCGCCGCTTTTGCACGTTCAAATACCGATAATAAATAATCTTCATCGCCCGATGCAATCGCCGCAGATATCGTCTCTAATCCTGCACGATACTCTGTTAATAACGCCAACATCGCATCGCGGTTACTGATACAAATATCGCGCCACATCACGGGATCGCTGGAGGCAATTCGTGAGAAATCACGAAAGCCGCCCGCCGCATAACGCAATACCTTCTGGCAATCATCATGTTGCGCCAACACATCAACTAAATTGAAGGCTAATACATGTGGCAAATGGCTAGTTGCTGCTAACACAGCATCATGCTGCGTAGGATCCATTTCTGTCACCACCGCGCCTACTGCTTCCCACATCGCACGCACTGTCACCACCGCATCATCAGCGGTATCTGTCAATAGCGTGAGGATAACTTGGTGTTGCTGATAAAGCGTTGCAAATGCTGAATTCGGCCCACTTTTTTCAGTGCCGGCAATCGGATGTCCTGGCACAAACCGCTGCACTTTATCGCCTAGTTCTGCGTAAGCGGCCTTAACCACAGGTGTTTTAACACTGCCGCCATCAGTCATAACGACCTTATCTGAAATATGTGGTGCAATGTCAGCTAACACTGATTCCATCGCCCCCATAGGCACCGCAATAAATATCCCATCAGCATCCCGTACCGCCTCGGCTAGTGTATCTGCTGCCACATCAATAATGCCTAAGTCTAAGGCTTGCTGGCGTGTTTCTGCCGTGCGCGCATAACCTACAACCTCACCCACCTGCCCCGCTTGTTTCAGAGCCAGTGATAGTGAGCCGCCAATCAGCCCCACACCAATAATGCATAATCGTTCAAATATCATAATACGTTTGTTAATGCCGAAATAAACTGTTGATTTTCTTCGGGCAAACCAATGCTCACCCGCAAATGATTCGGCAAGCCATAATTCGCGACTGGCCGCACAATCACCCCTTCTCGTAATAATGCATCATAAACCACCCCAGCCGATTGTTGTACATCAACCGTAATAAAATTTCCTCGTGACGGAATCACCGCAAGCCCCAATTCCTCTAAAGCGTTGCTTAAATAAGTCATTCCCCGATCATTATTGGTTTTCGACGCTACAATATAATCTTGATCAGCCAACGCAGCTTCTGCCGCAACCAATGCCAGGCTATTAACATTAAAAGGTTGGCGAATACGGTTCAATACATCCGCCACCTCAAGTGAAGACAAACCATACCCCACCCGCAAACCCGCTAAACCATAAGCTTTAGAAAAAGTCCGGCTAATAATTAAATTCGGATAACACGCAAACCATCCAATACTCGTATTGCCCTCATCCCCATATTCCACATACGCTTCATCTAATACCACAATCGTCTGCTTCGGTACCTGAGCAATAAAGTCTTCCAGTAAATCAGCAGATAAATACGTTCCCGTTGGATTATTCGGATTCGCAATAAAAATAACTTTTGTTTTGGCCGTGATCCGCGCAGCCATTTCAGCTAAATCATGACCAAAGTCTTTGGCAGGTGCAATCACTGCTGTAGCACCAATCGCTTGCGTCACTAGTGGATAAACTGCAAAGGCATGCTCTGAAAATAGCACTTCATCCGCGGGGGATACAAACGCCCGTGCAATCAACTCTAAAATATCATTTGAACCATTGCCCAAGGTGATCTGTGAGGCATCAACTGCATAATAACTTGCCAGCGCCGCTTTCAACGCAAAACCATTGCCATCAGGATATAAGCTGATCTCTGCGCTCGCCTTTGTAATCGCGGCTAAGACAGCTGGCGATGGCCCCAAGGGATTTTCATTCGAAGCAAGCTTAACGATATGGCTTAAGCCTAACTCACGCGCTAATTCGGAAATAGGTTTCCCTGGTTGATAAGGCTGCAATGTCGCAATAGATGGCAACGCCAAATCAAGCGCGGTAGGCATAGAAGACATTAGGCTTTCTGCCCGCGCATATCACGCACCATATCCCATATCAGTAACACCACCCCTAAGAAAATAGCTGAATCGGCCAGATTAAAGGAAGGAAAATAAGACCCGCCTAATATTGGCTTCAAGAAATTCGCATAAAATTGCAGAAAATCGATCACATAACCATGCCAGATCCGATCAATAATGTTACCAACTACCCCGCCCAATAATAGACCATAGCTCATCGCTTCTAATTTAGCCGTCGGTGCTAACTTTGCTAGCCAACGGATAATCATCACAGTTACCACCACGCCAATCGTCAGGAAAAACCAAAATTGCCACCCCCCCGCATTGCTTAAAAAACCGAATGCGGCACCATAATTATGAACTACCGTGAAGTTAAATCCATACGCAGGCAGCTGATTCTGCATGGCTAATTCTTTTACCAAAATAGGATCGGGAAAAATGGGCCACTTTTCATGTAATACCAGTAACGATACTATCCACTGCTTACTAAGCTGGTCTAATACCACCACCACTACACTCAACCACAGCCATTTCAACATCGGCATACGCTTATACAAACTGACGGTGTTCACCGTCGCCCTCAATATTATTGACACAACGGTCACATAATTCAGGATGTGCCGCATGTTGACCCACTGATACAACTTGATGCCAGCAACGATCACAACGTTCATTAGTAGCAGGCATAACTTTAATCGCCAAACCCGCCATCTCGCTGTCTATTGCATCGGCATCACGATCATTAAAGTCATTCAGCGTAACCTTTGATGTAATCAACAAGAATTTCAATTCTTCGCCTAAGCTAGCTAATATGGCTTTCAATTCAGCATCCGCATACAAACTCACTTCTGCCGTTAAGCCGCCTTTAATGCTGCCTGTATTCCGTGTCACTTCAAGTGCTTTTGATACCGCATCACGCACGGCAAACAGCTGTGTCCAATGGGTATCACTTAGCGTACTGTCTGTAGTCGCCAAATGGGTATACCACTCACTCAAGAAAACAGACTCCGCCCGTTCACCCGGTAAATGTGTCCACAATTCATCGGCAGTAAAGCTCAAAATGGGTGCCATCCAGCGTACTAACGCCTCAAGAATATGATACATCGCCGTTTGGCTAGAGCGACGACCCACACTATTCGCTTGCATCGTATATTGGCGATCTTTGGTTACATCTAGATACACACTACCCATTTCCTGCGCGCAGAAATGATGAATCCTCTGATAGATCTGATGAAATTGATAGCTATCATAACTCGTTAAAATAGCCTGCTGCGCCGCATCTGCCTGCGCCAAAGCCCACGCATCTAGTGGCAATAAATCCGCCATTGCCACACAATCAGTCGCAGGATTAAAATCATATAAATTAGATAATAAATAACGCGCCGTATTTCGGATCCGGCGATATGAATCTGCCGTTTGTTTCAGAATTTCATCCGACACATGCATCTCAGCGCTATAATCTGATGAGGCGGTCCATAGGCGAATAAT
>DBOG01000043.1:2193-8938 GCA_002299915.1 Proteobacteria bacterium UBA652 | reverse complement strand
TTAGACATCTTTCGGCCATTCGCATCCACCACAAAGCCATGGGTTAACACACCTTTATACGGTGCTTTGCTGGTGGTCGCCACCGATGTCAGCAATGAAGATTGGAACCAGCCGCGATGTTGATCACTGCCTTCTAAATAAAGGTCGGCAGGCCGTGTTAATTGTGGCCGACGATCTAACACACAAGCATGGCTCACCCCTGAATCAAACCATACATCAAGCGTATCATTAATTTTATCGTATTGGTCTGCCTCATCACCCAGCAACTCAGCTGGATCCATTTCAAACCAGGCTTCAATCCCTCCTTGTTCGACTTTATCGGCGACTTGCTGCATCAAACCAATCGTATTCGGATGCAATTCACCTGTTTGTTGATGTACAAATAAAGGGATCGGTGCGCCCCATGTCCGCTGCCGAGATACACACCAATCAGGTCGTCCTTCCACCATCCCTTCAATCCGTTGCTTGCCCCACGATGGCATCCATTCCACATGCTCAATTTCTTGCATCGCTTTATCGCGTAAACCGCCCTGCGTCATGCTTACAAACCACTGCGGTGTCGCCCGGAAAATAATCGGGCTCTTATGCCGCCAACAATGAGGATAACTATGTTGAATGGCTTCATGATGCAATAAGCTGCCATTTTCTTCCAATAACGCGACAATCTCAGGGTTCGCCTTGAATACAGGCTTACCTGCAAATAATGGCGTATCTTCTAAAAAGCAGCCATTACCACCCACAGGGTTATACACTTCTAACTCATATTGCAGACCGACTGAAAAGTCATCCTGACCATGGCCAGGCGCAGTATGCACAGCCCCCGTACCCGACTCAGTAGTCACATGGTCACCCAAAATAATCGGCACTTGTTTATCATAAACAGGATGTTTCAGCATCAACCCTTCTAATTCAGCACCTTGGCAGCGTGCAATCGCCACACCTTTCTTATCAAATCGCTCTAAGACGGCTTCATATAAATCTTCTGCCAATAATAACCGTTCCATACCCGTTTGCACCAATACATAAGATACATTTGGATTCAATGCTACGGCCTGATTAGCGGGTAAGGTCCAAGGCGTGGTTGTCCAGATCGGCACACTGATCGGCCCCTCACCTGCAGCACCACCACAGGCGGCTGCAAACGCAACCGGATCTACCGCCTCAAACCGCACATCAATCGCTGGCGAAGATTTATCTTCATAATCGACTTCCGCTTCTGCCAAAGAAGATCCACAATCAATACACCAATGCACAGGTTTAACCCCTTTATGCAAATGCCCTTGTTCAATAATATTGGCTAAAGTACGGATAATATCGGCTTCAAATTCAAAGTCCATCGTCAGATAAGGATTCTCCCAATCTGCCGTGATCCCTAAGCGCTTAAAATCTTCGCGCTGTCCATCCACTTGTTTTTGCGCATACACCCGACAGGCCGCCCGGAATTCGCTCGCCGTTACCTTCACCCCAGGCTTGCCAATTTTCTTCTCAACATTCAGCTCAATCGGCAAACCATGGCAATCCCAACCGGGGATATACGGCGTATCAAAGCCGCTTAAGGTTTTTGATTTCAGGATAATATCTTTCAGGATTTTATTCACCGCATGGCCAATATGAATATCGCCATTCGCATACGGTGGGCCATCATGCAAAATAAACGGCGGTTTTCCCGCCCCGTTATCGCGAATTTTTTGATACAAATCAATCTGTTGCCAATGAGACAGCATTGTAGGCTCACGGTTTGGCAATCCTGCTTTCATTGGGAAAGCAGTTGTCGGTAAATTCAAAGTTTGTTTATAGTCGGCCACAGCGGTCTCATCGAATCAAATCTAAACGCGTAATTATACGGTTTTTATCACCAAAAAATTATATTTTTTATCATTAATATACCGTAGAATAGTCACAACTCAAATCTACAAGCTATAAATCAACGATATGTCCTCACCTTCAAAAGTCATTATCCAAGGAAAAACCGAATCTGGTGGGAAATTTCGCCCCAGTGATTGGGCGGAACGGTTATCTGGAGCAGTGGCAACGTATGACCGCAACCGCCGCATGATTTTCCACCCCAATGTTAGATTAGCGACCATGGAAGGTGTGAAATGTGTCGTAGTGGATGCCTGCTTAGAAGAAGAAGACGCTATGCTGTTTGATTTCCTAATGAATTTTGCTGAAGAAAACAAGCTGGTTGTGAAACTCACTGATATAGAGCCAGAAGCATAGTAAAATGGCACTTTTTACAGCAAAATGGCAGCATAGCAAACCCAGCGTTCGTATCAAATCCATTACTGATCTAAACACCACCAGCCCCGAACTAATCCAACTTGCTCAATCTGATCCCGATCAAGCCGTTCGTATTGCAGCGATTGTTCGCTTACAACATATCCCCACACTTGCCGAACTGGCCACAGTAGCCGCTAGTCCTTTTATCAATACCGCCAAATCGACGCTCAGCAAACTAATCGGCCAAGAGAATGGTGATGATCAGGCGCTCAGCGCCATTCTGCACCTTATTCCACAAGATCAAGCACTCTATCTCACTGTTATTTCTAATCCCAACCGAGCATTGGCATTACGCAAAAAAGCACTCACCTATATCAGTAATCAAAATACCTTCTTGAATATTGCCCAAACAAATCCGACAAAAGAAATACAAACACTCGCTGCCAATCAGATAGTAGATATCAACCTCTTAAAACAATTGCTAGCCACGGCAGATAATAATAAAAGCCTGCGCCAACAGCTCAAATCAACGATCAGCGAACATGAATCAAACGAAAAAAATGCAAGCCAATGGATCCAACTGTGTGGCGCCATTGAAGGTTTAAAATCTGCCGACAAATGGCAACAAGAAAAACTAACCTACCAACTATTGCAACAAGAAGGCAAAGCGCTTCCCAATCCTGCTGATACCCTACAAACGCGCTTCAACCAAGCCTGTCAGCAGTATGAATCTTTATTATCGGGCTATGAAGCCAATGCACAAGAACTTGAACCCCAGCGGCAAACACAGCAAGCCATTTTAGCGCGTATCACCCAGCTTATCTCACAGCTCAAGCAAACCCCTGAATCACTCACGCCAACAGGTTTAAAACAAAGCATAAAAGCCATCAAGTCAGAATGGCAATCTATCGGCTCTTTACCAAAAATAGAACAAGAACGTAATCAAGCGGATTATCAGGATGCTATCAGCAGCCTAGACCACCGTGCCCGCGAACTTTCGCCAGAACTAGAAAAACTCCACCAACTGGTCACGCTTAAGCAACAAGCTAATAAACTCAATGCCAGCAAAAAAACCATTCGACCACAACAAATTTCCACATTAGAAAAACAATGGCAACAAGCCGAACATCCTGAACGGATTGGTGATTTAGCCGGTCTCAAACAAGATTTTAACCAAACCCTCGCACAGCTGAATAAACGCGCCAAACAACAACACATAAATGCGGGCGAGCAACTCACTCAAATCAACAGTCTGCTTGACCAGCTAGACGAACAGCTAAAGACGGACCAATCTAATAAAGCCGTGAATACATTCCATCAACTGAGCAAATTATTTGAGCAAGCAGAATCCATTCCACCTGCAAAATTGCAAGCGCCACAACAACACTTCAATAAAGCCAGCGCCCAAGTCCGCCAATTACAAGGCTGGAAGCATTGGGGCACCGATCAAGCACGAGAACAACTGATTGGGCGCGCTAAAGTGCTTGCTACCGATGACAGTATTGAACCCACCAAACTGGCAAAAGAGATCGCCCAACTACGTGATGCTTGGAAAAACATGGGTCGTGCCAATTCAAAATCGTATGAAAAACTATGGACAGAATTTGATAGCTTCTGCACCCTTGCTTACACCCGATGCCAAGCATTCTTCCAGCAACAATCGGATAAACGTGGCAATAACCTAACTAAACGTGAAGCCATCTGCCAACAGCTAGAAAACCTTGCCACTGAAACAGATTGGACAACAGCAGATTGGCCACAGGTTACCAGCGTAATCAAAACTGCCCGCCAAGATTGGAAAAAAATGGGCGCCGTTGACCGCAAACAATGGGATCCCATCAATAAACGCTTTAACGACGCCATGGATGCACTAGAGATTCCGCTGTCACAAGAGCGGGCTGAGAATATCGAACAACGGCAACGGCTTATCGATCAAATGATACAACTGGTCGATAAAAAAGATATCAGCATGGCCATCGACAAAGCACGCTTCTTACAAAAACAATGGCAGGTCACCGTGGCTGCCAGCCGTAGTGAAGAGCAAGCCTTATGGAAAACCTTTCAAGCGGCTGCCTCCGCCGTATTTGATAAGCAACGCAACGAACGCCAAGCAGAAAGAGATATCGTATCAGCTGATTTATCCGCACAAAAAGCACTGTGTATCACCCTGGAAAAAATGCGCAAACTCGATGATGCGGGGCTGCTCAAAGCCTCTGCTGATATAGAAGATTTATATACTGAATTTATGGCCTTAGAACCCAAGCCGATTGAATCAAAACAACGAAGCCGTCGTAAGCCGCCTATTAGCGCGCTTGCCCGCCGCTTTAATCAAGCTAGAGATAAGGTTGATGCAGAGCTGATTAAACGCCAAGCCAACGCTAAAAATAATGATTTTCAGCTATTGCAGCAAAAAGCCGATCTCTGTGAACAGCTAGAGCAATATTTACTCAAAGAAAAAGGCAAAGCACCTGACACGTCTGAGTGGGAAACACTCGATCCACTCAAAGATAAAAAGCTAGAATCCGCAATAACAGACCGTTACCAACGGGCACTAGATAAAATAGTGCCCACCGACACCGAACTTAACGAAAATCTTGCAACCAAGCAGGCTATTTGTTTACAGCTAGAGATTTTATTGGATAAAAATACGCCTGCTGCCTTTAAACCACAGCGTATGGCAGAGCAATTGGCTTATTTATCAGGTGAAAAACAACTCGCCACCAGTGCTCTCTCACTAACACAAGAATTTCTATCCGTTGGCACGGTTAGCAGCAAAGAAAAAACCACCCTGGATACGCGATTTAACGCATTATTGCCCGCTATTTCCTAAGCATCAGGCCCAAGCAGCTGATCGCCATCTGGCCAGTTTTGAATATAATTCTTCAATAATTTATTTTCAAACTTGGCTTTATTGAGGAGTTCTTCAACGATATCCGTAATCGTGAGCATGCCCTTTAATTCACCGTCATGCATCAGCGGTAAGTGACGCACATTATTATCCACCATCATTGTCATCACTTCTTCTAATGTGTTTTCCGGATCGCACACAATAGGCTTAGCTGTCATCACATCCCGTACACACACAGGAGACCATAATTCAGATTTCTCGTGCAACACACTCAGTAAGTCACGCTCTGAAATAATACCAATTAATGCATCATTTTCAATAACGACTAACGCACCAATCCGATGCTCAACCATTTTGGCCACCGCATCGTTTAGCGGTTTATCCGGTTCAATCCCAATAACAGGATTTTCTTGGTTCTTTGTAATAGAGCTTACTTTCATTAGTCTTACCTCAATCGTAACTACTATGTGGTCTATTTTGCTCTAAACTCGGTATAAAAGGCAAGCAGAAATATTACATTTGAAGTGATTAGATCTCTCGAGTCGCCCGGAAGTCCACATCAGGCCAACGCTCAATGGTTAAATCAAGGTTCACGCGTGTTGGTGCGATATAGGTGAGATCCCCCGCCCCATCAACAGCCAAATTGGCTTCATTTTTCTTTTTAAACTCTGCCAACATTTTATCATCATCGCAATGCACCCAACGAGCCGTATATACCTGCACAGGTTCATACGCGCATTCGACCTTATATTCACCCTTCAAGCGATGTATCACCACATCAAACTGCAACACCCCAATCGCGCCCAAGATCAAATCATTATTGCGCATGGGTCTGAATAATTGGGTGGCTCCTTCTTCACTCAATTGTTGCAAGCCTTTTAACAATGCTTTCATCTTTAAAGGATCTTTTAATTGCACCCGTCTGAATAATTCTGGCGCAAAGAATGGGATCCCTGTGAATTGGATTTCTTCACCTTCGGTAAAGGTATCGCCGATTTGAATGGTGCCATGATTATGCATCCCTAAAATATCACCTGGCCACGCATTTTCTGTTTGTTCCCGCGCTGCCGCCATAAAGGTTACCGCATTCGCAATTTGCACATCTTTCCCAATCCGTACATGGCGTAATTTCATTCCTTTTCGGTATTGCCCTGAACACACCCGCAAAAAAGCCACCCGATCACGATGTTTCGGATCCATATTGGCTTGGATCTTAAATACAAAGCCGCTAAATTTTTCCTCTGTTGGCTCAACCGTGCGCGTCGCCGTTTCTCGTGATTGTGGCATCGGTGCATATTCCACATAGGAATCCATCAACTCGCTCACCCCAAAATTATTCATCGCAGAGCCGAAGAAGACAGGTGAGAGTTCGCCGGCTAAGAAAGCCTCAAGCTCAAATTCATGGCTGGCACCACGGACCAATTCAATTTCCTCACGAAATTCATCAATCATATCGCCAAATAACTCATCTAATCGAGGATTATCCAAGCCTTCAATAATTTCAGCCGCTTCATCGCTATGCGGCTCAAATAAATGTACGCTATCTTCATATAAATGAAAGATCCCTTTAAAGCCTTTCCCCATTCCAATTGGCCACGTAATCGGCGCACAGCGGATATTCAAAATTGTTTCCACTTCATCCAATAATTCAATCGGATCGCGCCCTTCTCGATCGAG
>DBOG01000043.1:0-1783 GCA_002299915.1 Proteobacteria bacterium UBA652 | reverse complement strand
TTCCTCAACCCCTTTTGCCGAATCAATCACCATCAGCGCAGAATCCACAGCGGTCAATGTGCGATAGGTATCTTCAGAGAAATCCGCATGGCCGGGTGTATCTAATAAATTGACTGTATGGCCTTTATAAGGAAATTGCATCACAGATGATGTAACCGAAATCCCCCGCTCCTTCTCCATCTCCATCCAATCAGATGTCGCATGTCGATCTGTTTTGCGAGATTTAACGCTCCCCGCCTGCTGGATCGCGCCACCAAACAGCAATAACTTCTCCGTCAGCGTCGTCTTACCCGCATCAGGATGCGAAATAATCGCGAAGGTACGCCGTTTATTGAGTTCTGCTAGAAATTCAGCCATTAGGATATATTTTGGATTTGTAAAAAGAGGTTATTCTACGCACTTCATAGGCAAGTGACTATGCCAAGTTATCCACAATCTTGTCACATTCCGCTTTCAGAATATGAATATCTGTCATCGGCAAACCGATATGACACAGCATATTGCCCTGAACCGATGATGCCGCCTCTTTTAAATCTTGCCCTTTTTTCGTTAGGGTAATTACACGAGCGCGCTCATCATCCGTCGAACGCTGCCTAATTAACAGCTGTTTGACTTCTAACCTTTTTAATACCGGTGTTAACGTACCCGAATCCAAATGCGCCTGTTCTGTGATTTGCTTAATGCTCACCCCATCCTGCTCCCATAGCACCATCATCACAATATACTGCGGATACGTTAGCTCCAAGGCCTGCAAATAAGGCTTATAAGTACGGACAATCGCATTGATCGCCGTATACATCGAAAAACACACCTGATTCTCTAATTTAAGGCTCTCATATTCCTGCATCATTATTCCAAGGTCACTAAAATTAGCTATATTGTACCCATAAAACTTGCGCGCAATATTTATTCATTTTATACTCAAATGACAATTAGTTGATGCACAACTTAATTGCTCACAATCTAAAATTGCTAAATTAAATGACCGGAGAATTTATCATGAAAAAAACAATCGCAATCAGCGCTATGCTATTCAGCCTTTCCACTGCCCCACATGCTATCGCTGCAGATGATATGGCTGTCGCAAAAGACTATATGCCCACCCTCATCACAGCCACGCCGTTCGAAGGCCGCCAGCTCGCTATTAAACTAGCACGTAAAAGTATCGGCACCATGCAATCAAATGGCGAAGTAAAACACAAGCTACGCCCAATCTACTCGGAAGATGCAGGCATGCTGCTTGAAGCCGCTGAAGTTATTGCCCTAGAATTCCAAACCATCGCCGCAGCCAATAATTACTGGCGTAAGTAAATAAAGCACCGTTCGTCTTAAGATTCAGGCAGAACACATAAAAAAGGGGCAAACAATTGTTTGCCCCTTTTTATTATCCTGCTATTGCATTTGCATTAACGCTATCAACCAACTGGATCACCTTTTTCGCATTAACGTCATTAAAAACGCCCAATAAACCTTGGTCATGAATATTAGTGAAAGGCGGCTCAAACAGCATCGCTTTATCAATCATGCCATTGGTGGTGAGAAAGCTAATAATAGTATTGATAAAGGTCATCTGATCGGCGCGTAAATCACCCAACTGAATAAAATCGGCAAACACCGCTTGCGCCGCATTCGCCTCTAAACCGATAATACTGCGCACAAATTCCCCTAACGGTTTTTCGCCATAAGTCTCAATATAATCTTGTTTTGAGCCGACGGTTTCCCCATCAAACAAAATAGTTTCCAATGCCTGCAATTCGGTTTCGGTAATCGGCTTATTGGTTTT
>DBOG01000060.1 GCA_002299915.1 Proteobacteria bacterium UBA652 | reverse complement strand
GTGCAGATTCACCAAAGGTATCGATACCAACAGTGCCGCCTTCTAGGCCAACATACTTACGCCAGAAATCCGTTACACCCGCTTCAACAGAAACGCGTTTCACGCCAGGCGTTAAGATACTATCTTTATAGGCTTGGTCTTGACGATCAAACACATTTGTAGATGGCATAGACACAACGCGTGCGTTGACACCATCAGCGGCTAGTGCTTCGGCAGCTTTAGCTGCTAAATCAACTTCAGAACCTGTCGCGATTAAGATAACGTCTGCATTGCCTTTCGCTTCAACTAATACATAAGCACCTTTGCGCATGGCAGCAAAATCAGCTGTATCATGCTTACGACCCGGAATACCTTGACGGCTTAAAATTAACGCTGAAGGACCATCTGCACGTTCAACAGACGCTGTCCAAGCCACTGCAACTTCAACAGAATCCGCAGGGCGCCATACATCCATATTCGGGATATAACGCATTGCCGAAGTGTTTTCGATGGGTTGATGCGTTGGACCATCTTCACCTTGACCGATAGAGTCATGCGTCAGCACAGCAACCGTACGAATACCCATCAATGCCGCCATCCGGAAGGCGCTTTTAGCATAATCAGAGAACATGTGGAATGTGCCGCCGAATGGAATTAAACCACCGTGTAGCGTCATACCGTTCATGATGGCATACATACCAAATTCACGTACACCGTAAGAGATGTAGTTACCTGGTTTTTTGCCGCTCACATGGGTAAAGCTATCACAGCTCGTTAAGTTAGAACCCGTTAAGTCAGCAGAGCCGCCTAAGAATTCAGGTAAAACAGGTGCTAAAGCCGCGATTGTTTTTTGTGATGCTTGGCGAGACGCTAATGAAGCTGCTGCTTCGTTCGTTTCTGCAATCATTGCATCGGTTGCTGCTTTCCAGTTTGACGGCAAATCACCGGCCATGCGGCGGGTGAATTCTGCTGCTAGTTCTGGGTATTCTTTCGCATAAGCGTCGAACTTAGCATTCCAAGCGGCTTCTTTAGCCGCGCCAGATGCTTTTGCATCCCAGCCTTCATAAACATCAGCAGGGATTTCAAATGGTGCCGCATCCCAGCCTAATTCTGCACGGGTTAATGCCACTTCTTCTTCACCCAATGCCGCACCATGACAATCATGTGTGCCACGTTTATTAGGAGAACCAAAACCAATCACTGTTTTACAACAGATCATAGAAGGCTTATCTTTAATAGATTTAGCCTCGTTAATTGCCGCATTGATTGCGTCTGAATCATGGCCATCAACCGATACAACATGCCAGCCGTAAGCTTCAAAACGCTTAACCGTGTCATCTGTGTACCAACCGTCGATGTGACCATCGATAGAGATATTATTGTCATCCCAGAATGCGATCAAGTTGCCCAGACCCCATGTACCAGCAAGCGCACACCCTTCATGAGATACACCTTCCATCAAACAACCATCTCCCAAGAACACATAGGTGTTGTGGTCAACGATGTCGTACCCCGGCTTGTTAAATTGGTCAGCCAATAACTTTTCAGCCATTGCCATACCCACACCGTTGGTAATACCTTGTCCTAAAGGACCAGTTGTTGTTTCAATACCGGGTGCATAACCATATTCAGGATGACCCGCACATTGTGAGTGAAGCTGACGGAAAGAAGATAATGAAGACATTGGCAAGTCATAACCTGACAAATGCAACAAAGAATAAATCAACATTGAGCCATGGCCATTCGATAAAATGAAACGGTCACGATCTGCCCATTTTGGGCTAGTCGGGTTATGTTTCATGTGGTCATTCCACAATACTTCGGCAATATCTGCCATCCCCATCGGTGCGCCTGGGTGACCCGAGTTTGCTTTTTGAACTGCATCCATACTCAGTGCACGGATGGCGTTTGCTAAATGTCTACGTGTAGCCATTGTCTACTCCTACATTAATAAAGTTAAACATACTTTGCGCAACACATTAATGATACAAACATCATCCGACTTACGTTATGCAAAATACATATTCCAAAAATACATGCCCTAATATATGTGGATGCACTTAAGCATTCTTCCACTTAATCGAACAGCCCATACTAGGTATTTGATGTTCTGGGCCGCGACCCGTCTCAGCAACCAATTTCAT
Organism: Proteobacteria bacterium UBA652; assembly: GCA_002299915.1. Taxonomy (GTDB): domain Bacteria; phylum Pseudomonadota; class Gammaproteobacteria; order Nitrosococcales; family Methylophagaceae; genus UBA652. The sequence continues at coordinate 3,150 of DBOG01000060.1, read as the reverse complement.
TGCCTCGAATAAATCTCGTCGAACATCTGGTGCTGCCGCTTGTTTTTTGCTTTCATCTAAGCGACCTCGATACTGCAATTCAAGATCTTTGTTATATCCAAAGAAATCTGGGGTACACACCGCACCATAGGTTTGTGCAACCGCTTGTGTCTCATCATACAAATAGGGGAATGAGAAACCCTGTTGTTCGGCAATTAACTTCATATTATCTGGAGAATCCTCCTGATAATCTGCCACATCATTTGCCATGACCGACACGGTATTCACACCCATGGCTTTTAATTCATTGGTATCACGCACTAAACGATCGAGAATGGATTTTACATAAGGGCAATGGTTGCAAATAAACATTACTAGCAAGCCATTTTCGCCAGCGCAATCATGCAAAGTCCATATTTTACCATCGGTATCTGGCAGCGAAAAATCATGCGCCACCTCATCAAAATTACATATTGGTGTTTCTAAGCTGACCATCTACCACTCTAAAAATACATTTCAAATATAAACTAAGGTACCCACTAAAAATACCTGTCACGTGTGCCCCACTTTAGCAGAGATCAGCATTAAAAGCTATTGAAGTGTATGTACACCTTACATGAGTACGCACTCTTGATGTTTTGTTATGACTTAGAATGGCCGCTTCTCTGGGCATAATGGGAGCGTTTTGATTACTCAGAACTAGCTTATAACCAGCAGCTTGCTAAAGCGGCAAGCTACGCCAAGTACTATGGGTAATTACTCCAACCACTAAATGTCTGAGAATAGGGAACGGCCACCACCGTAATACGCATATCTAGGGGATACCACTCATTCTCCGTGCCACCATCCCAATCCCAGACACCATAACCACTCACCGGAATACCTGCTGTATTCTTAATCGCCACGCCATAAGCATGCCTAGCTCTTGTCCAATCGAGTGGATTCTGACTAATTTGATTGAGTTCATTTACTTTGTGCTCCCATGTAAGGCTTTCACCTGGGATACCTTGCAGTGGACCTTTTAACGATACACACTCCTCCAATCCAAAACTATACCCCACTAAATCGTCTTGCCAAATACAATAACCTATCATGATTGGCTTTGGAACAGGTTGACCGCCCGATTGTATTTCGGCACGTAGATACAATGTGCCGTCTGCATAGTTAATGGGGCTGGTCCAATCGCCATTTACACCCTGCTGTGGTGGTAGATCCCGTGGAAATCCATTCTGAGCAGTTGTTATAGGTTGATTCCAATCAAACATAACTAATTCTGGGTCGGCGCCACAAAGCGCCACACCCCAAATAAGGTGCAGCGCTTTTTTAATTAGAAAGTGGGTTTCTTTACATTACACCCAGTTTCTCTAAAGCATCAATTGTCAAACCACCGGTTGCAAGACCGCTTTTCTTTTGGAACGCTTCAATACCATTCATTGTGCCGCGCCCCCAAATACCATCAATTGGTCCCGCGTAGAAACCTTTCGCCTTCAATGCTTTTTGGATCCGTTGATTGATATCTTGGGTCATATTTGTTTTACAGAGCACATCTCGCCATTCTAAACGCTCACTCGCCACCCGTGATCTTTTCTCAACCGCACCGTATACTGCTGGCACAACCGTCTTAACTTCTTGTGCTTCAGTTACCACACTATTCACTTGAATGGTTTTAGTCACCGCAGCTACTTTTTCTTCTTGGACTGTGGCTGGCGATGCTATAACACGTTTTTTAACATTTTCAAATTGTGCTGGTTGGCTCTTCAAGCAAACTTGGTTACCGGTAAATTTTCCACCAGGTGCTTTAGCGCTCGCTGCACCCCAAGTAAACGTTGCATCTGATGCTTTAGATGTCATCGTTACTTTCTTATATTCTGCAGGAACCGCCACTTTCTCAACTACAGCATCTGTTGCCAGCATACTGACTTTAACAGCTTTTGTTTCTTCAGGCACACTCACCAGATCAACACGTGCTGCTGTTTTCAATGTGGTTGTTTTGAAAGTCTTGAATTTTGCTGGTATTTCAACCAAACACATGATTTCACCGGTTGAATTATCAATTCGGCTAATCGGACCATCGCCTTTCTTCCATACAGTTTTTGCAGGTTCAATTTCAACCGTTTCTTCAACCGTTTGATATTCTGCGGGATGGTATACTTTTTCTTGGCTAGCTTGTTTTACCACAACCGTTTCTAAGCTATCTTTAAATTTCGCATCTGTTATTTTTACTTCTTCAGATGCTTCTTTCACTAAGATCTCTTTTTCTGTTTGCGTAAACCGTGCTGGCACATAATATTCTTTAAAACAAGCACCTACAGGAGCGCCCTCAATATCAACACCATTGCTTTTTGCGCCTGCTAATAACGATGGGCTAGCAGGGCTAGCATTTTTACCTAAACCCGTTGTCCACTGTGTCGTTGCGGGGGATACTTCTACTTTTTCCACCATCTCTTTGAATTTCGCAGGGATCGCTTTTACGGTTGTATAGCCTGGTTTCACCACAACAGACTTCTCGGTCACACCAAATACAGCTGGTTTTATTTTAACCGTTTCTGATTCAGGCTTTATCATCACTTGTTCAGATTTTGTTTCATATTTTGCTGGGATAATAACTTTTGCAAAACATTGCCCAGGTTTGGCGTCAGGTAATGTATCGGTGGCATCAATTCTACCTGCCGTTGCTTCAGTTGTTGCACCAGCCATCACATGTGTGGTGGGCAATACCATCGCTAATACAGCGACAGATGCAAAAATTTTAGTTCTCATTAGGAATTCCCTCATAAATTTAGTGTTTTTATTGTCAAGCCTCTCACCTGCAACTTGAGAATATAGCCTATTTAACGATAATGAGCAATATTTGTCTATCATTATTACGACATAAATTTAAATTAGTTGCATTCCTTCTCACTAGACTCTATTTTTATCCTTAAATTATTGATACTGCAGAACTTTAAAATAAGCATTCTTGCTCGTAACCAAAACATGGCGACTTATGCCCTCCTTTTATTTTATCTACTCTAGACTTTCTGCGCGGTTTAATTTGGGTCTTTGACGTGCAGGATGCCACTAGTGCTGTGAGCGCAGGGATATTCAGGAACGGTTAAATAGGACATTGTCAGAACCTAATATTAGATAATAAAAACCGCCACCCTTTATCAAGGGTAGCCTTTAGAATTA
>DBOG01000068.1 GCA_002299915.1 Proteobacteria bacterium UBA652 | reverse complement strand
TCAACCCCAAAATGGGCATTGAGTGCATCAAGATCGCCACGGCATCGGCCGGGTAAAATGACTTGTTCGATGCCATTAAGATCGTCAGGTTTGAGCCGACGGAGGAGCATTTTATCCGTGATTAAAGCGGCAACACTGACGCCGAACACATGCACGCGATAGTCAAAATCTAACGGCGCCATATCAGCGAGTACACGGCGTAGATTATTTTCAGCCAGTTTGCCAGTGAGGAAAAGCCGGGTCACAGAATCAATCTAGTTCTGATAGCCGTGAATGCAACGCAGCCAGCAAGGATTCGGGGTTTTCAACCACGGTGGTGGCTTCAAATGAACGCAGCTTATGGGTGTGTTCCAAATCAACTTCACGCGGCCAAAGGCGCACAACGCGATCAGGTGCAGGTGTCTCCATTTCAGGCTCGGTATCGCATGCGAGGACAATGCTTGGAATGCGGCACTTTCCCGCTTGTGCATAGACATTGGTCACTAAGGTATCAGACAGCCCCAACACCATCTTAGCGACGGTATTCGAGGTGGCAGGGGCGACCACGAGGGTATGGTAATCACCGCGGTAAAATAGGCCAACAGGCGGCGCACTAGCCGCCCGATCGCGATACACTCGGCTATCAGTATTGATAGCACGTGGATCATGGCCATACATACGGATAACCTCTTCACCCGCGCGACTATAAAACAGATCAACGCCTTCAAGATCTCGGATAATATCGAGACATTCTTCGAGATAATGGCCTGAGCCCGTCACGGCCCATGCGATACGCGGTTGTTCAGGTGGCGGTTGCATGATAATGCTCATTTCAAAGTGATTAGAACTGCTAGTTTGCCAGAGTCTGGCGGGAGAGTAAAAAAATAGCGATAGGTTGCCGAGGAGCAATCAGGTAAAATAGCTACAAAAAGATCAAGCAAAGGGTGATTAAGATAGCAACACAAGACAATACAATTCCTAAAATCATTGTCGTGGGTGGTGGCGCAGGGGGACTTGAGCTAGTGACCAAGCTGGGTCGGAAGCTGAATAAAAAAGGCAAAGCCGAAGTTACCTTAATTAATAATACCTCAACCCATATCTGGAAGCCATTATTACATGAAGTTGCGGCAGGTACGCTAGATTCTCATGAAGATGAAATTGAATATTTAAGCCAAGCAAAATATGGCCACTTTCGTTTTCGCTTGGGTAAAGTAGACGGCATTGATCGTGAGAAAAAACAAGTCAGTGTCGCGCCCACCTTGGATGAACTAGGCGAAGAACTGATCCCAAGGCGGACCTTTGATTATGATTATTTAGTGATGGCAGTCGGCAGTGTCAGCCATGATTTTAATATCTCAGGGGTAAGTGAGCATTGCTTGTTTTTGGATAATACAAAGCAAGCAGAAGCCTTCCAAACCCAGCTAATGAATAGCTATGTGCGAACAGCAACTCAGCCTAACTCAGCCGGTAGCTCGTGCATGAATATTGCCATTGTCGGTGCGGGTGCAACGGGTACAGAGCTGAGTGCGCAATTGCATGAAGTCTCCCATTTACTTAATGCTTATGGCCTAGATGTTGAGCCTGAAGACGTTAAAATCACCTTAATCGAAGCAAATGATCGTATTTTGCCCGGACTCCCAGAGAATTTATCAGCCGCCACCCAGCGTGAGTTGATGAAATTAGGCGTGAATGTATTAACCAGTGAACGGGTCAATGAGGTTACACCTGACGCGATTAAAACAGAAAGCGGCAAAACTATTTTGGCCAGCATTAAAGTCTGGGCGGCAGGGATTAAAGGGCCTGATTTCTTGAAAGATTTAGCGGGGCTAGAAACCAACTGGATGAATCAACTAGTGGTGAAACAAACCCTACAAACTACCTTAGATAATGATATTTATGCCACTGGTGATTGCTGTGCGTGTAAATGGATAGGTAAAGAGGGCAATGTACCGCCACGTGCCCAAGCGGCGCATCAAATGTCATCGTTGGTGTATAAATCTATCGTCAACCGAATGCAGAATAAAGAATTGCCAGAATACACCTATCATGATTATGGCTCTTTGGTCTCTCTAGGGCGTTATAGCACCGTCGGCAATATGATGGGCAGTATCAGTCAAGGTAGCTTAAAGGTCGAAGGATTTATGGCGAGAATGATGTATTTATCACTGTATAAAATGCATCAGATCGCTTTATTAGGCTTCTTCCGCGTGGGGATGCTCACGATTTCACATTTTTTCCGCCGTAGTGTGCATCCGAATATTAAATTGCATTGAGGGTTTGGGGTGAAGAAATTATCGTATTCCGCCGGTCGGATGAGCGCTAGCGTCATCCGACCGGCGGTGCTTAATTCCTTATTGGCGAATGCCTTCTAGGGAAAGCTCTAAAAACACTTCTGCAGAATCCGCATTTAGTTTATCCATACCGCCTAAGCCGTATTCAGCAGGTTTAAAACTAGTCGTGCCATAAAAACCACGACGATAACCGCCCCAAGGATCATCACCATGACCAATATGTTCAGCATTTATCGTGATGTTTTTAGTGACGCCATTTAAGGTAAAGTCACCCTTCAGGATGATTTTACCATCCCCGGTTTCGTTAAATGAAGTGGATACAAACGTGGATTTTGGAAATTCTTTTACATCAAGAAATTCATCATCACGCAGGTGTTTATCACGTTTTACATGGTTTGAATCAATGCTATTAGTATCAATTTCAATCTCTACTGTTGCAGCAGATGGATTCAATTCATCATAACTAAATTTGCCCGTAAAGGTATTAAATCTTCCATAAAGCCAACTATAGCCTAAGTGTTTTACTTTAAAATTAATAAAAGCATGTGCGCCTTCAATATCAAGTATATAGTCCTCAGCCTGAGCTGAATTTATTGCCGTTATGTTCATTAGCCCAGCAACTAATAGTATCAGTATTTTTTTCATTTTATTTCCTTTGTGTTAATGATTATCGGTCATCATTATTGACCGAGCATACGCTTTAAAGTTCTATCTTTATCAATCAGGTGATGTTTGATTGCACCTAAAGCATGGACGGCGGCAAGCACAATGACTGCCCATGCCAGTACCAAATGCACATCTCCTGCTAAATCTGCTTGAGAGGCGCCCTTACTTAATGTTGCTGGCAAACTGAACCATCCAAACACGCTCAAGGCATCGCTTTCTGCGGTCACGATCAGGTAACCACTGATCGTGATGACTAATAATAAAATATTGAGCATAATGTGGGCAACTTTCGAGCTCATTTTTTCCCATTTTTTATGATTTTTAAGTGCTGTTGGAGGCGGGCTGAAATGCCGCCATAAGATCCTTATTACCAGGAAAAAGAACAGAAACACCCCAATGCCTTCATGTAATCTAGGCCCCTTTTGATACCAAGTATCGTAATATGCAAGATCTATCATCCACAGGCCAAGTCCAAATAGGAAGAAGGTTGCGAGTGCGATTGACCAATGCAACACTACAGCGATTAAGCCAAATTTTTCGGGGTTGTTTTTTATCCGCACAGCAAATCCTAGTGTGGCTGTTCTCGGTTATCGTTGTCCACTAAGCAAGATTGCAGAATATGTGTGTAACTATCTTGAGACATAGAATATAAGACGCCTTTTTCACCAAATTTTAAAGTTCAACATATATTTGTCCATATCCATAATAGAGGAAAGCCCCCGCTATAGCGATAAGGATTTTCCTTTATTTGGGGGTGAATTGTGCCTGCTGGAATGGTTATATATCTAAGTTAGAGGCTTGCAAGGCATGGGTTTCGATAAATTCACGGCGGGGTTCAACAACATCACCCATTAGGATATTAAAGATTTCATCGGTTTCAATGGCATCATTAATGCTGACTTGTAGTAAACGGCGTTTGGATTTATCCATAGTGGTTTCCCAAAGCTGCTCAGGATTCATTTCGCCCAGCCCTTTATAGCGTTGCACACTTTGGCCTCGTCGCGATTCGGCCAATAACCAATTCACAACCCCTGCAAAATCTTCAATCTCTTCGCTGCGATCGCCTCGTTGCACTGTGGCGGCGTCTTCATCGGAGATTAAGCCTGCGATTTTATCAGCAAAAGAAAGAATACGTTGGTATTCAGTGCTATCGAAAAACTCGACGGGAATATGATGATGGGTATCAATGCCATGACGATTAAAGCTGACATCAATTTGCTCCGAACCATCGTCGGCTTTTTCCATTGTAAGCTTGTAACTCGTGCCGGGCGGTAAGTCCTTATTAAGCCGTGTTTCGATGCCTGAGAGCCACTCTGCACTCTTTTTATCGCCTGTTTTCAGCTTAGGTACTGCGGGCTGATAAATCAGCTGAGAAAGGAAGCTAGGGAAGTAATGTTTGGCGAGGCGCGAAATGATCGCAGTCACCGTTTGATATTCTGTTATCAAGGCTTCCAGTGCGCTGCCCTCAACCGCTTTGCCAGCGCCAGAAGGGAGCAAGGAAGCGTCTTTGAGGGCTAATTCGGTTAGATAGGCTTCCATTTCGGCATCATCTTTCACATACCGCTCTTGTTTGCCTTTTTTGATTTTGTACAAAGGTGGCTGGGCAATATAAAGATAACCTCGCTCGATAATTTCTACGGTTTGGCGATAGAAAAAAGTAAGCAATAAGGTCCGGATATGCGAACCATCGACATCGGCATCGGTCATGATAATAATATGGTGATAGCGGAGTTTGTCTGGGTCATATTCATCGGGGCCAATACCACAGCCCAAAGCCGTGATAAGTGTGCCAACCTCTTGAGAACTAATCATTTTATCGAAGCGTGCACGCTCGACATTGAGGATTTTTCCTTTCAATGGCAGGATGGCTTGGGTGCGGCGATCGCGGCCCTGTTTAGCCGAACCACCCGCTGAATCTCCCTCTACTAGGAAGAGTTCGGATAGGGCGGGGTCGCGCTCCTGACAATCGGCCAATTTACCGGGTAAACCGGCGATATCAAGGGCTCCTTTTCGACGCGTGAGTTCGCGTGCCTTACGCGCTGCATCGCGTGCGCGCGCCGCATCGATCATCTTGCCGGCAATGAGCTTACTATCAGCAGGATGCTCAACGAGATAATCATGAAAATGTTCGTTTACTAGCGATTCAACAATGGTCCGCACTTCTGAAGAAACCAGTTTATCTTTGGTTTGAGAAGAGAATTTGGGATCAGGCACTTTAACAGATAAAACAGCGGTTAATCCTTCTCGGGCATCATCACCACTGGTGGTCACTTTCGATTTTTTTGCCAAGCCTTCTTTTTCAATATATTGGTTTAAGGTGCGGGTGAGCGCAGCACGGAAACCAGCAAGATGGGTGCCGCCATCGCGCTGAGGAATATTATTGGTAAAACAATAAATATTTTCTTGGTAAGAATCATTCCATTGCATGGAGAGCTCAACGGTAACATCATCTTTCTCGCCGCTAATGCTGATAACCTGCTCATGCACCGCTTCTTTATTTTTATTTAAATGCTCAACAAAAGCCGTGATCCCGCCTTCATAGTAAAAGGTTTCAACTTCATCCGTTCTTTCATCCGTGAGCACGATCCGCACGCCAGAATTCAAAAATGCCAGTTCACGGATCCGTTTAGCAAGGATGGCGCGTTCAAACGTAATGTGAGTAAATGTTTTTTCACTTGGCCAAAATTGGATTTTGGTGCCGGTTTCAGTTGTTTTTTCTTCTGTCTTTAACGGAGAATCAGGTTCCCCGTGTGTATAAGCTTGGCGATGGATTTGGCCAGCTCTACCAATCTCAACCGTGAGCTTTTTAGAAAGAGCGTTAACAACGGAGACACCCACACCATGCAAACCACCCGATACTTTATAAGAGTTATCATCAAACTTTCCGCCGGCATGGAGCACGGTCATGATTACTTCTACTGCAGAAATGCCTTCTTCTTCATGAATATCAACCGGAATCCCACGGCCATTATCAGAGACAGAAATCGAATCATCCGGGTGAATGCGCACATTAATTTCTGAGCAATGCCCTGCAAGTGATTCATCAATAGAATTATCCAGCACCTCAAACACCATATGGTGTAAACCTGTGCCATCATCAGTGTCTCCAATATACATGCCAGGCCGCTTACGGACGGCATCTAAGCCCTTTAAGACTTTGATATTGGAAGAATCGTAACTTGGAGTGTTATCTTCAGTTGCCATGTGCTTACTGCTTCCCTATACAAGGATGAATTTAGTATCTCAATTTTACCCTTTAATGGCGCTCGGAGATAGGGGGGCGGCCTCTTTTGTTTCAGGACGATGGTTGAAGCAAAATTAAAGTGTCGTAAACTCACCTTGTTCCACGTGAAACACAGCCGTATTTGTTAGATGTTTTATTTTATGTTTTAGCGATAAATCAGTGCTGGTAATAAAAGTTTGTAATGGGAGTTTGGCAATCACATTGAGCACGGTTTGTTGATGGCTAGGATCCAATTCAGAACTTAAATCATCTAATAATAAAATGCTAGGACGTGCATTTTTTTCAAAAAGCAACTGTGCTTGACTGATCCGTAATGCTAAAGAAAATAACTTTTGTTGTCCACGTGAGAAGGATTCGGCAGGGTTATGATCGTTAACTCGGAACATCCAGTCAGCCGCATGGGCGCCTTGGCGGGTATAGCCTAATGCAATATCTCGAGTGGTATTTGCGGTTAATGCCTCGGCAAGAGATTGGTTTTTTGCCCAACCTGTGCGGTATCTCAGCTCATATTTGGCCTCTTTGAACTCAGGACAGAGGAGGGGGAAAGTACGTTGAAAATTATTTTTTAATTGTGAGAGTTGCTGTTGCCTAAGTTGGTGGATAGCTTCACCGTGTTCGGCAAGATGGCTATTCCAAGTGCTAACTTCATTCTCGGTTTGGTGTTGCCTAATGGCGGCATTACGCTGCTGTAAGGCGCGGCGATAATGCTGCCAATGGAGATGAAATTTCGGTTCCACGTGAAACAAACTCCAGTCGAGTAGTTGACGGCGGTAGCGTGGACCTTGTTCAAAAAACTGGTGGCAGTTTGCAGGAATGAGTTGTAAGGGTAGATATGCCGCTAGCTCAGAGAGACGTTTCACTGGCTGGTGATTTAGTCTGATTTCAGGGCTGGAGCTGGAAGAGGAAGTTGAATATTCTAAGCCAATCGGCGTGTTATTATCGCCAGAAAGAGCGATGATTCGTAGCCTGTTTTCATCATGTTGTAGTGTGTGTTTGATGTTGCGTGCTCGGAATGAGCGCCCCAAAGCGAGTAGGTGGATGGCTTCTAATAAACTGGTTTTACCACTACCATTTGGCCCTAGAATAAGATTGATACCCTGGCTTGGCGCAAGCGATACTTGGCTTAAGTTGCGGAAAGATTCAATGGTGAGTTGGGAAAGCGCCATTAGAGATGAAGAGAGGAGTGTGTCCTGCTGCAAGAAGGTAGGACTACTTTACTAGAAAGCGCTACTGATCGTCGAAGTATTTAACCTTGAACTCGGGATAAGAATAGCCAGAATGCCACATATTGCTGGAGAGCAGCGCGGGATCTGTGATATATTTGATATAACGAATTAAAGCAAAGGCATTAACGGGAATAAACGATTTATGAGCTTACCAACCTTGCGTCAATTACAGTATCTCGTCGCCGTTGTCGAATTGCGTCATTTTGGGCAAGCGGCAGAGCGTTGTTTTGTCACACAATCAACCCTGAGTGCGGGGATCCAGGATCTGGAGGCGCTGCTGGGTACGCCTTTATTAGAGCGTACAAAGCGCACAGTGTTGCCGTCTGTATTAGGTGAAGAGGTCGCCGAGCAAGCGAGAGAAATTCTGACTTTATCTGGAGATTTAGTGGAACGGGTGCAGGCAGAATCTGCACCTTATGGGGGTACGGTGAGGTTGGGTTTGATTCCAACCATTGCGCCTTTTTTATTACCCACAGTATTGCCTACTTTGCGTGCGGCGTTACCAGAGGCGGATTTTCTGCTACAAGAAGGCCAATCGGCGGAGCTAGTTAGGCAAGTGGCGGTAGGGGAATTAGATATTGCCATCTTGGCTTTCCCTTATGATGTCGGTAGTTTGGCACATTCTGTAGCAGGGGAAGAGGCCTTCCTCGCCGTATTGCCTGTTGGTCATTCCTTAGCCGCGCAGGCGACGTTGACACCTAGCCAATTACCGGTCGCAGATCTTTTGCTGCTGGCAGAGGGTCATTGCTTGCGTGATCATGCATTAGCAGCTTGCCAATTAACGCGAAAAGCCAACCGTGCAAGTTTTCAAGGCACGAGCTTGACCACTTTAATCGAAATGGTTGCCAGTGGTGCAGGATTAACCTTAGTGCCCGCCATGGCATGTAATTCGGCTTTATTAAAGCGGGATGATATATGTCTGCGGCCACTAGCCCAGAAAGGGAGAGCAATACCCTCACGTGGTATTGGCTTGGTCTGGAGACAGAGTTATCAGCGGCAGGCTTTGTTGACGGAGATTAGCCGTGTGTTTACTAAAGAATTAGATAGGCAGGCAGATGCATGCTAAAGCCGCTAAAATAGTGCTCTCTTTTTGGAAGCGTAATTAATTATGAGTGGAAAATTTTTTAAATCCACCGCCATTGTGGGTAGCATGACGTTTATCTCTCGGATCTTGGGCTTTATTAGAGATGTGGTGATTGCGCGGTTGTTTGGTGCAGGATTAGGCGCGGATGTTTTTTTCGTTGCTTTTAAGATCCCGAATTTCTTGCGACGTTTGTTTGCAGAAGGCGCTTTTTCGCAGGCGTTTATTCCCGTTTTATCTGATTATAAGTTACGCGAAGGCGATGATTTAAAGGTTTTAGTCAATGCGGTGAGCGGTAGCTTGGGCGGCGTATTGTTTATTATCACTGCAATCGGTGTGTTAGCTGCCCCTTGGATGATTATGGCGTTTGCACCAGGCTTTATTAATGATGCGCCTAAAATCACTTTGGCAGGCGAGATGTTACGGATTACATTCCCATATTTATTCTTTATTTCATTGACGGCATTATCAGGTGCGATTCTCAATAGTTTCGGCCGATTTGCCGTGCCTGCTTTTACGCCTGTTTTCTTGAATTTATCCTTGATTGGCTGTGCGATTTGGCTATCGCCGATGATGGATGAGCCTGTTAAAGCACTGGCATGGGGTGTATTTATTGGTGGCGCGGTACAGCTGTTATTTCAAATTCCTTTTTTGTTAAAAATAAATCAGCTCCCTAAGCCACATTGGGGATGGCAGCACGAAGGCGTGAAGAAAATCAGAACACTAATGTTGCCGGCTATGTTTGGGGTATCTGTGTCTCAAATAAATTTATTATTTGATACTTTATTAGCCTCTTTTTTGGTCACAGGCAGTATTTCATGGCTCTATTTTTCAGATCGGATAGTGGAATTTCCACTAGGTGTGTTTGGTGTTGCGCTGGCAACGGTGATTTTGCCCGGATTATCCCAGCAGCATGCAAAATCTTCTCCGCGTGAATTCTCACGCACACTAGATTGGGCATTACGCTGGGCATTGATTATTGGCACACCTGCTGTGGTCGGTATTGTCGTATTAGCCGAGCCATTGCTAATTTCTTTATTTCAGTATGGTAAATTTATGCCGAGTGATGCCAATAGGGCATCGCATAGTTTATTGGCTTATTCTGTTGGCTTATTAGCGTTTATTTTGATTAAAGTCTTAGCACCAGGTTTCTTTGCTAGAAAGGACACGAAAACACCAGTCAAAATTGGCATCATTGCAATGGTGGTGAACATGGTATTGAACCTTATTTTGATGTATTACTGGGCGCATGTGGGCTTGGCATTAGCCACTAGTTTATCGGCAATATTGAATGCCAGCTTGCTTTATCTTGGTCTGAGACGAGAGGGCGTTTATCTGCCTGAAGCTGGTTGGGCCAGCTTATTAACTAAAATCACCTTGGCCAGTACTGCGATGTTAGCGGTATTGGTTTTGCTTAATCCAGCATTAGAAACTTGGCTTGATTGGGATGTGTGGCACCGTTTTGCGGCGTTATTACCGTTAATCGCGGTGGCGATGGTGGTTTATTTTGTGATTTTGGGCTTGTCAGGTGTGCCTTTGAAACGCTTATTAAAGCCGAATATTTCCTAAAGTTTACGCTCTTCATAATGGCGGTTAAAACGTGCTACGCTGAAACCTTGCATACGTTGGCCTCCGATCAAAATAAGGGGATTGCCTGCTCATAGGTTACGGGTTCGGAATATTTGGTATTAATAGTTAGTTTTTCAGCAGGTTGTGTTGGTTTATCGCCAAAGTGGACTTGGCCTGATTCATTTGTCCATTTATAGATCTCTGTAACCTGTTTGCGGAGAGTGTCAGTAAGAGAGCTATGAGTAAAAAAGCGTTTTCATCTACATTATTTTAACATGGGATCTCACTAGCACTATAGGCAATAAAAAACCCACCTTGCAAAATACAAGGCGGGTTTTAAATATTGTTATTTAAATGAAAGCTTAGAATCGGCGACCGATACCTACGCTCCAGATAATTGGGTCAACATCAACATCGATTTTCGCTGAGCCAGCTGTTGTGCCGGTGAAGTGTGCAGTGGTTTCCATATCAATCCATTTGACATCAAGATTGACAAACCAATCGTTATTGATGGCAAAATCCACACCCGCTTGTGCAGCAAAGCCCAAAGAGTCATCCATTTTAATTTTAGCGCCAGGTTGGTCTAGTGGGCCGGTTACTTTTTCATCAAAGAAGTAAGTGTAGTTTACACCTGCACCAATATAAGGACGGATCTTAGCGTTAGGTAAGAAGTGGTATTGTAGGGTTAATGTTGGCGGCAATGCTTTCGCATCAATTACTTTGCCTAAGCCCAAGTCTGCAGCAGAACCAGAGGCTTTTACATCATGGTTAGAGTAACCCAGAATAAGCTCAACCCCCCAATGTGGTGCAAGCATATAAGTAAAATCTAATTCTGGAATCGTATCCGAATTAACGGTAACGCCACTATCAGGTACCGCACCACCAAGCGCAGGGACATGAAGCAAATCGCTGTCATCTAGTGGTTGAACGTGTGCAATACGGCCACGAACAAGGATGTCGCCTGCCTCATAAGCCATTGCTGTGCTGGCAATACCAGATAAGCCGACAATAGCCGCTAGGCTAAGTGTAGTATTTTTCATGTTGTACATCCTTTCTTTAAAGTAATAAACTGCATTAAATATCGCTTATATCTAACTGATTATACCAGTATATGATATTGGAAGGAAATTTGCCTTGATCTGGGTCAACATAAATCAATTTAATGCTCACAGCGTGCTTGTAGATTGGGCAGGTCGACAAGTGTAATTGATTTTCCTGCAACATCGATAAGGCCTTGCTGTTGGAAGCGAGCGAATAAGCGACTGATGGTTTCTACCGCTAAGCCAAGATGGTTGGCAATATCTTTTCGAGGCATGCTGAGGCGAAATCTGGTAGTAGAGAAGCCGCGTTCTTGGAAGCGAGCGGAAAGGGAGAGCAGAAAAGTAGCTAACCTTGCGTCTGCATTATTTTTGCTGAGTAAAATCATCAGGTTTTTATCACTGGCGAGTTCTTTACTCGAGCGGCGAAGCATATTGATTTGTAGCTGTGGGATATCTGCGCCGAGTGTTTGTAGGCGCGTGAAGGGAAGCGCGCATAAGGTGCTGGTCTCAAGCGCTGTTGCGGTAGATTGGTAGTTTTCGGTATAAATGGCATCTAAGCCAATAAATTCACCAGGGAAATAAAACCCAGTGATTTGTTCGCGACCATTGCTTGCGGCTACGGTTGTTTTAAATGTTCCTGAGCGGACAACGAAGAGGGCCGTAAACGGAGTATCTGCGCGAAATAAACGATCATTTCGCTGATAGCGCTGTTCGCGGTCAATAATCTGGTCTAGCTTTTGAAGGTCGTGATTATTTAGGCCTAGCG
Source organism: Proteobacteria bacterium UBA652 (assembly GCA_002299915.1). Classification (GTDB taxonomy): domain Bacteria; phylum Pseudomonadota; class Gammaproteobacteria; order Nitrosococcales; family Methylophagaceae; genus UBA652. The sequence goes on along the minus strand of DBOG01000068.1, from coordinate 1,701 downwards.
GCAGGCAAAGGCTGTAAAGCGAGCAACTATCGCAGGCGACAGGATCTTTGCGTTGCGTGGGATTGTCAAATAGCTGAATGACAGGGTTGTTTGTTGCCAAAATGAAAGGTCTCCATTGATCTATTTACATCATACGCCTTTCAGCGGCATGCTGAAACAGTTATTATGCCTCATATTAGTACTCAAAGTAGATAGGGCAGAAACATGGGTGGACGTAATGCAGCAGTTGAACGAAACACGCTTGAAACACAAATTTCAGTCAGCATTGATTTGGATGGCACAGGTAAATTCAGTGCAGAAACGGGCGTGCCTTTTTTAGATCACATGATGGAGCAAATTGCACGGCATGGGATGTTTGATCTGGCAATAAAAGCAAATGGCGACTTGCAGATCGATGCACACCACACAACGGAAGATATCGGCATTACCATTGGTCAGGCATTTAAGCAGGCGTTAGGCGATAAAAAAGGCATTGTCCGTTATGGACATGCGTATGTGCCACTGGATGAAGCGTTATCACGAGTCGTATTAGATTTATCGGGTCGCCCGGGGATGGAATTTAATGCTAAATTCACCCGCGATAAAGTGGGTGAGTTTGATACAGAGTTATTCTTTGAATTCTTTCAAGGCTTCACCAATCATGCCGATGTGACTTTGCATATTGATAATATTAAAGGTCGCAATGCGCATCATATTGCGGAAACGATCTTTAAGGCGTTTGGCCGTGCATTGCGGATGGCGGTGACATTGGATCCGCGTGGAAAAGGGCAGCTTCCCTCAACCAAAGGCGCATTATAGTTCAATGCAAAAAATAGCGGTCATTGATTATGGTATGGGCAATTTACGATCAGTGTCTAAAGCATTAGAATCTGTTGCACCTAATGCAGAGGTGATAGTAAGCGCTAACTTAGATCAGGTTTTGTCGGCGGATCGGGTGGTGTTTCCAGGTCAAGGCGCGATTGGTGCGTGCATGGCTGAACTGAATGACTTAGCGCTGACAGAAGTGGTTAAAGAAGTTGCGGCGACCAAGCCTTTTTTCGGGATTTGTATTGGCATGCAGTTGTTGCTCACACACAGCGAAGAAAATGGCGGCGTGGATGGGTTGGATATTTTCTCCGGCAATGTGCAGCATTTTGAGTTGCCCACAGCGAAGGATGGTTCGCATCTAAAAGTCCCCCATATGGGCTGGAATCAAGTACATCAAATGCAATCCCATCCACTTTGGGCGGATATTGACCAAGATAGCCGATTTTATTTTGTGCATAGTTACTATGCGACAGCAGATGATGCCGCAGTCGTCGCAGGCACAACGGCCTATCCAGATGCGTTTGCCTCCGTATTGGCGCGGGAGAATGTATTTGCCACTCAGTTTCATCCAGAAAAAAGTGCCCATGCAGGATTACAGTTATTGAAAAACTTCGTGAATTGGCAGCCATAACGAACATAGAGTAAAAAGCACGTGTTTACCCCCTCCCTTGCTGGGGAGGGTTGGGCTGGGGAGATTAAGTCTGATTATATTCCCCTCAGCCAAGCCGTCTTCCTGAGGGAGAGGGCTATATATTGATTTTTAGGAGAAATAATGCAATTAATCCCAGCGATTGATTTAAAACAAGGCCAATGTGTGCGCTTGCGCCAAGGGCGAATGGAAGATAACACCGTATTTTCTGATGATCCCGTTGCCACAGCGCGGAAATGGGTGGA
>DBOG01000033.1 GCA_002299915.1 Proteobacteria bacterium UBA652 | reverse complement strand
ACCTAAACCCGTGGTAAAACCAACACCAGCACCAGCACCGAAACCTATCGCAACCAATAAACCGACTGCTAAGCGTGATATTTTAATCGCCATTGATGCAGGGCATGGTGGTAAAGATCCAGGCGCGAAAGGTCTGAATGGCACGAAGGAAAAAATAATTACCCTAGAAATTGCTCGAGGGCTTGCCAAGCTTATTGATGCTGAGCCTGGGATGAAACCCTATCTTACTCGTGATAGCGATGTGTTTATTAGTTTACGTGAGCGGATCGAACTCGCCCACAAACAAAAAGCAGATATGTTTATCTCTATCCATGCCGATGCATTTCACGATCGGCGCGCCCGTGGCTCATCGGTCTTCGTGCTCTCTGCCAGCGGCGCAAGTAGTGAGGCTGCAAAACTGATTGCCGATAGAGAAAATGCTGTAGATTTGATAGGCGGCGTTAGCCTAAATGATAAAGATGATATGCTTGCCTCCGTGCTCGTTGACCTCTCGCAAAATGCCAGCTTGGAAGCCAGCTATGAAGTGGCTAACACTATTTTATCTGGACTGAAACGCATTGGTAATGTCCACAAGCGCAGAGTAGAATCCGCGGGGTTTGTGGTGTTAAAATCCCCCGACATCCCTTCTGTGCTTGTTGAAACAGCCTTTATTTCTAATCCTGCTGAAGAGCGTAGATTACTGACCAAAACACACCAAAACAAATTGGCGCGAGCAATTCTCACAGGGATCCGATCTTATTTCCGTGAAAATCCCCTGCCGCATTCCGATTTGATACAACAACAGCACCTTGTCCAATCAGGGGAAACACTCGGATTAATTGCACAACGCTACCAAGTCGGCGTGCGTGCATTGAAAAAAGAAAATAATTTAACCGATAGCTTCATCCGTGCTGGACAAACGCTTCGGATCCCCTGATATTTTAAACAACCATTATGGATCCTAGCCAACACCGTATCCAGCAACTCCCTACCCAACTTGCCAATCAGATTGCAGCAGGTGAAGTGATTGAACGCCCTGCCTCCATTGTGAAAGAACTGGTGGAAAATAGTATTGATGCCGGCGCAACCCAGATCAAGATTGAGATTGAAGGGGCGGGAAGCCAACTGATTCGGGTGAGCGATAATGGTATTGGCATTCATCCAGACGATCTGACCCTTGCGCTCTCCCGCCATGCTACCAGTAAGATACAGAGCAGCGAGCAGCTTAGTCACATCGCCAGCCTTGGCTTTCGAGGTGAAGCGCTACCCAGTATCAGCTCTGTTTCACAGATGCTGATCCGCTCGCATCAAATAGAGACCGCCCATGGTTGGCAAATTAATGGCACCTCCTTAGATTCCGAACCCACCACCCACCCCATCGGCACCACCATCGAAGTACGTGATCTATTTTTCAATCTCCCTGCGCGACGGCGCTTTCTACGGAGCGACAAAACAGAACAATCACATATTTTAGCCACCCTCCACCGCCTCGCACTCAGCCGTTTCGATATCGGTTTTCAATACACCCTGTCGGCACAACAGTCGATTAAGTTGCCCGCACTGCACGAAGCCACGCAATATACCCAACGCATTGCCAAAATATGTGGCACGGCTTTTCTCAAAAAAGCGTTTTATCTCGATCAACAATTTGAAGATATGCACCTTACTGGCTGGCTCAGCCATGCCGAAGCCCATCGTGCGCAAACTGATATTCAATATTTCTTTATTAATGGTCGGATCATCCGCGATCGGATTATCAATCATGCGATTCGACAGGCCTTCACCGATCATATTCCCGCTGGTCGTCATCCTGCTTATGTGCTCTATTTCACTCTCCCGCTTGACCGTGTTGATATCAATGTTCACCCCACCAAACATGAGGTGCGGTTTCGTGATGCCCGCCGTATTCATGGTCTTATCACCCGTGCCCTACAGGATGCGCTCGCCCTTGATCCTGCACGGATTCAACAGGCTACGCCTTCAAGCACGGATAATATCGCCGAACACCCTCAACACTATCTCAGTCAACTCTCCGCCAGCTCATCGTACGAAGTGCCCACTGTTTTTGGCCAGCTCATCACCTTATTACACCAACAGTATGCTATTAGCCAATCAGATGACGCGCTCTGGCTTATCGACGTGCAACAAGCCGATCTCTCCCTACGGCAGCAAGCGCTTATCACTGCGCTCACCGACGGTGACTTACCTCAGCGGCCGGTACTTGTACCTATCCTGCTTGATGTCACACCCGCTCAAATAAAGCTACTCGAACACCACGTCGCCCTACTTAATTCACTCGGTATCACTGCGCAAATACACACCACAGCCACCTTAAAACTACATGCTATTCCCAAGCTCCTAGCACAAGCCGATCTCAGTCTACTGATGCGAGACCTTATCCATTCACTTGAGCAAGATACCCCACAAAAAGCCACACTGGCCCCCATTCTCCTCGCCCATCTAACACCGCAGATTTTCAGCCATTATGTACAAGCACAGCAGGTATTAGCACAGTTCAAAACACGCCCCACCGATGTAAATTGGTATCGGCCACTTGAATCTAAGCAACTAGATCGATTATTGTTAGCACAAATATAGTCGAAGGTAGCCATGCGCACATTCATATCACTTCTACTTACACTCCTATTGCTTATAGGTGTTGCATACTGGATCTTTACTGACAGCATAACTATGCCCGTAATAGAAGTCCCACCACCACTAGAAACCATTGATCCACTACCACCCCTTATTATTATTGAAGAATCTAGCCCCGCTGTCACTAGCGACACAGTGATCCAACAAGATGCTGACATCTTTGTTAACACCCTAAAAAAACCACAAAACATACCCGTCATCATCTCAGATTCTCAAGGTGGCTTTGTCCGCCATGATAGTGAAATCATTCTGATCCGTAATAGTGGTAGTACAGTAGATAGAGATCCCACCACCCTGCTTATTCAAAATATTATCCAAGATCCCGCACTACACTCAGATGACATGTTTTACCTACATCATGTCACCGAGCAAGACCAACAAGGTCTGTGGGGGATTATTCAACAAGGGCTAGTTGAGAAATTTCGGGCAGGTCTCTCGCTAGAAGGGATCAGCCACAACCGTGATATGCTGCAAGTCATTATTCCCGCTGATGCCGATGAGCGGCTCACCAACGGACTCAGTTCTTTTTTGGGAAAATTGCTTTCTCAAAAAGTCAGCTCCAGCTATATCTATAATTTAGATACAAACACGCTCGGTCGAAACCCTAACCTTATTCAGCCCGGTCAACAACTTGTTCTGATTAAATTTTCACCTGATGAACTCAAATCTGTATATCAATTTTTCGCCGAGCAACGCCAACAAGCCGTGCAAACCTACGGCATTTCTGATTAATATGGCTGAAGCTATTATGTTTATTGTGGTCGCAGCAATTATCCTCGCAGCCTTTCTGATGCCGCTAGACTAGTGTCAAGTTCAATCACTACTTGACTAGTGCCCCCTAATCAGGTTTAATGCCCGCCTTAGTTTAAGTTAATGGCTCGATAGCTCAGTCGGTAGAGCAAGGGATTGAAAATCCCTGTGTCCCTGGTTCGATTCCAGGTCGAGCCACCATTCATTTAAGCTATATTCCCTTCTCTGTTCTGTTGCAAAAATGATACAAAAACAGAAAAACAGGGCGTTACGCGCTATAAACCACCCCCAATTGTTGCTTTTTTTCTACAATCCTGCAGAATAGAACCTGTTCGAATGCAAATTCGGCATGAGAGATAATTAATTAGACTTACTTTATTAAGGGTGAATCAGAAATGAGTACATTAAAAAAATTAACACTTTCTGCATTGGTTGGTGCTGCAGCGCTAACAGCAGGTACTGCTAATGCAGCAATTACATTAGAAGGCGCGAACGGCTGGGAATTCAGCGTTGGTGGCTTAATCAATCAATTCTTCGTTTATACAGATGATAGTAATGGTGATGATATCTCGGAAGTCCGTGATGGTCTATTACCAGCATTCTTAAACTTCGATATGAAAGCGCCAACAATGAATGGCCTTGATATCGCAGCACACATCTCGTTCAGCCCATCAACAAATGGCTTTAGCTATGGTGGTGCACAAGAGCAACGTGAAGTTTACTTCACTGTTGACGGTGGCTTCGGTCAAATCTTAATGGGTAAAGCATTAGGTCTTTATGCTTCACACAACATCCTAACTGACCAAACACTTTTCGGTGTGGGTTATGGTACAGGTGGCAACGGCCAAACTACGCTAGGTGGTATCGGTCTTGGTTATGACTATGCTGACTGGCGTTCACAAATCAAATGGACATCACGTGATATGAGTGGCTTTAAAGTTGCATTCGCTATCATGGATCCTACAGGTCCAGCTATTAACCTTGCTGTAGGTCCTACTGGCCCTATCGGTGCAAGCGTAGATAGCGAAGATCTTCGTTATGAAACTGACTTTAGCTATGCTGCTGGTAACTATATGGTTTGGTTAAGCGGTATGTACCAAAAACAAGATAACCTTGCTGAAGATAAACAAGCTTGGACTATCGGTGGTACAGCTACCTATGGTGGTTTCCAATTTATGGGTCAATATTCTGATTCTGAAGATGCATATGATGCATTAACAGAAGCAGAATGGGATCAATTCATCGTTCAAGCGGGTTACAAATTCGGTGGTGCAACATTAGTATCTGCACAATACACAGAACTTGAAGACAAAAATGCAGGTGACGATGATACCACTGAAAAATGGACATTGGGTGTTTACCACGACGTAAACGCTAACTTGAAATTGGTTGCTGAATATTCACAGCTAGAGCATGATGATGACTCTATTCTTGAGCAAGACATCTTCTCTCTAGGTGCGTTTGTATTCTTCTAAACCACCCTTGAGTTGAAAGCTTAAATTTATTTAAGTTTCGTCAAATTAAAGAGCCTCGCCCTTTGGGTCGGGGCTTTTTTTTGCTTGCCACCTTTTGAGAAGGGGTTTAAGCATAGGAGAGCGCGGATAGATCTAGTTTTATCTTCTGCTTCCTATTGTCTCTACCTCTGTGGTAAATTTATATATCTTAAGCTCTACTATAAACTAGGATCTCACCATGCTCACCACAGATTTACCCAAACTTATTGCCACTGTCTTCAATATTATCCAGCAGCATGAAACCGAAGTCGCTGGACTTGACCAAGCGATTGGCGATGGTGACCATGTGGTGAATTTACAGCGTGGCTTAGCCACTCTGACAACACAAAGTTCAGAATTGACCTCCTTAAATTGGCAACAAGCGCTGCAAAAAATAGGCATGACCTTAATGTCCACCATGGGCGGCGCATCAGGCTCGCTCTATGGCACCTTGTTTATCAGCATGGCAAAAGGACTTGATGATAACAACACAACGCTTGACCTAAAAACACTGTCCTCTATTTTTGATCAAGGTGTCGCGGCAATGAAAAAACGCGGTAAATCTGATATTGGTGAAAAAACCATGTTGGATACTTTAATCCCAGTTGCCGAAGCATTAAACACTGCCGCCCAAGCTAATGAACCTTTAGCAACAATACTAACCACCATTAGTGAAGCCGCACTCACAGGCATGGCCTCTACTGAAGACATGCTCGCCACCAAAGGCCGCGCCTCTTTCCTAGGCGAACGTAGCCGAGGCCATATCGATGCGGGCGCGCGCAGTAGTCAATTAATGATTTGCGCTATTGTAGATTATTTGGCTTAATGTAATATTTTACCAGCGTAAATTAGCCGTATGTACCGGTGCATCCCAGAGCGTTGTCATTTCATCATCCAATAATGTCAGCGTAATCGAACAGCCAGCCATATCTAATGAGGTCGTATAATTGCCAACCAATGAGCGAATAATTTTTACGCCTTTGGCTTCCCAATAGGCTGATGCCAACTCATAAATGAGATAAAGTTCAACAGAAGGCGTCGCACCGAGGCCATTAATATGTAGTAACGCTGTTTGTCCTGCTGTGGGTTTCAATTCTTGATGAATTGCCGTTGCGAGCGTGTCTACGATCTCACTCGCCGATGTTAACGGCATGGTTTCTCGCCCCCGCTCACCATGGATCCCAACGCCCATTTCCATTTCATTTTTAGCTAATTCAAAAGTCGGCTCACCAATCGCGGGCACGGTACCACTGCTTAATGCCACACCCATTGATGCGGTTGCCACACACACACGATCTCCCAGCACTTTACACGCAGCAAGATCAAAACCAGATTCAGCAGCTGCACCCACTATTTTTTCAACAACCAATGTGCCTGCCACCCCGCGACGACCTGTACTATGATCTTTCGGCAATGCAATATCATCACACACCAAGATCGTTTCAAAAGGGCCATCCAACATTTCCGATGCGATTTCAAAATTCATCACATCACCCGCATAATTTTTTACAATGAATAATACGCCCCCACCCGATTCAACTGCCTGTGCTGCTGCCAACATTTGATCAGGTGTGGGCGAGGTAAAGATCTGCCCAGGACAGGCGGCATCCAACATGCCAGTGCCTACTAAGCCCGCATGCAAGGGCTCATGGCCAGTGCCACCGCCTGAAATCAGCGCTACTTTGCCAGCCTGCGTCGCCACCCGCCGCTGTACAAATGTCGGCGCCGTTTCTAATCTCACCACATCGCTATGTGCCTTAGCAAACCCCTGCAAACTTTCATCTAATAAACTCTCTATATCATTGATAAATTTTTTCATTGTCTGCTCCTCAATATCTCGGTGATATCACTAATACTATCCAATACCCATGTCGGTTGATAATCAATCTGTTCGATATCCGTCCGCGTCGATGTGCCCGATAACACTAATAGACTTCGCATGCCCGCATTCACTGCTCCTAAAATATCGGTATCAAGCCGATCGCCGATCGCCGCCGTTTCATCCGCGGTGGTGCCCAACAGCGCTAGCGCATATTGGTAAATAATAGGCTCCGGCTTGCCAATTGTAATCGCCTTTACATTGGCCGCTTTTTCCAGACCAGCCAATGTCGCGCCATTGCCCCACATTAAGCCTAATTCTGTTGGCAAGGTAGGATCTGAATTGGATCCAATCAGCGTTGCACCATTTTGTAAATGAATAGAAGCGGTAGCTAATTTATCCCAGCTTAATTGGCGATCTAATCCACTGACCACTAAATCTGCCCCTGCATTGGGTTTATCTGCTGTTTTCACCTCATACACATCCGTTAGTATAAAGCCTTGCGCGGCCAATGGCGCCGTTAAGCCAGATTCACCGATCACAAACACCCGTGTGTTGGCCGCATCATAGCGTGCTGCTAAATAACTTGCGGTGACCATACTTGAGGTTAAAATTTCTTGTTCCGACACCATCACACCCATGCTGGCAAATTTTTCAACATAGGCAGTTTGAGTCAGGCTGGCATTATTAGTTGCTAAGATAAACGGTACCTTTGTCGCCCGTAAAACTTCAAAGAAGCCTGTCAATCCTAGCATCGGTGTATTGCCATGCCAAAGCACCCCATCCATATCAATAATCAGTGCGCGTGTATTCTCTAGTACTGTCATTTCATATCCCAATCTTCAAAATTTCCTACCGCCTGACACAATCCGTTATCGGCTGTCTAAGCAACATCTTATCACCCGCACTGTTTCTGTGCATCCGACTAACACCCCATCCGCAGATTGACATTACCCCACCGCCTGTTTTATAGTCATCCAGTGGAAATCACAAATTATATTTAATCACCCTTACATTTTAGGAGCAGTAATAATGGCTAAAGCACTTATTCAAATGGCGTTAGATTCACTAGATTTTGACGTAACAATGGGCCTTGCAGAGCAAGTTGCACCGTATGTTGATATCTTAGAAATCGGCACGCCTTGTATCAAAGCAAATGGTGTTGAGCTTGTAAAAGCATTAAACGCAGCGCACCCTAACAAACTGATCCTGGTTGACCTTAAAACAATGGACGCAGGTGAGTACGAAGCAACTCCTTTCTATGAAGCTGGCGGCGACATCGCGACCGTTCTAGGCGCAGCAGACATGGCAACAATCGGTGGCGTAATTAAAGCAGCAAACGCAAGCAATGCAGAAGCACAAGTTGACCTTATTGGTGTTAACGATAAAGCAGGTGTTGCCGCCGCCGCCGCTAAAATGGGCGCACACATCATCGGTGTGCACACGGGTTTAGACGCACAAGCAGCAGGCCAAACACCTTTCGCTGACTTAAATACAATCGCTGGCTTAGGCTTAGACGTACGTATTTCTGTTGCGGGTGGTATCAACAAAGATACAATCCAAAGCACAGTGCAAGCGGGCGCAACAATTGTTGTTGTCGGTGCGGCTATCTATGGTGCAGATTCTCCAGCTGATTCAGCTAAAGAATTGCGCGCATTAGTTGATGCAGCATAAGGAATATTACAATGCATCGTGATCTACTGTTAAATAAAATTACTACGATCCTTGGTTCAACTAATGATTCATTGGAAGCTACATTAGTTTCAATGTGTGATGATGCTAAACGCATCTTTATTACAGGTGCAGGTCGCTCAAAACTAGTGGGTAACTTCCTAGGGATGAGATTGATGCATAGTGGTTATGAAGTATTTGTTCAAGGCGAGATTAGTACACCAAGCATCCGTAAAGGCGATTTGTTAATCGTTATTTCTGGTTCTGGTGAAACGACTCAACTTGTTTCATTCGCTAATAAAGCCAAATCTGAAGGTGCTAAAGTGGTTTTGATTTGCTCAAAATCTAGCTCTACAATTGGCGATTTAGCTGACCAAACGATTCAAGTGGGTAACGACGATAGTTTTGCTCTTACAAAGGGCATGCCTATGGGCACTATGTTTGAATTATCAACATTGATTTTCTTAGAAGCAATGGTGTCTCATCTCATACATGAACGCGGTATTTCTGAAGAAGAAATGAGAACTCGTCACGCTAATATGGAATAATGTTTATCAACCGAGTGGTCATGTTGACCACTCGGTTTTTTATTTGTAACAATTTTTGAGAGAGGTTTTAAACCATGGGGCTATTTTCTTCAATCTTGGGCATGTTTAAAGGCCTATGCAGTGGTTCAAATGCTGCGAGCAGTACGGCTTCTAGCTCAAACTCTGGAATAACCAGCGTTGAACGCTATATCCAAAGCCAAAGTAGTGATGCTCAAATTACGAGTGTAGAGCGTTACATCAGAAACAATAGCTAATCGCCTCACTCAAAACGGATCGCCATTATCTTGTATGGCAAACGATAGCCGAAATCAATTCATTGCGCATTTTGTCGGTTTGAATTTATTTCGGTATTTGCTTTTGCGCCCCTATAGAAATGCAATAGTAAAATAACGTCTGCCTACATTTTTTATAACCCTAATTTTAAGGACGCTATTATCATGGCAAACTTACTTGACCAACTAAAAGGCATGACGGTTGTCGTTGCCGACACCGGCGATATTGGCGCGATTCAACAATTCACACCGCGCGATGCAACCACCAATCCATCATTGATTACCGCAGCGGCACAAATGCCAGAATATCAGGGCATCGTTGATGATACTTTAAAAGGTGCGCGTGCATCCGCAGGCGCAGGCGCATCTTCGGCTGAAGTGGTTACCATCGCTTTTGATCGTTTGGCTGTTTCATTTGGCCTTAAAATTCTTGAAATCGTACCACAACGCGTTTCAACTGAAGTAGATGCACGCTTATCTTATGATACCGAAGCAACTATTGAAAAAGGCCGCGACTTAATCGCGCAATATGAAGCTGCGGGCGTCTCTCGTGACCGTATTTTAATCAAGGTTGCAGCCACCTGGGAAGGAATTATGGCTGCTAAAGTATTGGAAAAAGAAGGTATCCACACAAACCTTACTTTAGTATTTGGTTTACACCAAGCAATTGCATGTGCTGAAAATGGCATCACGCTTATTTCGCCATTTGTGGGCCGTATCCTTGATTGGTATAAAAAAGATACCGGTCGTGATTCTTATCCTGCTGATGAAGATCCAGGTGTGGTATCCGTAACTGAAATTTATAACTATTTCAAAAAATTCGATTATGACACTGAAGTGATGGGCGCAAGCTTCCGTAACTTAGGTGAAATAACAGAATTAGCAGGGGTTGACTTGCTGACTATTTCTCCAGGTCTGCTTGATGAATTGCAATCAACTGAAGGTGATTTACCGCGTAAATTATCTGTTGAATCAGCAAAATCAATGGATATTGAGAAACTTAACTTGGATAAGGCAACATTTGAAGCAATGCATGCTGCTGATCCAATGGCAACTGAGAAATTAGCAGAAGGAATTGACGGCTTTGCTAAGGCGCTTGAAGTGCTTGAAGCATTGCTTGCTGACCGCCTAGCAACATTAGAAAGCTAAACAAGAAATATGGTATAGTACGCCTTCGCGTTTTAACGCGCAATGCGCACAAATATCATCAAACGTATTACAAATTTTATTAATTTTTTTGAGGAATTCAAAAATGGCACAAATCCAAATGGCTCTAGATTCACTAGACTTCGACGCAACATTGGCATTAGCAGCACAAGTTGCTGAGCATGTTGATATCTTAGAAATCGGCACACCATGCATCAAGCATAACGGCCTTAAATTGGTTACAGCTTTAAAAGCAGCTCACCCAGATAAAATCATCCTTGTTGATCTTAAAACAATGGATGCAGGTGAATATGAATCAGCACCGTTCTTCGAAGCAGGTGGTTCAATCACAACCGTACTTGGTGCAGCTGACATGGCTACAATCAATGGTGTTATTGCCGCGGCAAACGCTAACGGTGGTGAAGCACAAGTTGATCTTATCGGTGTTGAAGATAAAGCAGCGGTTGCAACTGCAGCAGCTAAAAACGGCGCTCAAATCATCGGTGTTCACACCGGTCTTGACGCGCAAGCAGCAGGTCAAACACCTTTTGCTGATTTAGCAACTATTGCAGGTCTTGGCTTAGATGTTAAAATCTCAGTTGCGGGTGGTATCAACAAAGATACAATCCAAAGCACTGTTCAAGCTGGTGCAGCTATCGTTGTAGTTGGCGCAGCTATCTATGGCGCAGATTCTCCAGCAGCTTCTGCTAAAGAATTGCGTGCATTGGTTGATGCAGCTTAATTAGCTTTTAACTTCAAAGCTAAGTACAAAATAGAAAGCGCATACCCCGCAAGGGATATGCGCTTTTTTATTAACTATTATTTAGCCCTTTCCCCCTGGAGAGGGCTTTATCTCTAGGCACTCATATTCCTCCGCGATCCCTGTGCCTCTACGCAACATCACCTGTATAATAGTCACTTTAGAACCGGATCCGATTAACCATTATGTGCGCAGCAAACACCCTTTACGATAAACTTTGGCAGCAACATCTCGTCCGCACGGATGAAAGTGGTACGTCGCTGATTTATATCGATCGCCATCTTGTGCATGAGGTCACCTCACCACAGGCCTTTGAAGGCTTGCGCCTTGCTGGCCGTGCACCGCGCCGTCTCAGCTCTATTTTAGCGACACCTGATCATAATGTGCCCACGCGCGATCGTGATCAAGGTATTGCTGATCCCATTGCAAAATTACAGATCGACACCTTAGATAAAAATTGCAAAGAGTTTGGCGTGACAGAATATGATCTTGATGATATTCGCCAAGGAATTTTGCATGTGGTCGGCCCTGAACAAGGTGCCACTTTACCGGGCATGACAGTTGTGTGCGGTGATTCCCATACCTCTACCCATGGTGCCTTTGGTGCACTCGCCTTTGGTATTGGTACCTCGGAAGTCGAACATGTGCTCGCTACCCAATGCTTAATCCAAAAGAAAGCCAAGAATATGTTGGTGCGTGTTGATGGCCATGTAAATCCCGGTATCACTGCAAAAGATATTGTGCTCGCTATTATCGGCGAGCTGGGTACGGCAGGTGGTACAGGTTACACCATCGAATTTGCTGGTGAAGCGATTGAGGCCCTCAGTATGGAAGGCCGAATGACGGTGTGTAATATGACTATCGAAGCGGGTGCCCGGGTCGGTATTATTGCAGTGGACGACACCACGATTAATTACTTAAAAGGTCGCCCTTTTTCGCCTAAAGGTGATGATTGGGAGAAAGCAGTGACCGCATGGCGTGAATTGCATAGTGATGAAAGTGCTGTATTCGATAAAACCATCGTGCTTAAAGCCACAAACATCAAACCGCAAGTCACCTGGGGCACTTCACCTGAAATGGTGGTGGCCGTTGATGAAAGCGTACCCAATCCAGCCGATGAAGCTGATGCCGTTAAACAAAATGGGATTGAAAAGGCCTTGGCCTATATGGGACTCACAGCTAATCAGAAAATCACTGATATCCCACTTGACCGTGTGTTTATCGGTTCCTGTACCAATGCAAGAATTGAAGACTTACGTCAAGCCGCTGAAGTTATCAATGGTCGTATGGTTGCTGACAATATAAAACAAGCCTTAGTTGTGCCCGGTTCTGGCTTAGTGAAAGAGCAAGCCGAAGCCGAAGGCCTTGATAAAATATTTATCGAGGCTGGCTTTGAATGGCGCGATCCTGGTTGCTCTATGTGCCTCGCGATGAATGCCGACCGCCTAGAATCAGGCGAACATTGCGCTTCCACTTCCAACCGCAACTTCGAAGGCCGCCAAGGCCAAGGTGGCCGTACGCATTTAGTCAGCCCTGCGATGGCGGCGGCGGCGGCTGTGGCTGGGCATTTTGTGGACGTAAGTCAGTAAACCTAAACCCTCTCCCTGGGAGAGGGGGCTTTAACCCGCCGCTAAAATCTGCCGCGTAAAACTTGCCCTTAAATAAAACCCCTTCGGATTCGTTCGCGTGTGTTCACCTGCATCCGATATGCCTGTTGCCCGAATACGACTATGCGCCGCTTTCGGTCTGATCTGAAGATATTGGCCCATATGCGCCGTCAGGCTATCTTGTTCGCCTAACACAATGCAATCCATCAGCTCCTGCCAATCCTGCTGTAAAATAGCTTCCTGCTGCGCGCTCGGCTGCCAAATCCATGCCTTGCCCACATAACGCTCTGCCAGCGCAATCTCATTATCTGCTTCCACAGGCACCCATAACACGTTCGAGAGTTTCTCTCTGACCCAACTTTCTTGCCAAGTAAGCTCGCCTGTTTGTTGCAACGAGACGGTGCAAACATAGGTCGATTCCTTAGGTTGTCCTTGCGCGTTGAGCGGTAAGGTTTTCATCTCCACGCCTATTCCGATAAAATCAGGCTTGGCTTGATTACCTGCTTCGGCACCCAAGCAGGTTTCCAATAACTCACCCACCCAACCTTTATGCCGTCTTAAATCAGGCGGCACAGACCAACCGACGATCGCCGCTAGCTGACCCAGCGTTTTGCCCATTATCTGCTCACAGCGGACTAACAGCTCAGCTTCTGATTGCGGGGGTAATATTATATTTTTATCCATCTCCTAATGATACCCTAGCCGGCTTCATGTATCATGCTTCCCTATCTATGAATACCGCATTATCCATCAAAAACCTACAAAAAACCTATAGCAATGGTTTCCATGCTCTTAAAGGAATTGATCTTGAAATCGAACAAGGTGATTTTTTTGCCTTGCTTGGTCCCAATGGCGCAGGTAAATCAACAACGATTGGCGTGATTGCAGATTTGGTTACCCGCACGTCTGGTGACGTGCATGTGTTTGGGGTAAATTCAGCCACCGCTGTGAATGAAGCTAAACGCCATATTGGACTAGTACCGCAAGAATTTAACTTCAATGGTTTTGAGAAAATAAAACATATCCTCATTACCCAAGCAGGTTATTACGGGATCCCTAGCGCACAAGCTGAGCCACACGCCGATCGCTTGCTCAAACAGTTAGGGCTATGGGAAAAGCGTGATAACATTGCCCGCACCTTATCTGGCGGCATGAAACGTCGGCTGATGATTGCCCGCGCCTTAGTCCATCAACCCCAGTTATTAATTTTGGATGAGCCCACCGCTGGCGTAGATATTGAATTGCGCCGCTCGATGTGGGAATTTTTGCAACAGCTTAATGCCGATGGCACCACTATTATCCTCACCACCCATTATCTGGAAGAAGCTGAAAGTCTTTGCCGCAATATCGCGATTATTGATCAAGGCAAGATCATTGAAAACACCGATATGAAATCCTTACTCAGCCGGCTCGGCCATCAAACCTTTATTCTCTATCTCGCGGAGCCAATTGATGGCTGCCCGCAAATCGATGCACCGTGTGAACTCATTGATCATACAACCTTAGAAGTCAGCCTAAAAAGCAGCGAACACCTCACGCCCCTATTTACCGAGCTGAGCAAACAAGGCATCACCGTCGCCAGCATGAAAAACAAAGCCAATCGCCTAGAAGAATTATTTTTAACCTTGGTTGAGCCAACCGTACATGGAGCAAACTCATGAACGCACGCTATAACTGGGTGGGCTTGCAAACCATTCTGATCCGAGAAATCCGCCGTTTCCTACGGATCTGGCCACAAACCATCTTGCCTGCCGCGATTACCATGACGCTGTATTTTATTATTTTCGGCAATCTCATTGGTCGCCGCATTGGTGAAATGGATGGCTTTAGCTATATCGAATATATCACCCCCGGCATCATCATGATGTCGATTATCAATAATGCCTATAGTAATGTTGCCTCCTCTTTTTACAGCGCTAAATTCCAAAGCCATATTGAAGAACTCCTGATCGCCCCGCTCTCCAATAGCTTTATCCTGATTGGTTATCTGGCGGGCGGCGTGACCCGTGGTTTATTGGTCGGCATTATCGTCACTATTATCTCGCTGTTTTTCACCGACATACACATCGCCCACCCGGTTATCACTGTGAGCATCATTCTCCTCAGTGCCATCCTCTTCGCCCTCGGCGGCTTCATTAACGCACTCTATGCCAATAGCTTTGACCAGATCTCCATTGTGCCCACCTTTATCCTCACCCCGCTCACCTATCTCGGTGGCGTGTTCTACTCCATCAGCCTATTGCCCGAAATCGGCCAAACAGCTTCCCACTTTAACCCCCTTTTCTATCTCGTCAATGGCTTCCGCTATGGCATGCTAGGCACCTCAGATGTGTCGCCTACCACTGCCTTTATCATTATTGTTGGCTGTATTATTGGGCTAAGCTTATTTGCATTGAAGCTATTAAAGAACGGGACGGGACTTAGGAAATAACGGTAGGAACCAAGGCCAATGCCCGCTCCACCACTTCAATACCCGCGCCTTTAATATGTGCTTGCTCGCTGATCGTGCGCCTCCATATTTTGGCGCCTGCTTGGCCTTGGAATAAGCCTAGCATGTGGCGTGTGATTGTTTTTAATCCTCTTCCTTCGGTCAGCCTCTTTTCGATATACGGCAACATCGCGTGCACCACGCCATGGCGCGATAATACGGCATGATCATCATCAAATAAGTCTTTATCCACCGCTGCTAAGCAATACGGGTCATGATACGCCGCCCGCCCCATCATCACGCCATCGACTTGCTGTAAATGTTGCCTCGCTTCATCTAAAGTCTGCACGCCGCCATTGAGCATGATCTTCAAATCAGGAAAATCCTGTTTGATCTGCATCACTCGCCCATAATCTAACGGCGGCACATCGCGATTCTGTTTTGGGCTTAAACCACTTAACCATGCTTTGCGCGCATGGAGAATAAAGTGCTCACAGCCTGCTTCTGATACGGTCTCAATAAATTCAGCTAGAAATTCATAGCTATCCTGCTCATCAATACCCAAGCGGGTTTTTACCGTTACCGGAATATCAACAACCGCTTGCATCGCTGCCACACATTCTGCCACCAGCGCAGGCTCCCCCATCAGACACGCACCAAATCGACCTGATTGCACCCGATCACTAGGGCAACCCACATTAAGATTAATCTCACGATAGCCAAGCTCTTCGCCTAATTTGGCGCATGCAGCCAAATCTGTAGGATCGCTGCCTCCTAACTGTAATGCCACTGGCTGTTCGGAAGCATCATGGCCTAAAAACCGAGGCAAATTATCACCATAAAGCAGCGCGCCTGTGGTGACCATTTCGGTATATAACAAGCTGTGTTTCGTTATCAATCGCATAAAATAGCGATAATCTCGATTGGTCCAATCTAGCATTGGTGCGATGGATAAGCGGTAGGCGGGAATTTGGCCCATAAAATACAGTGTCTCAATTAGCTGAAGTCGCCATGATACCGTAAAATATCATTTTTCTTTTAGTTCGTAATCAAATATGACTATTATCCAAGGCGATGGCTTCGAGGTTAAAATCATCCGTAGCCGCCGCCGAAAAAGCTTATCACTACAGATTTCTCATGAGGGTGCAACCATCCGCATGCCCCATACGCTCGCCTTAAGAGAAGCGGAAGCCTTTGTGGATAAAAAATCACGCTGGATAAAGCAAAAACTTGCTCAGGCCACCCCACCGCTAGAACGGCAATATAGCATCGGAGGAACCCATGCTTATTTGGGTGAAAACTATCCGCTGGTACATATCCCACATGCAGGCAAAGCCGCCCTTTCCCTAGCCGATAATCAGCTTCAACTACACAGCAAAACACCGCCAACACCCGAAGCCATTAAACGCCTGCTTATCAACTGGTATCGCCAACAAGCTGATAATCACATCACCCTACGCACACAACACTTTGCAGACATAATGGCGCTACAACCCACTAAAATCAGCACGCGGACTTATAAAGCCCGCTGGGGAAGTTGCAATGCGCGCGGTGAAGTGCAATTTAACTGGCAACTCATTCAAGCGCCAATTGAGGTTATCGACTACGTTATCATCCACGAGCTCAGCCACCTCAAACATCTCAATCACTCCGCCGATTTTTGGCAGCAAGTCGATCAATACTACCCAAACTATAAAACAGCGCGGTTATGGTTTAAACAGTATGGTGCGCAATTATTACTATAGCTATCATTCGTTCAAATTTTGCCGCTCTTAATATGCGGTATACTTAACGCACTGAATAATAAAGACATTTAATATATTATGCTTAAAAACTCACTTATCGCTTGCCTCTTGCTACTTGTTAGCGGCATTGGTCACTCTGCATTTGCGCTACCTGTAGATGATTTTGTGATCACCGTTAAAACCGATAATCTTGGCAGTTCTTCAGGTATCCAATTCACCATCCCCACTGAAGGGATGGGCTATGACTATAATGTGGATTGCGATGATGCCGATCCAGGCACTAATATTTCACCTGTTGGCCAAATAGGCAACTATACGTGTGATTACCTTTCCGCAGGCACTTATACCATTCGAATTAAGGATAATAGTGGTGCGAGTACGGGCTTTCCTCGAATTTATTTTAATGATGCAGGCGACAAATTAAAAATCATTTCTTTAGACCAATGGGGAACGGGGAAATGGACTAGTATGGCCAAGGCTTTCTATGGGGCATCAAATATGCTTGTTCCAGCAACCGATGTACCTGACTTTTCTGCCATGATAAGTATGTATGCCATGTTCTCAACCGCTTCCGTCGCAGATCCAGATACGTCTAATTGGAACACCGCAGGGATAACAGATATGGGCTATCTATTCTACTTCGCAAGTGCTGCCACACCCGATACTGCTAACTGGGATACGGCTGCCGTCACCAATATGTTTGCCATGTTTTCAGCTGCTTCCTTAGCCAACCCAGATACGACTGGCTGGGATACGGCTGCGGTAACAGATATGGCTTATTTATTTTGGCAAGCTGAGTCCGCCACACCCAACACTACTCACTGGAATACTGCCTTAGTCACAAATATGTATGCTCTATTTGCCGAGGCGCCCTTGGTCAACCCAAATACGTCTGGTACTGGCTGGAATACAGCCGCTGTCACCGATATGGGATTTATGTTTACCGATAGCATTTCAGCCAACCCAAACACCCAGGGCTGGGATATTAGCAATGTCACTAAAATGAGAGGTATGTTTAATGGCGTTACCCTCCCCACAGCAAGTTATGATGCGATGTTAATCGGATTTGAGGCGCAAAGTTTGCAAGCGAATGTGGAATTTTCTGGGGGAGATTCTAACTACTGCGCTGCTGTTGCAGCACGTGCAGATATGGAAGCACCACCTAATAACTGGATAATCACCGATGGTGAGCATGATTGCACACCCGTGACACCCTCCAACGCACCTGATCTACACGATGCTTCGGATTCTGGTGAGTCTAACGTTGATAATTTAACCGCTGATAACGGCGCTAACTTTGAAGTGGTTTGTGCTGAAACAGCTAATATCGTAACGCTATACACCGATAATCCAACTACCAACACAGCCATTGGCAGTCATACTTGTGTCGGGGCAGGCATTGAATCAGTCTCTGTTTCGCCTCCGCTTGCAGATGGCGTGCATAATATTAGCTATACGGAAACCAAATTAACCGCCGAATCAGAACATTCCCCGACGCTCGCGGTTACGATTGATACCATCGCACCTGCCGATCCAAACGTGACATCTACCCTACCTTCGCCAGCCAATAATGGCACTGTTATTACCACGTTACTCACAGCGGTTGAGAACGATGCAACGGTAACTGTTATGGGAATGGTTTGCTCTCCCTCGCCTGCTGATGTTACTGGTAATGTCATGTGTACTGGTACGGTTGGACAAAATAGTCTGGATGGATCAGATACGACAATTACGGTCAATGATGCAGCGGGGAATACGAATATAACGCAATCAACAGGCTTGATGGTGGACAATGCTGCGCCGACACAACCCGTTTGTGCAACCACCCCTAACCCCGCTAATAAT
>DBOG01000072.1 GCA_002299915.1 Proteobacteria bacterium UBA652 | reverse complement strand
AATAAAACTGTATATTTAGATGCACTATTCTATGGCATTATTAGCTTGAGATTGCGCGCGGATATGATACAGCCAGTCTTTACTAAGTGACTATTTTTGTGGTGGTTGAGGTGCGGTATCTAAGCCTGCTTCTGCCATCGCAACGGCGCGGAACACAGCGCGCGCTTTATTCATCGTTTCCTGCCATTCCATTTCAGGCACCGAATCATACACAATGCCAGCACCTGCTTGAATATGCAGGGTATTATCTTTAATCACCGCTGTTCGGATCGCAATCGCCGTATCCATATTGCCTGACCAACTAAGATACCCCACCGCACCTGCATATACGCCACGTTTGATCGGTTCTAATTCATCAATAATTTCCATCGCCCGCACTTTAGCCGCGCCACTGACCGTACCTGCAGGGAAGGTGGCACGTAGGGCATCAATACAGGTCATATCAGGTACTACCTTGCCAGTAACATTAGATACAATATGCATCACATGGGAATAACGCTCAACGATCATTTTGTCCGTGAGTTCAACCGTACCAATTTGGCTGACCCGGCCCGCATCATTGCGGCCTAAATCAATCAGCATTAAGTGTTCAGCTAATTCTTTGGGATCAGCTAATAATTCAGTTTCTAATGCTTTATCTTCTTCTTCTGTTTTGCCACGTGGGCGGGTGCCTGCAATGGGGCGCACGGTGATATCATCATCTTCCATTCGGACTAAAATTTCAGGTGAAGAACCGACAATATGAAAATCTTCCAAGTTGAGGTAATACATATACGGTGAGGGATTTAAGGTGCGTAAAGCGCGATATAAATCCATTGCTTGTGCCGAGAAAGGGATGGACAGACGTTGCGATAAAACGACCTGCATAATATCGCCATCGGTAATATATTGTTTCGCTTTTTCGACCGCATCAATAAAACCATCATGGGTAAAACCAGAGACAAAATCAGTTTCATTGACGGCTTTACCCGTATGAGAGGAACTATAGATTGGCATCGCAGTACGCAATTGTTTACTTAATGTATCTAAGCCCTTTTGTGCGAGATTGTAAGCATTTTCCGTGCTAGGATCAGCATGGACGATTAAAAACAAACGATTACTGAGATTATCAAACACGATCAGATCATTCGATACCATTAATAAAATATCAGGACAAGCAAGCGGATCAGGATTAGGGCAGTCTCCCAAGCGTGGCTCAATATAGCGCACGGTGTCATAGCCAAAATAGCCGACGAGGCCACCATTAAACCGCGGCAAATCATCGAGATCAGGCACTTTATATTGCTGCTTGAAGGTTTCTATCCATGATAATGGGTCATCCGATGTGGTTTGTTCAATCACCTCGCCAAGGTGTTTGACTTCAATCTCTTGCCCAGTAATACGCACAACAGTTTCACTCGGTAAACCGATAATCGAATAGCGACCCCATTTATCGCCACCTTGCACCGATTCCAGCAGATAGGAATAGGGTGCATCAGCTAACTTTAGATAGGTACTTAGCGGCGTA
Organism: Proteobacteria bacterium UBA652; assembly: GCA_002299915.1. Taxonomy (GTDB): domain Bacteria; phylum Pseudomonadota; class Gammaproteobacteria; order Nitrosococcales; family Methylophagaceae; genus UBA652. The sequence goes on along the minus strand of DBOG01000072.1, from coordinate 11,031 downwards.
TCCAAGTCGGCCAAAATTTCGCGGGCGATAGGAATACGGTTATAGCCTTGCGTGGCTAATTGATCAAATTCAGTTTGGTTCATGTACCAGCAATGACGTCTTTAAGTTCTGCAAAGGTATCAATGATAATATCTGGGTTTGCTGTTGCAATATCAACGCCATGATTATAACCATAACTCATACAAACAATCGAAAATCCTGCGGCGCGCGAGGCTTTCACATCGCTAATAGAATCGCCGATCATCATTGCATTGTCGGGTTTGACACCGAAGAATTTAGCGCCATGTAATAGTGGTGCAGGATCGGGTTTTTTGAGTGGCAAAGTATCACCACTGATGACAATTTCGAAGAAATCAAATAGGCCTAAATCTTTTAAAATCTTCAAGGTGAATTGTTCATCCTTATTGGTAACGCAGCCAATACGAATGCCTTGGTCTTTCAGCCATTGCAAGCCTTCAACGACAGAGGGATAAAGTTGACTACGTTTGCTGGCATTATCTGCATATAGTGCCATAAAGATGGGCGCGGCTTGGGCATATAAAGCATCGCTTGGTGCGCCATCAAGTTGATCTACTAATGCGCGCTCGATTAAGCGCGGCACACCATTGCCAACCCAATTCCGGACTTTTTCTTCGCCGCGAACCGGCATATCAAGTGCCTTCAGGGTTTCATCCACACACCAAGCAAGATCAGGCACGCTATCAACTAGCGTGCCATCTAGATCAATTAACACCATTTCTGGTTTTTTTAACATCATCGTCACTTAGTTTAGACGTTCGCTTTGGCTAGTTCAGAGCGGAATTCTGCCATCACGGTGTCATATACATTTGGATCATTGGTATTCTTCGCGCCAAACAAAGCAGAACCCGCAACAAAGGTACGCGCACCTGCTTCTGCAATTTCACGAATATTACTAGGTTTAACACCACCATCAATTTCAAGGTCGATATCAAAGCCGCTGGCATCAATTAGCTTACGTGCTTCTTGCAATTTATCTAAGGTATGGGGGATGAAAGACTGCCCGCCAAACCCAGGGTTCACAGACATTAATAAAATACGATCTACTTTATCTAGTACATGTTCAGCCATTAATAACGGTGTGGCAGGATTAAATACCAAACCCGCTTTACAGCCTTCATTTTTAATCAATTGTAAGCTCCGATCAATATGGTCAGACGCTTCTGGGTGGAAAGTGATAAAAGTTGCGCCTGCTTGCGCAAAATCAGGAATAATACGATCAACAGGTTTCACCATAAGGTGTACATCAATTTCATGGGTAATGCCATGTTTACGCAATGCGTCACACACCAGCGGCCCGATAGTGAGGTTAGGAACATAGTGGTTATCCATTACATCAAAATGGACAATATCTGCGCCAGACGCTAAGGCATTATCAACTTCTTCACCTAAACGTGCAAAATCAGCCGATAGAATAGAAGGTGCTATTTGAAAGTTAGCCATAATTAAATCTCTCCGATTAATTGTTTTGTTAGGACAGGAATTATCTCTTAATTTCTTGTCCGCGAACTAGTACTTTACCTGATTAGCTTGGATCTTTCAGCTTTTGAAATTATTATAGTGGCTTTATAAACGGTGGGATTGTGTGAGATTGGCTAAATAATGCGGTTATATTATGGTGGGACTATCCGCCACCAAGCGCACTCAGATGAAGGTGTGATTGAAGTGGTTGATTTAGGCGATACGCGCTCATTGCATTTTGGCACCTTCCCACGACAAAGCAGCATGTCGCTTAGTGTGCCACATCGGCTGGAATTGGGCTATACCCAAACCATGATGGCCTGCCTACTGTTTAATCCGACACCACGGCGGGTATTAGTAATCGGCCTCGGTGGCGGTTCAGTGGTGAAATTTTTATTGCACCATTTCCCGAACTGTAAAATTGACGTGGTGGAATATCGGGTGGATGTAATTGCGGTGGCACAAGATTTTTTTGAGGTGCCGAGCAAAAACCAGGTGGCGCGTTTAACGATTCATCATGGCGATGGGGGTGACTTTATTCGGCAGCAAGATGAAGGTAAATATGATTTATTATTAGTTGATGCCTATGATGAGACAGGGATGACAGAAAGCGTGGCAGCCCAAGGTTTTTTTGATGACTGTGCCGCTGTTTTATCGACAGAAGGCGTGATGAGTATGAATCTATGGGGAAGCGAGCATGCGCTGTTTGACCAAACAATGACGCGGATTAATACTAGCTTTAAGAATCAAACAATGCACTTGCCGGTGAAAAACAAAGGCAATGTGGCTTGCCTCGCTACGAAACAGGCGATAACACAAGCCAATTTAAAAACACTGCGCAATAGTGCGCAGACACAAGGGCTGGAATTGGAATTAGATATGTTAGGATTTGTCCACCAATTACAGCGTCAGAACACTTCTTTTATAAAACGCATCTTTGCTTATTAACGACGATTAACTATGAAACTAAAATATGTATTACCTTTCCTCTCCCTTATTTTTGCAACATCTGCTGTAGCAGAAGTAGAGCTGTTAATTTCTCGTATAGGCCATAGCCTGAAGGTGATAGAAAATCAGACTGTGTTAGAAGAGTTTTATGTCGCATTTGGCAGTGGTGGACGGTTTGGGAAAATAGAACAAGGTGATAGAAAAACGCCGTATGGTGAGTATAAAATCATGGCGATTAAAGCCAGCGAACGTTTTCATGGGTTTATACAACTCAACTATCCCAATCGGGATGATGCGGCGCAAGCCTATGCCAGTAATATAATCACCCAAGAAGAATATGATGCCATTATGGCAGCACATGACCTGGGGATATTACCACCACAGCAAACCCCATTAGGCGGCGCGATTGGGATCCATGCGATTGGCTTGGAAAACAAAGAGAAAATTGAGATCCATGAATATTTTGACTGGACTAAAGGCTGCCTTGCATTGCGAAATTCAGAATTCGATATCCTCAAACGATATATTAAGAAAGGCACAACGGTTACGATCGTTCCCTAAGGAGCCTCTGAATCAAGTCATGAACTCATATATTACGCACAGAACACCCAATTTTCGCGTTAAAAAGCTTCGCAACATCTCGCTATTACGAGCACTTTGCGCCTTGAACTTGAATATTCTGCACGCAATCCACTTCGCCCAGACTTAATCAGAGACTCCCTAACTAAAGGCCCTGCAATTCATTGAATATTTTAGCGCTAGAAACCTGTACGGAATGTTGCTCAGCCGCCTTGTTTTATCAAGGTGAATTATTTGAGCAGCGGGAGATGACTGCGCGGGGCGCCTCTGATCTTATTTTAGGCATGATGGACGGCTTATTTGAGCAGGCAGGCGCAGATTTATCTGCAATTGATGCGATTGCGTTTGGCCGGGGCCCAGGATCATTTACGGGGGTGCGCGTGGGCGTGGGTGTCGCACAGGGGATTGCTTATGCACGTAATTTGCCCGTTATCCCTATTTCATCATTGGCGGCCTTGGCGCAAGATGCGGCAGACACACTAAATTTTGATAAACTCGCCGTTGCGATAGATGCACGGATGGGTGAAGTGTATGCCGCACATTATCAGCGAGAACAGGGCATATTGAAGCCAATGACAGCTGAACAAGTCTGTGTGGCGAATGCCGTGATCTTGCCTAATGATTCGGGTTGGCATGGTGTGGGCACTGGCTGGTCAACGTATCAAACAGAATTGACACAATATTATGGTGATAAAATAGCGACCATCAATACAGCTTATTATCCACAAGCTTCGGCAGTGATTAAATTAGCATTAATAGAGGCAGAAGCAGGTCATTTATTGCCTGCAGAAAAAGCCTTACCTGTTTATTTGCGAGATAATGTGGCGCAAACCATTGCTCAACGTCAGAAAAATGACAAAACATAAGTCCGATAGCCTCTATGCGTCACCGCTGACGGAGATGGTTGATTTCCAATTTGATGAGCGGGTGGTGGATGTATTCCCCGACATGATCCAGCGGTCGGTTCCTGGCTACGGCACCCTGATCAATATGATTGGCATTTTAGCTACGCAAGCGATTCAGCCTAATACGCGTTGTTATGATTTAGGCTGCTCATTAGGTGCAGTCAGTTTATCTATTCAGCAACGTGTTACCGTGCCTTGCGAGATTATTGGCGTGGATAATTCAGAGGCGATGATAAAGCGCTGTACGGAAGTATTAGCACAAGAGCCGTCAGCAGCAGTAGTTGAGCTGGTGTGTAATGACATCCAAAATATTATCATTAAAAATGCGTCAGTAGTGGTGTTAAATTTCACCTTACAATTTATTCCCGTTGCGGAGCGTGTGGCATTATTGCAGGCAATTTATGCTGGTTTAAATCCTGGTGGGATCCTCGTGCTATCCGAAAAGATCGCTTTTGAGGAACCCACACAACAAGACTTTTATACCGAGCTACATCATGATTTTAAGCGCGCCAATGGCTATACGGATTTAGAAGTCAGCCAAAAACGCAGCGCACTAGACAATGTACTGATCCCAGAAACACGTGCAACGCATCAGCAACGTTTAGCTAATGCGGGTTTTGCCAGTAGTGACATCTGGTTTCAATGTGCTAATTTTGCCTCATTTGTAGCGGTAAAATGATTGACTATCAACCGCTATTTGATGCCTTAGCTGAATCTGGACAAGCAGGCTGGGCGGCCGAGATTAAGAACGCCATCAATGAACGATTAACAATGGAAAACCATGGCGATATGCCACGCTGGCGGAGTGGACTAGATCGGCTGCCAGAAATAACAACACAGCAGATTGATTTAACGGATAAAGTGCATATAGGCCGAGCCACTGAGTTAAGTGGCGAACAGCAAGCAGCGCTCAGTGCGGATTTGAAAGCCCTACACCCTTGGCGCAAAGGACCCTTTGAACTGTTTGGCGTGCAGATTGATACCGAATGGCATTCAGATTGGAAGTGGGATCGTGTGTTGCCGCATATCGCGCCGTTGGCGGGTAGGCGGGTGCTCGATGTTGGTTGCGGTAATGGCTATCATGGCTGGCGGATGGTAGGTGCTGGTGCGCGCTGGGTGATGGGGATTGATCCTAATCCTTTATTCAGTCTGCAATATGAAGCCATTAAGCGTTATCTGCCTGATGTACCCAATTATGTTGTGCCGCTGGGAATTGAAGATGTACCAGTCCAATGTGCGTGTTTTGATAGCGTGTTCTCTATGGGCGTGTTATATCATCGTCGTTCACCACTAGATCATTTACTAGAATTGAAAGGTTGCTTACGAGATAACGGCGAGCTGGTATTAGAAACGCTGGTGGTCGAAGGCGATGAAAATACCGTACTCGTGCCACAAGGGCGCTATGCCAAAATGCGGAATGTGTGGTTTATTCCTAGTGTATTAATGTTAGAGAATTGGTTACGTCGCTGTGGGTTTAAGAACGTGCGTTGTGTAGAGGTCAGCCCCACCAGTATTGAGGAACAGCGCAGCACAGAATGGATGACTTTTGAATCGCTAACTGACTTTCTTGATCAAGAAGATAGCAACAAAACAATCGAGGGTTACCCAGCACCATTACGAGCAGTGTTAGTGGCAACGAAGTAAGTGTAAAAATAAAGCTAAATTTAGCTTTGCAAACGGGCAATAAGCGCGTAGAATGTGTTGGTTTTCATCTAGATTTTTTACGGAACATAAGTAATGGTTAAAATTAGATTAGCACGTGGCGGCGCGAAAAAGCGTCCTTTTTATACAGTTGTGGTAACGGATTCGCGTAGCGCGCGGAATGGTCGTTGCATCGAACGCATTGGGTTCTTTAACCCTCGTGCAACGGGTGGGGAAGAAGGATTGCGTATCGACCTAGAGCGTGTCTCTTATTGGGTTGGCCAAGGCGCACAACCTTCAGAGCGTGTTGCGAAATTATTAACACAGGTTGCTGTCGCCTAATATATTAAATCATGCGGATATATTAAATCATGTGGATTTATTAAACTGTGTGGGAACCCGTTAGCAATGAGCGCGACAAACATACCTGAATCAAGAGACGAAGAATTTATTCTTGTTGGTAAAATAGAGGGTGTGTTTGGGGTTAAGGGTTGGGTGAAAATATTTTCATTTACCGAACCAAGACAGCGCATATTAGAATATTCGCCTTTATTCTTGAAAAAGAAAGGCCAGTGGATCGAAGCAAAAATAACGGGTGGCAAGAAACAGGGTAAAAGTGTGGTGTTAGCTTTAGAGGGGATTACTGACCGTGATCTCGCACTGAGCCAAGTTGGCACTGAGTTGGCTATACAGCGAAAGCAGTTAAAACCAACTGGAAAAGATGAATATTATTGGTCTAGCTTAATCGGCTTATCTGTTGTAAATTTACAGGATGAGGAATTTGGCGAGGTGATTGAATTGCTAGAAACCGGCGCAAATGATGTGCTGGTGGTGAAGGCAAAGCAAGGAAAAGAATCGGTAGAACGGTTAATTCCTTTTGTATTAGATGAAATTGTTAAAAATGTTGATTTGGATGCGCAGCTGATTCGAGTCGATTGGGATAGTGATTACTAATCGTGAAATTCGGTGTTATCACACTATTTCCGGACATGTTCGATGCAATAACGGAGTATGGCGTTACGGGGCGAGCAGTAAGCAATGATTTATTGTCATTGCAATACTGGAATCCACGAGCGTTTACGCAGGATAGACATCAAACAGTCGATGATCGGCCTTATGGTGGCGGCCCGGGTATGGTGATGAAAGTTGAACCATTGCAGGCAGCGATTAAGCAGGCAAAAGAAATATTAGGGGCAGATACGAAGGTTATCTATTTGTCGCCACAAGGTAGAAAGCTTGATCAGGATGGATTAAGCACCTTGGCCAACCGAGAGAAAATGATTTTGGTGGCAGGGCGTTATGAAGGGGTTGATGAGCGCCTGATTGAACAAGAGATTGATGAGGAATGGTCAGTAGGTGACTATGTTCTCAGTGGGGGAGAGCTTGCGGCCATGGTGATGATCGATGGTATTGCGAGGTTATTGCCCGGAGTGTTAGGTGATGATGCGTCAGCGCAAGAAGATTCCTTTGTGGAAGGCTTGCTAGACCATCCGCACTATACGCGACCAGAAGAATTGGCATCGCAGGCAGTACCCAGTGTATTGTTAAGTGGTGATCATGAGGCGATACGTGTGTGGCGCCTTAAAGAAGCATTAGGTAGAACATGGTTAAGGCGGCCTGATTTACTGGCAGTGGCAACACTGACAGATGAGCAGAACGCATTATTAGAACAATTTATGGCTGAATATCAGCAAGATTTAGAAATTATTTAGAATTAAGAGCGGAGTAGGTAATGAGTAATATTATTGATGCATTAGAAGCGGAACAACTGAAAGATATCCCTGATTTTGCACCAGGCGATACGGTTGTTGTCCAAGTAAAAATTAAAGAGGGTGACCGTGAGCGTGAGCAGGCATTTGAAGGTGTCGTGATTGCGGTCCGTAATCGCGGCTTAAATTCTGCGTTCACTGTGCGTAAAATTTCAAATGGTGAAGGTGTTGAGCGTGTTTTCCAAACACACAGCCACGCGATTGCGAGCATTGAAGTAAAACGTCGGGGTGATGTACGCCGTGCGAAACTATACTACTTACGTGATTTAACGGGTAAAGCAGCGCGTATTAAAGAAAAACTATAAATTTCACTGCATCACTTATGCAGTGGGTTTAATAGAAAGGGTATGATGGTAACATCGTACCCTTTTTTGTGGCTGGTAGATGATAATACAAACAATCGTAATAAACGCCCCTTATGGCGCAGTGGAAATTACACTCGATGAAATGCAAGTGATGCAACTTATTTCACTGCCAGCACACAAACCAACAAAAATAGTGGGCGACTTTGCACAAAAAGTGGCGCAAGACTTACACGCTTATTTTTCAGATAAGAATAGCCCGCTCGCATTTCCACTGCTACAACAAGGCACCCGTTTTCAACGCAAGGTTTGGCAACAATTAAGGAATATTTCCGTAGGTGAGACGCAAACATATGGCGAAATTGCAAAGCAGTTAAACACTTCGCCTCGCGCGGTTGCCAATGCCTGCCGGTGCAACCCAACACCGATTATTGTGCCTTGCCATCGGGTAGTGGCAGCGAATGGGCTGGGTGGCTATGCCGGTAAAATAGACGGGTTTGAATGTGAGGTAAAAGAATGGTTGTTGACTCATGAATCAAGCTAAGTCAGACAGCCATTATCTGCAATTGTTTTTAGATTCTCTGTGGCTAGAATCGGGATTGAGTGATAATACTATTTCAGCCTATCGGCGTGATTTATCTGGTTTTGCAGACTGGTTGCAGGCAGCGGCTGAGCGAGATTTATCTGCCGCCACCCGTGAAGATATTTTAGGCTATCAACGTAAACGGATGGCAGCAGGCCATAAAGTCAGCAGCGATGCTCGCCTACTCTCTAGCTTCCGACGTTTTTATCGCTATTTATGCCGAGAGGAGGTGCGAGAATCAGATCCCACGGCCGATATTGCCCTGCCTAAGCAACACAAAGGCATTCCAGATGTATTAACGGAAGCAGATATTGATAGTTTACTTGAACAGCCAGATGATTTGCACATGCTAGGCTTGCGTGATCGCACCATGCTTGAGGTGTTATATGCCACAGGCCTACGTGTCTCCGAATTAGTGTCTTTAACCCTAGAACAAGTGAATCCACGGCAAGGTTTAGTGCGCCTAGTGGGCAAGGGCAATAAAGAGCGTTTGGTGCCACTAGGAGAAGAAGCCTTAGACTGGATCCAGCGGTATATGATTGAATCACGCCCCGAATTATTAAAAGGCTTTGTCAGTGAGGATTTATTCCCCACGCGTCGCGGTAAGGCAATGACGCGGCAAGCTTTCTGGCATATTATTAAACGCTATGCCCAGCAAGCAGGCATAGAAAAACATTTATCACCCCACACACTCCGTCATGCTTTTGCCACCCACCTGATTAATCACGGTGCAGATTTACGCGTGGTGCAGCTATTATTAGGCCATTCAGACTTATCCACCACCCAAATTTATACCCATGTAGCGAAAGCACGATTAAAATCATTGCATGCCGAGCATCATCCGAGAGGATAGGGTAGAATAACGATTCTTTGAATAAGCTGAGATGGTGTAATAATGCGTTGTTTTAAGCATCAGGATAAAGAAGCTGTTGGTTCATGTAGAGCCTGTAGTAAAGGTCTCTGTTCAGATTGTGCATCTGATCTAGGTTATGGCCTTGCGTGTAAAGGCAAGCATGAAAATTTGGTGGAAACCTATAATGCACTGATTGAGAAAAATGCCGAAGTATATGATGCCGTACCGAAAAACCTATGGATTACGCCGATCTTTTTTGCATTTATGGGGCTTGTTTTCGCAGTAGATGGTTTTATAGCAAGGGGAATAACAGATTTCTCTTTTATAATCGGCATAGGCTTTATTGTTTTTGCGATTATCATTTATATAAAAAATAAACAGCTTTTTAGTAAAACAAAACCTATTAAAGGAAAAGACTAATGCCCGCCTTTGATATTGTATCTGAAGTAGATAAACATGAATTAACCAACGCGGTTGACCAAGTCAACCGCGAAATAACCACGCGGTTTGATTTAAAGGGAACTGGCGCACGGGTTGAGCAGTCAGAGAAGACGTTAACTATTTTTGCAGAAAGTGAATTTCATTTAGATCAAGTAACCGATATTCTAAGAATGAAAATGGTGAAACGTGGGCTGGATGTAAAATGCATCGAAATTAAAGATGCGGTGGGTGATGGTAAAATGGTCAAACAAACCATCATCACGCGTGAAGGCATTGATCGCGATTTAGCGAAGAAAATCGTCACGCTGATTAAAACCAGCAAAATAAAAGTACAAACCGCTATCCAAGGTGAAAATATGCGGGTAACGGGTAAAAAGCGCGATGATTTGCAGAAAGTGATGGCATTATTGCGTGGTGAAGATTTAGAGATGGCATTGCAATTTAATAATTTCAGAGATTAGGAATAAAATGAAAAAATACATAATGACAGGATTAATGGTAGCACTCGTAGCAAGTTTCGGCATAGCACAAGCGGCAGGCGATCAAACCAAAGAATTACAAACAAAACTAGATGCTTTGCTGCCTGATTCGGGCATCGTTTTAGCGGAAGCAAAAAAATTAGATAATACCGGCCTATATGAAATATTAATGAATGGTGAAGTGGCTTATATTTCGGCCGATGCACAATATGTTTTCCAAGGCGATATGATTTCTGTTGCCACTAGAGAAAATTTAACGGATATACGCCGTGAAGTTATCAGTAAAACAGCTTTAGCCGCCATGGACGAAAAAGAATTCATCACCTATGAACCAAAAGAAACAGTACATACTGTTACCGTGTTCACCGATATTGATTGTGGTTATTGCCGTAAGATGCACCAGCAAATAGAAGCCTATCAAGATCTCGGAATTCGTATCCGTTATGCTTTTTATCCTCGCTCGGGTATTGGCGGTGATTCTTACAAGTCTGCGGTTAATGTATGGTGCTCAGATGATAAATTAAAAGCACTAACGGATGCTAAAAATGGTGTCGCAGTTGCAGAAGCTAAATGTGACTCACCCATAAAATCACAATATGAATTAGGCCAACGTATTGGTGTGACAGGAACGCCTGCTATCTTCCTAGAAAGCGGTAAATTAGTACCTGGCTATGTGCCACCAGCACAACTCAAACAAATGCTAGATGCGGGTTAAGACATATGATGCAGCGCTTCAAGTTTGAAGCGCTGCATCATAACAATGCAAAAATAAAGACCTGTCCCTGACGAATCCCCACGAAATAGACATAAAAACAATTGCCTAAGTTAAATTAAAAGGAACTTTCATAGCATTTAACGATCTGATCAGTTACGACACATAGCAGAGCAGAAAACGCCATGAAAGTAACCACTATTTTGAACCAAATATTGATGGATGTCACGCCCTCAATGCATAAAGTACGAAGAGTGAGTCTGAATGCGATGGTAACCAGTTTAATTTCACAATAATTAGCAATAATTAGGGTCAGAGTCTGAGGTATCCCCACGAATAC
>DBOG01000056.1 GCA_002299915.1 Proteobacteria bacterium UBA652 | reverse complement strand
GTTAGTAAGATTACTGAATAAGATAAACAGAGAATAAATAATGGCTGCAAACCAAACTATTCGTATCCGCCTTAAATCATTCGATCATCGTTTGATTGACCGGTCGGCAAAAGAAATCGTAGAAACCGCAAAACGGACGGGCGCTAGAATTAATGGCCCAATCCCCTTGCCTACGAAGAAAGAGCGTTTTACCGTTCTGATTTCACCACACGTGAATAAAGATGCACGTGATCAGTATGAAATCCGGACACATAAACGTCTTATGGATATCATCGAGCCGACTGATAAAACAGTCGACGCGTTAATGAAGCTGGATCTCGCCGTTGGTGTAGATGTCCAGATCAAGTTAAATTAAAGGATCTGAGTCATGAGTATCGGACTTGTCGGTCGTAAAGTAGGTATGACGCGCGTCTTCACAGAAGATGGTGTGTCAACCCCTGTTACGGTCATCGAAGTAACGCCAAATCGCATTAGCCAGTTAAAGACCCAAGAGTCTGATGGTTATAGCGCGGTTCAGGTAACAATAGGTAGTAAGAAAGCATCGCGTGTTTCTAAGCCAAAAGCAGGTCATTTTGCGAAAGCAGAAACGGCAGCAGGCAGAAGTTCGTGGGAATTCACTGCAGATGAAGCAGCACTAGCTGAATTAACGCTAGGCGCTGAACTTAACGTAGATATGTTTGAAGCAGGCCAAGCGATTGATGTTTCAGGCACAACAAAAGGTAAAGGTTTTGCCGGTGTTGTTAAACGTTATGGCTTCCGCGGTGGTGATGCGACACATGGTAATTCACTGGCAACACGGTCTCCGGGCTCGATTGGTCAGTGTCAAACACCAGGGCGCGTATATAAAGGTAAAAGAATGGCAGGCCATATGGGTAACGTAAAACGTACTCAACAAAACCTGTCAGTTGTGCGAGTGGATCAAGAACGTAATTTGTTACTTGTGAAGGGCGCTGTACCAGGTTCAACTGGTGGTGACGTTGTCATTACACCAGCTGTAAAAGCCTAAGAAGATTCTTGAGGAATAGAAATGGATCTTAAATTACAAGCATTTGACGGCAAAGCAAAAGGAAACGTAAGCGTTTCTGATGTCTTGTTTGATAGCGAATATAATGAAGCATTGATTCACCAAATCGTGACGGCACATTTAGCGGGTGCACGGGCGGGAACACATGCTCAAAAAACACGTTCTGAAGTGCGTGGTGGTGGTCGTAAACCTTTTGCACAAAAAGGGACTGGTCGTGCACGTGCTGGTACTATCCGTAGCCCATTATGGCGCGGGGGTGGTACCACATTCGCCTCTAAAAATAGAGATTATAGCCAAAAAGTAAATCGGAAAATGTATCGTAAAGCGATGTGTTCGATTTTATCTGAATTACGCCGTAAAGATGCACTGGTCATTTTAGACAGCATTGAATTGGCAGAGCCAAAAACAAAAGCATTATTGGCAAAGATTGAGAAATTAGGCTTGAGCAATGCGTTGTTGGTCACTGATACAGTGAACCCTAATTTAGAACTGGCAGCGCGTAATGTATATAAAATACACGCTTGTGATGTAGCTCAGCTTGACCCTGTATCATTACTCCGGTTTGAAAAAGTGGTGATGACAGAAGCGTCTGTTCGCAAACTTGAGGAGTCATTAGCATGAGTGTGAACACAGAACGCTTAACGAAATTGATTATTGGCCCTGTGGTGGCTGAAAAAGCATCACGTGTCAATGAAGCACACAATCAAGTTGTGTTGAAAGTATTGCCAGATGCGAACAAATTAGAAATTAAACAAGCGGTCGAATTGATGTTTAAAGTTGACGTGACTGCGGTAACAACAGCAAGAATCAAAGGCAAATTAAAGCGTACGGGCCGTTATATTGGTCGTCGTAATGAGTGGAAAAAAGCGTATGTAACGCTTGCCGAAGGCAATGATATTAATTTTCTTGGCGCTGAATAAGCACAAGATTTAGGATACGGGTGAGGAAACAGGAATGGCATTAAAAAAAGCTAAACCTACATCAGCAGGAAGACGCTTTGTTGTTCAAGTCAGCAGAGAAGGGCTTCATAAGGGTGCGCCATATGCACCACTGCTTGAGAAGAAGTCAAAAACAGGCGGCCGTAACAATGCGGGTCGGATCACAACACGTCATCGTGGTGGTGGTCACAAGCAACGTTACCGTTTGATCGATTTTAAACGTGATAAAGATGCGATTGCTGCAACGGTTGAGCGGATTGAATATGATCCTAACCGTACCGCGAATATTGCATTATTAAGTTATGCAGATGGTGAAAAGCGCTATATCATTGCACCTAAAGGTGTGGTGGCAGGTGACACATTAGAATCAGGTGAAAATGCCCCGATTCGTGCAGGTAACTGCATGCCGCTGTCAGCGATGCCATTAGGTAGTACGATTCACTGTATTGAAATGAAGCCAGGTAAGGGTGCACAAATTGCACGTAGTGCCGGCGGTAGTGCCCAGTTTGTGGCGCGTGAAAATGGCTATGGAACGTTGCGTTTACGCTCTGGTGAAATGCGTAAAATTCCATTAGCATGTCGCGCAGTGTTAGGTGAAGTAGGCAATGGTGAGCATGCATTGCGTTCATTGGGTAAAGCGGGTGCAACGCGCTGGCGTGGTGTTCGTCCAACGGTTCGTGGTGTGGTAATGAACCCGGTTGACCATCCACATGGTGGTGGTGAAGGTCGTACATCCGGTGGTCGACACCCTGTGTCTCCTTGGGGTATGCCAACGAAAGGCTACAAGACTCGTAGAAATAAACGTACAGATAGCATGATTGTACGTCGTCGTAATCGTAAATAGGGTAGGAAATAATGCCGCGTTCAATTAAAAAAGGTCCTTTCATAGACCATCACCTTGAAAAGAAGGTTTTAGAAGCGATTGAAACTAAGAACAAGCGTCCAATTCAAACTTGGTCACGACGTTCAATGGTTTCACCAGACATGATTGGTCTGACGATTGCTATTCATAATGGTAGACAGCATTTGCCTGTCTTCATTACAGAAGATATGGTGGGTCATAAGTTAGGTGAGTTTTCACCAACGCGTACCTTCAGAGGCCATATCGTAGATCAGAAAACGAGATAAGGGATAAAGATGGCTACAACAGCAAAACATCGCCATGCAAGAATTTCCCCACAAAAGGTGAGATTAGTTGCAGATCAAATCAGAGGGTTGCCTGTCGAAAAGGCAATCAATGTTCTGACCTTCAGCCCTAAAAAGGCGGCTGTATTGATGAAGGAAGTATTGAACTCTGCGATCGCAAATGCGGAAAATAATGATGGTGCAGATATTGATGAGTTGTTTGTGGAAACTGTAATGGTTGACCAAGCACCGACTGCAAAACGGATGAAACCACGCGCAAAAGGCCGTGGTGATCGTATTTTAAAACGGACAAGTCACATTACTGTGACTGTCGCTGAAAAGTAAGAGAGAATAGTATGGGACAAAAGGTTCACCCAACTGGCTTTAGACTAGGTGTCATTAAGACTTGGAATTCTATCTGGTATGCAGGTTCAGATGAGTATGCAAGCTTGCTTAATGCAGATTTGAAAGTACGTGCTTATTTGAAAGAAAAATTAGCGCATGCGTCTGTGAGTAAGATTCAAATTGATCGCCCAGCTAAAACAGCTAAAATCACTATCCACACAGCGCGTCCAGGTATTGTTATTGGTAAAAAAGGTGAAGACATTGATAAATTGCGCGTTGCCGCATCAGAAATGATGGGTATCCCTGTGCAAGTTGGTGTTGAAGAAATTCGCAAGCCAGAGCTTGATGCAACGTTAGTAGCCGAAAGTATTGCCCAGCAATTAGAGCGTCGCGTGATGTTCCGCCGTGCCATGAAACGTTCGGTGCAGAATACGATGCGTGCAGGTGCGGAAGGTATTAGAATTAATTTAGGTGGCCGATTAAATGGCGCCGAAATCGCGCGTACAGAATGGTATCGTGAAGGCCGTGTGCCCTTACATACCCTGCGTGCAGACATTGACTATGGTACGGCTGAAGCAAATACCACTTACGGTATCATCGGTATTAAAGTTTGGATTTTTAAAGGTGAAGTTTTTGCGCAAGATCAAATGGATCAAGTGCCTGCTGCTTCCACTAAGAAGAAATAAGGTTTAAGCCATATGTTACAACCAAAAAGAACGAAATTTAGAAAGCAAATGAAGCTGCGGAATCGGGGCTTAGCCCAGCGCGGTTCAAAAGTAAGCTTTGGCGAGTATGGTCTGAAATCTTTAGACCGTGGCCGGATCACGGCGCGTCAGATTGAAGCAGCTCGTCGTGCGATGACACGTTATGTAAAACGGGGTGGTAAAATTTGGATCCGTGTTTTCCCGGATAAACCAATTACTGCGAAACCGTTAGAAGTGCGTCAAGGTAAAGGTAAAGGTAACGTCGAATATTGGGTGGCCAATGTACAACCTGGACGGATGCTTTATGAAATGGAAGGTGTAGATGAAGAAACTGCCCGCGAAGCATTCCGCTTAGCTGCAGCAAAACTTCCTGTTAAAACAACATTTGTAACGCGAGCGATACTGTAATGAAGGCAAGCGAATTAAGAAATAAGTCGGTTGAAGAGAACAATCAGGAACTGCAAAGTTTACTGAAAGAGCGATTCAATTTAAGAATGCAGAATGCGACAGGTCAATTGGCTAAGCCAAGTGAACTGCGTCGTGTTCGTCGTGATATTGCGCGGATTAAAACCGTGCTTAACGAGAAGGCATAGGGTAGGAATATGAGTGAACAAGCAAAAACAATCCGTACGGTAACGGGTAAAGTTATCAGTGACAAAATGGATAAGTCAATTACCATTCTTGTTGAGCGCAAAGTGCCGCACCCTATCTATAAGAAGTACGTTAGAAAATCGACGAAATTACATGTGCATGATGAAAAGAATGAATGTAATGAAGGTGATGTTGTGGCGGTAACGTCATGTCGTCCTTTATCGAAGACAAAATTTTGGACACTGTCCACTGTTTTAGAACGTGCAAAATAATAAAGTTTTTGGAGTTTAAACCATGATTCAAATGCAAAGTAGTCTTGATGCGGCCGATAATAGCGGCGCTCGACGTATTGAATGCATTAAAGTGTTGGGCGGTTCGCACCGACGTTATGCAGGGATTGGCGATGTCATTAAAGTGACTATCAAAGAAGCTAATCCACGTGGAAAGGTTAAGAAAGGTGAAGTGCACAATGCTGTAATCGTTAGAACGCGTAAAGGCGTGCGTCGTGCAGATGGTTCGTTGATCCGGTTTGATGCGAATGCCGCAGTATTATTAAACGCAGCATTACAACCTATCGGTACACGTATCTTTGGCCCTGTTACCCGCGAATTGCGTGGTGAACAGTTTATGAAGATTATTTCATTAGCGCCGGAAGTGCTCTAAGTTAAGAGGTTGAAATGGAAAAATTAGTTACAGGCGATCAAGTTATTGTTACAACCGGTAAAGACCGGGGTAAACAAGGTGTGATTCAAACTCGTGAAACGGATGGTCGTTTCGTGGTTGAAGGCATCAATATTGCAAAAAAACATACAAAGCCAAATCCTGCAGTTGGTCAGCAAGGCGGCGTGCTTGATAAAGCAATGCCCATCCAAGCATCAAACTTGATGCTGGTAAACCCTGCAACAGGCAAAGGGGATAAGGTGGGTTTTAAGGTGTTAGATGATGGGCGTAAAGTACGTTTCTTTAAATCTAACGGTGAAGTAGTTAGCGCTTAACAGCGACAGGTGAATGACAGTGAGTAGATTAAAAGAATTTTATCGCAGTGACGTTATCAGCCAATTAACCAAAGAATTTGGTTATAAATCTGTAATGGAAGTGCCTCGGATCACAAAAATCACCCTTAATATGGGTGTGGGCGAAGCGTTGACAGATAAGAAAGTCATGGAGAACGCGGTTGGGGATATGGCAAAAATTGCGGGTCAAAAGCCAGTGGTCACACTTGCCAGAAAATCAATTGCAGGATTCAAGCTGCGTGAAGACTGGCCAGTGGGCTGTAAAGTGACATTGCGTGCAGATCAGATGTATGACTTTTTAGATCGTTTGATTACGATCTCTATCCCGCGTATCCGTGATTTTCGTGGTTTGAACCCAAAATCATTTGATGGTCAAGGTAATTATAGTATGGGTGTGAAAGAGCAAATCATTTTCCCTGAAATTGACTATGACAAAATTGATACCTTGCGGGGTATGGATATTACGATTAATACCACTGCAAAAACAGCAGAAGAATCGCGTGCTTTATTAAGTGCGTTTAAATTCCCTTTTAGAAAACAGAACCAGGATTAGGACGAGTTTATTATGGCAAAACGTAGCATGATCAATCGCGAAGTTAAACGTGCAAAGCTAGTCGCAAAATATGCCGCTAAGCGTACGGAATTGAAAAAGCAAATGTTTGATGAGTCACTGTCTTTTGAAGATCGTGAAGCAGCAACGAAGAAATTCCGCGCATTACCACGAGATTCAAGTGCATCACGCCAGCGTAATCGTTGTGAAATAACCGGCCGCCCACATGGCTATTACCGCAAGTTTGGTTTGTCACGGAATAAATTGCGTGAACATGTGATAAGTGGTGATGTGCCAGGCGTTGTGATGGCAAGCTGGTAAACCAGATAAATTAAATTTAGAGTTTAAGAGTAAATAATTATGAGTATGACAGATCCTATCGCCGATATGCTAACGCGTATTCGCAATGCACAAAGTGCTAAGAAAATCGATGTCAGCATGCCTTCATCTAACGTGAAAGTGAGCATTGCAAAAGTATTGGTTGAAGAAGGTTATGTGGCGAGCTATGCCGTTGCGGACGGGACGAAGCCTGTATTGACGATCGACTTGAAATATTTCGAGGGTAAGCCTGTTATTGCCAAGATCGATCGCGTTAGCCGTCCAGGATTGCGGGTGTATAAATCAGCATCTGATTTGCCTAAAATTTTGGCAGGTTTGGGTGTGGCGATTGTATCAACATCACAAGGTGTGATGACGGATCGTAAAGCAAGAAGTTTAGGCCAGGGCGGTGAAGTGCTCTGCGCTGTTAGTTAAGATTGGAGTAAGAAGGAATGTCACGAATTGCAAATATGCCGGTGGTTATCCCGGCGGGTGTAGAAGTCACAATGAGTGAGGCCAGCGTATCTATTAAAGGTACAAAGGGCTCATTGTCTCGTGCTATTCATCCTGATGTAGCTGTTTCACAAGAAGACGGCTCATTAGTATGTTCAGCAAAGACAAAAAGTAAATTATCGATTGCGATGTCAGGTACGACGCGCGCTTTATTGAATAATATGGTGCATGGTGTCACGCAAGGTTTTGAGAAGAAATTAACATTGATTGGTGTCGGTTATCGTGCGAAAGCACAAGGCCAGAAAGTAGAGCTAACCTTGGGTTTCTCTCACCCTGTTTCACATCAAGTGCCTGAAGGCATCAAAGTGGACACGCCGAGCCAAACAGAGATCGTTATCAGTGGTGCTGATAAGCAAGTGGTAGGACAGGTTGCAGCAGATATTCGTGCTTACCGTCCACCGGAGCCTTATAAAGGTAAAGGTGTGCGTTATGCAGATGAACATGTTGCTCGTAAAGAAGCTAAGAAACAATAATTAGGCTACGAAAATGGATAAGAAAATTTCACGTTTACGTCGCTCGGTGAAAACCAGAGCGAAATTGAAGAAGCTCGAGGCGCATCGGTTGTCTGTTCACCGCACCTCGCAACATATTTATGCACAAGTGTTGTCACCTGCCGGCGATAAAGTTATCGCTTGCGCATCAACGTTAGATGCAACAGTAAAGAAAGGCTTGAAAGGTACAGGTAATGTTACCGCAGCAGCAGCCGTCGGTAAAGCCGTTGCTGATCGTGCCATCAAAGCAGGCATTAAAGAAGTCTCGTTTGACCGCTCTGGGTTTAAATACCATGGGCGTGTTAAAGCATTGGCTGATGCAGCCCGTGAATCTGGCTTGCAGTTTTAATTTATAAGGGTTATTTAGAATGGCACAAAATGAACGTCAAGGACCAGCAGATGGTTTGTTAGAACGCCTAGTAGGTGTACGTCGCGTTGCGAAAGTAGTCAAAGGTGGTCGTGTATTTGGTTTTTCAGCATTAACGGTAGTTGGTGATGGAAAAGGTCGAGTTGGATTTGGTCAAGGTAAAGCACGTGAAGTGCCGGTTGCCATCCAAAAAGCAATGGATGAGGCGCGTCGTAATATGCGTGATGTCAGCCTTGCGGATGGTACATTACAACACCCTTTAACCGCGCGTCATGGTGCTGCGAAAGTATTTATGCAGCCGGCATCAGAAGGTACGGGGGTTATCGCTGGTGGTGCGATGCGAGCTGTGTTTGATGTGGTTGGCGTAAGTAATGTATTAGCGAAGTCGAATGGCTCAACTAATCCATTGAATGTAGTGCGTGCCACAATAAATGGGTTAGCTGATATGACTGATGCAGAATCAGTTGCAGCAAAACGCGGCAAGACTGTCGCTGAGATTATGGAATAAAGTCATGGCTGGAAAAATTAAAGTTACATTGGTGAAAAGCACCATTGGCCGGTTGGCGAAACACAAAGCGTGTGTTGCAGGCTTAGGTTTAAGAAAAACAGGAAGCAGCTCAGTCGTTATCGATACGCCTGAAAATCGCGGCATGATCAATCATGTGTCGTATCTGTTAAAGGTTGAGGATGTATAATATGCGGTTAAATACAATTGCACCCGCGGAAGGTGCTAAAAAAACAGCAAAACGTGCTGGTCGCGGTATCGGTTCTGGCTTAGGTAAGACAGCGGGTCGTGGCCATAAAGGTCAAAAAGCACGTTCAGGTGGTTTTCATAAACGTGGCTTTGAAGGTGGTCAAATGCCTTTACAACGCCGTTTGCCTAAAGTGGGTTTCCACTCTCGCAAACAAGCGTTGTCAGCAGAAATTCGCCTTGATACTTTAAACAACTTGACTATGGATGTGATTGATGTGTTGGGTCTTAAAGCAGCAGGTATTGTTGCAGCGGGCGTGCAACGCGTTAAAGTGATTGCATCAGGTGAAATTAAAAAGGCCGTTACCTTGAAAGGGTTGGTCGCAACAGCAGGTGCGCTTAAAGCAATTGAAGCCGCTGGCGGTAAGGTAGAAGAGTAAAACGTGGAAAAAAATAAAGCACAATCACTGTTAGCTAGCGGGCATTTAACTGAGTTAAAACAACGTTTGTTGTTTGTGCTAGGTGCCTTGTTGGTCTATCGCCTAGGGACGTTTATTCCTGTGCCAGGAATTGATCCTAATGCATTGGCTATTATGTTCGATCAACAAAAAGGTTCTATCTTGGATATGTTTAACATGTTCTCGGGTGGTGCTTTATCTCGACTGTCTGTTTTTGCACTGGGCATTATGCCGTATATTTCGGCATCGATTATTATGCAGTTGTTAACGGCTGTGCATCCAAAGCTGAAACAAATGAAAAAAGAAGGTGCGGCAGGGCGACGCAAGATAACGCAATATACACGTTATGGTGCCCTAACGTTAGCCACATTCCAAGCGCTAGGTGTCGCGATTGCACTTGAAACTCAAAGTGCAGGTGGCGGTATTGGTGTGGTGATTGATCCTGGTCTATTGTTTAGAATTACTGCGGTTGTGAGTTTGGTAACGGGTACGATGTTCTTGATGTGGCTGGGTGAGCAGATCACTGAACGTGGTATTGGAAATGGTATTTCATTGATTATCTTTGCGGGGATTGTGGCGGGCTTGCCTTCTGCTGTCGCGGGGACACTGGAACTGGCGAGAACAGGACAACTACATAGCGCCTTGGTGATTGCAATTGCGGTATTGGCATTGGCGGTCACTGCATTTGTGGTGTTTGTTGAACGTGGACAACGCCGTATTCCAATTCATTTTGCGAAACAGCAGCAAGGGCGGAAGATGTCAGCAGGCCAAGTGAGCCACCTACCACTGAAATTGAATATGGCAGGGGTGATTCCACCTATTTTTGCATCAAGTTTGATCTTGTTCCCTGCAACAATGGGTGGCTGGTTAGGTGCTTCTGAAGGCTGGGGCAGGTTAGAAAACATCACCTCATTGATGCAACCAGGACAACCGTTATATGTCGGTTTATATGCCTTGTTGATTATTTTCTTCTGTTTCTTTTATACCGCATTAGTATTCGACCCAAGGGAAACAGCAGATAACTTGAAAAAATCAGGTGCGTTCGTACCAGGGATTCGTCCGGGTGAGCAAACCGCGCGTTATATTGATACTGTAATGGGTCGGTTAACGCTAGCAGGTGCAGCATATATTACAATCGTATGTTTATTGCCTGAGTTTTTGATTTTGTATTGGAAAGTACCCTTTTATTTTGGTGGGACTTCCCTGCTCATTATCGTGGTGGTGGTGATGGATTTTGTGTCTCAAGTACAGTCACATTTAATGTCACAGCAATACCAATCGTTAGGTAAGAAAGCGAACAAAGGTAGTAACGGTATGTCTGGTTTCCTTGGGTAACTACAGACTGTATTTAAAGTTAGTAATGATTTAGTGGAGATTGATGATGAAAGTACAAGCATCAGTGAAAAAGATTTGCCGTAATTGCAAAGTGGTAAAAAGAAAAGGCGTTGTACGTGTGATCTGTAAAGAGGCACGTCATAAGCAGCGTCAAGGTTAGAAAGTGTTATACCCAAGCTGGCTTGGGTATGAATCAAATTAATTTTTGTTAAGCGGGTACCTTTTATGTTAAAATGGTTCGCTTAACCCTTTAAGAAGTAGGATGACTTAATGGCTCGTATAGCTGGAATTAATGTCCCCGTGCAAAAGCACGTGGCAATTGGTTTGACTTCAATTTATGGTATTGGCCGCTCGCGTGCGCTGAAAATCTGTGATGATACAAAAGTGTCGCCAGGTGTGAAAGTGAGAGACCTAACAGAACAAGAAGTTGAGACCTTACGTAAAGAAATCGCAAAATATACTGTAGAAGGTGATTTGCGACGTGAAGTATCTATGGATATTAAACGTCTCAAAGATCTCGGTTGTTACCGAGGTGTGCGTCATCGTCGTGGTTTACCTTTGCGTGGACAACGTACAAAAACAAATGCACGGACGCGGAAAGGTCCTCGTCGTTTAGTGACTAAGTAGAGGTTTCTCAACAAATGGCAACAAATACATCAGCACGCCGTAAGCGTGTCAAAAAGAATGTTGTTGATGGCATCGCACATGTGCATGCGTCATTTAACAACACTATTATTACAATTACCGATCGTCAAGGCAATGCCCTAGCGTGGGCAACATCAGGTGGTAGTGGGTTCCGTGGTTCACGGAAAAGCACGCCGTTTGCTGCTCAGATCGCTGCTGAAAAAGCAGGTGAATCCGCGCAAGAATTTGGCATGAAAAATCTTGATGTTGAAATTAAGGGCCCAGGGCCTGGTCGTGAGTCTGCGGTACGTGCATTAAATAATCTTGGCTTCAAGATTAATAATATTACCGATGTGACACCGATTCCACATAATGGCTGTCGTCCGCCAAAACGCCGTCGCGTTTAATCAACTGAGGAGATAATAAGATGGGAAAATATCGTGGCCCTACGTGTAAGCTCAGTCGAAGAGAAGGCACAGATTTACTGCTTAAAAGCAGAGATAATCCATTAGAGAAAAAATGTAAAATTGATCAAAAGCCTGGCCAACATGGCGCAGGGCGTTCGCGTGATTCAGATTATGCATTGCAATTGCGTGCAAAACAACGGATCCGTCGTATTTATGGTGTGTTAGAAAAGCAATTCAGAAACTACTATAAAGCCGCTGATAAACAAAAAGGCGCAACAGGTGCAAACTTGTTGTCAATGCTAGAGCAACGGTTAGATAATGTTGTTTACCGCATGGGATATGCAGGTACACGTGCTGAAGCGCGTCAGCTTGTTTCTCACAAGGCAATTGTTGTGAATGACCAAGTTACTAATGTACCGTCATATCAGGTGCAGATAGGCGATAAGGTTGAAATTCGTGAAAAAGCGAAGAAACAAGATCGTATTATCGGTGCGATGTCTGTCGCTGAACAGTTTGGTTTACCTGAGTGGGTAGAAGTAGATGCAAAAGCACTTTCTGGCACATTCAAATCGATTCCAGAGCGTGATGATTTAGCGATGGATATCAATGAAAATTTAGTGGTTGAATTGTACTCTAGATAAATTTAGCTTTGCGGTGAGAAACCCCGCAATCATTATCTGGTTAACCTGGGCAGTACAAACGGAAGAGGAATAGGCATGGCGACTTTTACAAATCCATTTTTGAAGCCACTATTAGTGGATACTAAAAACATTAGCACATACCGTACTAAGCTTACGCTAGAACCACTTGAACGTGGCTTTGGACATACGCTTGGTAGTGCGTTACGTCGTATTTTATTGTCTTCTATGGATGGCGCAGCCATTGTTGAAGCACAAATTGATGGCGTGGTACACGAATATGACGCGATAACGGGCGTGCAAGAAGATGTGTTAGATGTTTTGCTTAATTTGAAAGGTGTTGCCTTCAAATTACATGAGGTTGATGACATCGTATTGACGCTAAATAAAGAAGGTGTTGGCCCTGTGACAGCAGGCGATATTCAATCAACACATAATGTTGAAGTGATCAACCCTGACCATGTGATTGCCAACTTAACAGGTGGCAGCATCAGTGCAACATTAAAAGTTGAGAAAGGCCGTGGTTATGTACCTTCAAATATACGCGCTGCAGCGGATGAGACAGATCGTCCTATCGGCCAGCTATATATTGATGCGTCATTTAGTCCTGTTCGTAGTGTGACGTATGATGTTGAAAGTGCACGGGTAGAAAATCGGACTGATTTGGATCGGTTGATTTTGGATATTGAAACAGATGGTACCTTAGATGCAGAAGATGCGGTACGTTATGCATCGACTATTTTGCGTGAGCAATTAGTGTCTTTTGTTGATTTAGATGCAGAAGCAGAAGTAATTACAGTTGAGCCCGTTGTTGAGATGGATCCTGCTTTATTACAAGGTATTGATGAGCTTGATTTAACCGTACGATCAGCAAATTGCTTGAAAGCTGAAAATATTTATTATGTTGGTGATTTAATTCAGCGGACTGAAAATGAATTGTTGAAAACACCTAATTTGGGTAAAAAATCATTAACTGAAATTAAAGATGTATTGGCGACACGCGGCCTATCATTAAGTATGCAATTGGATAATTGGCCACCTGCAGCGCTTGAAGATAAAGCTGGTTTAATGGGCTAAGTTGTTAATCATATATTTAGAAATAGGATAGAAAAATGCGTCATCGTAAAAGTGGTCGGAAATTAAATAGAAACAGCAGTCATCGTAAGGCAATGTTTAAAAACATGGCGGTGTCGATGTTGCAACATGAAGTGATCCGCACAACCTTACCAAAAGCAAAAGAACTGCGCGGTGTGGTTGAGCCGTTAATCACCTTGGCTAAAACAGATTCCGTTGCGAATCGCCGTTTAGCATTTTCTCGCTTAGGTGATCGTGCTATTGTGACTAAATTGTTTGACGAGATTGGTCCTCGCAGTAAAGACCGTCCTGGTGGCTATTTACGGGTTTTAAAAACGGGTCTTCGAGCCGGCGATAAAGCACCGATGGCAATTATTGAATGGGTTGACCGTGAGATTGTTGAAGACGTTGAAGCAGACGAAGAAGAAACTTAACGTAAAATCAAGAAAATATGAAAAACCGGCCTAGGCCGGTTTTTTTGTGCGCGTTATTTTTAGAGCTTATAATCCGTTTAATCTAGCAGAAACACTTTATTCTCGGCGCGGTGAAGCGTAGAATAGGGTTAGGGACATGGTGCGCCAAGAATGAATACAGCGAGAGAAATGAATGAGTAAGCAGTCAGCCAGTGTTATGACAGAGGGTCGGAAATTAAAGCGGCCGCGTGCGTTTTCAAAAGGGCGGCAAGTCGAGCAGCCCGCTTTTACGGAGATGCAAGCTTTATTAGGTGATGCACCATTGGATACGGATTTTTTGATTGAGAATTTGCATAAGATCCAAGATGCATATCAACATATCTCTTCCGCCCATGTGGTCGCGTTGGCTCGGATCATGAAAATGTCGCAAGCGGAAATTTATGAAGTAGCGACATTCTACCATCATTTTGATGTAGTGAAAGAAGGGGAGACTCCGCCGCCACCTTTAACGGTACGTGTCTGTGAATCATTGACTTGTGAGATGAAAGGCGCCCATGGTTTAATTGATTTATTGGAAACGGGTTTGGCTGATGGGGTTCGGGTACAGAAAGTGCCTTGTGTGGGGCGGTGTGATAAAGCTCCCGTTGCCATAGTGGGCATGAATCCGATTGATCACGCAGATAGCTCAAGTGTGGCGGCAGCGGTGGCAGAGAATAATATTGTACCTATTGCACCTGAATGTGTGGATTATGTGGCATATCAAGCAGCTGGAGGTTATGCAACTTATCAGCAATGTATTAAGCGGTGAGTTGGATGTTGAGTCTGTGTTGACGATGATGGAAGATTCAGGTTTACGAGGTTTAGGCGGCGCGGGCTTCCCGACAGGCCGAAAATGGCGGATTGTACGCGGCCAGGATGGGCCACGGTTAATGGCCATCAATATCGATGAAGGTGAACCAGGTACGTTTAAAGATTTATTTTATTTAGAGCGCGACCCGCATCGGTTTATGGATGGGATGTTGATTGCGGCGTGGGCAGTAGGTATTGAGAAAATTTATATTTACCTGCGGGATGAATACGCGGCTTGTCGGACGATGTTGGAAGCGGAGATAGCGAAGTTGATTGAAAATCCACCAGTAGAGAACATGCCAGAAATTCAATTGCGTCGCGGCGTAGGCGCGTATATCTGTGGTGAAGAGTCGGCGATGATTGAGTCGATTGAGGGTAAGCGGGGTATGCCTCGGTTACGGCCACCTTATGTGGCAGAAGTGGGTTTGTTTGGTCGGCCGACCTTAGAACATAATATGGAATCTTTGCATTGGGTGCGGGATATCCTAGAGCAAGGCCCTGAGTTATTAACGCAGCATGGACGGCATGATCGCGTGGGCCTACGCTCTTTCTCGGTGAGTGGACGGGTGAATAAGCCGGGCGTGCATTTGGCACCAGCGGGGATCACGATGCGAGAATTGATTGCTGAATATTGTGGCGGGATGGAAGCTGGCCATGAATTTTATGGTTATTTCCCAGGGGGGGCATCAGGCGGGATTTTACCTGCCTCATTAGGCGATATACCATTAGATTTTGATACCTTACAGGAATATGGTTGTTTTATCGGTTCGGCAGCGATTGTGGTGTTTTCTGACCAAGATAAGGCGCGTGATTTAGCGGTAAATGCGATGCAGTTCTTTGAAGATGAATCTTGTGGACAATGTACGCCTTGTCGGGTGGGTACAGGCAAAGCGGTGGCGCTCATGAAAGAGCCTAGCTGGAATGAAAGTTTGTTGACGGAATTATCAGAAGTGATGGTGGATGCCTCTATTTGTGGTTTAGGTCAGGCTGCTCCTAATCCCGTATTATGCGTGATGAAGTATTTCCCAGAAGAGTTAATGTCGGCGGAGATGAAATAATGGCGGCAAATCCAGCAGTAGTAGCAGAAGCGATGAATATTCAATTCACCTTAAATGGTGAGTCAGTCACGGCGGGCGTGGATGAGACTATTTTAGATGTGGCGAAACGC
>DBOG01000058.1:38424-58361 GCA_002299915.1 Proteobacteria bacterium UBA652 | reverse complement strand
CCTTATTTGCGCTCGCTAGCTTTGAAGCTGTTGCACCGTTGCCACTGGCATTTCAGCTGTTACCAGAAACTCTGGCTGCGGCAAGAAGGGTCTTTGAAATTGTTGATACTAAACCACTAATAACAGAGCCTAGCCAGCCATCACCCCAAGCAGAACATTATGATATTGAATTTGAGAATGTTAGTTTTCGCTATCCTGATACGGATATTGATGCTATTCATTCGCTCAGTTTTAAACTGGCTGAAGGCAAGAAGCTAGCAATTGTTGGCCCAAGCGGTGCAGGTAAAACCAGCGTCAGTAATCTATTATTAAGGTTTTGGCCAATAAACGAGGGTAAAATAAGTTTGGGTGGTCATTCATTGGATCAATATCACAGTGATGATTGTCGCCAATATTTCAGTGTGCTTACCCAATACACTATTTTATTTAATAGCACCATTAAGCGAAATTTACTATTAGCAAACCCGGATGCCAGTGATGCTGACATTGAACAAGTTTGCCGTGTAGCCCAGATCCATGAGTTTATTCTTTCTCAGCCTGATGGTTATGATACTTGGGTGGGCGAAGCAGGGCTTAAACTATCTGGCGGGCAATCAAAACGTATTGCAATAGCCCGTGCCTTACTGAAGAATGCGCCTATTTTAATACTAGATGAACCGGGAGAAGGCTTGGATACAGTCACCGAGAAAAAGATGCTTGATGCTATTATTAGCTACAAGCCAAAAACCAGCATTTTGTTGATTACTCATAAAAAATCAGGCTTAGATGGCATGCATGAAATTATCACCTTAAGCTAATCAATTAAAGGACTGTCCTCCTTCCACAAGTGTTGCACGTTGTGTGTGGTGACTTGTGCGATTCGGCCAATGGATTCATTTCTGAGTTCTGCTAAGCAGGAGAGTATTTCAGGTAGATAGGTAGGGGAATTACGCCCTGGCCGTTCAAATAGGGGCATATCTGGGGAATCTGTTTCTAATGCTAAGGATGATAAGGGTAGGTCTTTCACCCGCTGGCGGAGTTTGGTGGCGCGTGGGTGGGTGATGGCACCGCCAATACCAAATAGGAATCCTAATTTAATATAGTTTTCTGCCTGTTGAAGGCTGCCATTAAAAGCATGGACGATACCGCCTGATACCCGTGTTTCTCGTAGTAATTTCAGGGCATCATCATGAGCTTTACGGATATGCAGCAATACAGGCAGTTTATGCGTTTGTGCGATTTCCAGTTGTTGCTTAAAAAGGGTTTTCTGTGCGGGTTTATTATGGTCAGGTAGGTAAAAATCCAGCCCAATTTCACCGATTGCGATAGGATTATGTCTGATTACAGCTTGGTTTAATGCAGCAATATCTTCAGCTTGATGTTTATCCATAAACATGGGATGTAAGCCAAGTGTAGGGTGTAGCTGTGGATATTGTTTACAGGTGGCTATAAGTTTAGACCATGTTTCTCTGGTGACTGCTGGGAGCAGGATATGGTGAATATTAAGGTGTTGGCATTGTGCCAAAATCGCATTGCGATCGGAATCAAACTCAGAGAAATCTAGATGGCAGTGGCTATCGATTAGCTGCATGGGTACTCTTATGCGTTATATCCAGTTAGTTGGGGCGTAAGCAAGCGTACCTGAATACGGGATAAAACTCAAAAAGAAATGATGTTCTTGCTCTCTATTTGTAGCCGGTTTGTGTTGTTTTAGATGACAAAAATAGTGACTGCAAAAATAACAATCAACAAGATTGTAAAAAAAGCTTGTGTAAAA
Source organism: Proteobacteria bacterium UBA652 (assembly GCA_002299915.1). Lineage (GTDB taxonomy): Bacteria > Pseudomonadota > Gammaproteobacteria > Nitrosococcales > Methylophagaceae > UBA652. Next base: position 56,605 of record DBOG01000058.1, on the reverse strand, counting down.
AAATAAGATTTAGAGATCATAATGTTCACCTTTTAAAAACAGATTTCCTGAGCGGGCGAGAGAGTTCGACGCTAGGGTGTGTAAAGAAAACATGAATAATCGTTACACTTATTATAGTTAAAGCAATTTCTATGCCTATAATGTAATTAATTGATTTAAATGTATTTTATATTTTAATGAAGTGCGATACAAGTTAGGATAGGTTATAAAGTGACGTAATGGGTCATTCATGGTTATCGCGGATTATGAATTAATTATTGGAAGAAGATATCTTGTCCAAATAGATAATCATTTTTAATCTCGATTATAAGCGTTGGCGATATATTGCCTTCACCATCATTTGCAGTGAGTGAATAATTACCTGGTGGGAGCTGATCTATTCGGTAAAAACCAAAACGATTGCTGCTTGCTTTATGGCTGACCTTATTATTATTTGATATCAACGTTATGTTAGCACCCGCTATGGCTTGACCATTATGTTGGCTAATTTTACCTGCAATACCGTATTCGGCGACCACTTCAAAATTGACTTCAGTAAATGCAGAAGAAGCGACTTCAACGTCATAATATCGGTGTTTAGGTGCATATTCTATGGGTAGTTTGCTTTCATCAATACTAATTTGATACGTCCCCGGCTTAAGATGATTGAGATGGAAATAACCACCTGCTTGTTGTTGATTAAGTTGTCGGCCATTAATTCTGAAGGCAATATCATCTACTGGAATAGTATCCCCATTAGCGTGTTTAATGGAACCAACAATACCACCTCTGGTAGCATTAACATAACGATTGTCAGCAGGCAGAAAGCGTTTTCCGACATGGGCAAAATCAACAATAAGGTTGACCATCAAGAAGTGATTATCCTCATTTTCTTCAAATAGACGGTATTGATTGTGATATTCCAAGCTCAGTTCAAGCCCTGGGGTAAATATGCGTTGCCAGGAGAGTAAATATCCCGTGGAATCACCATTATTAAGACTGACACCTGCCCGCCAGAGTGCATATTGGTCGCCATTGGGGCGCCAGTCTAATAGCGTATAGCTACTGAATTCACCATCTTTTTGACGGTATTCATGTGCGATTGATAATAGGGTGTCATCATCAATATAGTAATCCAATTGTTGGGTGTATAGATCGTCTTCAAATTCAGAAATAAATTGTAGCCGTGGGTTGAATCTGTAATTAGCATGAAGGCGGTAATTCCCATCAAAGTTAGGCACAGCACTGGCAAAAAATTGTGGATTGGGTCTCCAATCTGCTGCAGGTAAAAGGAAATTGATATCTTGCTGTGAATTATCTTTTAGATAACGACCTACTAGACCAAGGTTAAATACTTTATTAATGCGATAAAATGTACGCAAATTATAATCATCTAAACTATCACTATCTGCTTGTTGATACGCATCGCTACGGTGAAGCCCTCGGAAACGGAAATCCCAGTTATTACCTAGGCCTGTTAGTTCGGCTTGCGCACCAAAATGATTATTACGGCTGGCGAGGCTGAATGCCGTTGCCCAATTTGAGCTGATAGCAAATTGATTGGTTAGCAAGAGTTCATTATCACCATTGAGGCTGCGCTGTAAGGTGGTTTCAACCGTCCATCGATCAGATAGTCCATAGCGTGCTTGAATAAAACTAGCGAAGTCACCGGATTGAGGTTCATCAGGATACAGGCTGTTACCCGTTTCACCGAGTCCGCTACGCATTAATATTTCGCCCTTTCCTAGCATACCTGAAACTAAGGTACGTGTGTAATCAATAATAGCGAGTGGTTCTTGTTGGAGGTGGCGTTCATAGAGGTATATTTCAGCTACCTTAAAGCCACCCATGGTTTCAGGAATATTACGAAATTCATAACGACCATCTAGGCCAATACGCACACGCGCGACAGGTGTATTGTTTATTCTTAGCTCAGCGATACCTGCTGGTGGCCCACCTTGTTGGCTAATGGTACGTTGTTGTAGCTGATCATTTGCCAGAAAACTATCTTGCGAGAATGCCCGCTCGAAGTCCGTGTATTGATCTATTCCTTGGTTACTGTAGGCCCATTGTCCACCCGTAAAGTCATAGTTATGTAGCAACGGACTGAGACCAATATAATTACTCCCTAGGCGAACAGCATGTTGATCGGTATATTTATCCCAATAATATCGATTGAGCTTAATAGGCGTATTGGCATCAGGATATTCTTGAGAAATCTGGAATGCCCAGGTACCTGTTGCAAATCGGCCGCCCGCATCCAGAGTACTGAAAACATCATCACTCTGATTATTAAATTGGTGGGTGCTAAAGCTTTCGAATCTGATAAAACTGAGTGAACTATTTGGTGCAGTAATGACATTATTGGCCTTAGGTTTTGCAAGTTTAGATTCGGTAGCTAATGCGGCACCAGGTGTCCATGGCACATCTAAAGACACGGCAAAAAGTGAATCAATAAACTGTAACTCGACTTTAAGCAGTTTGGCTAATGTTTGCTGTGATAGATAGTCCACATTATCAACAGAACGCAGATCATTGATTGCGATCTTTTGTTGTCCTAATGGACTATTGATAGAAAAAGGTGGGGAAGTTATTTCAATCTGAATTTGGAGTAGTGTTTGCCAATCCTCTGTGCTGAGCCAATAAGTGTCTTCTTGTTTAAAGATATTAATGGGTTCTTGCTCGGTGCCATTGAGGAAAACGCCCACAAAAAGCGGCTCTACATTATGTAGCTCGGTGGCGGCATAACTACTGGCGGGAAAGCCAACACTACAGAACAATAGAATGAATAAGAACCTATAACAATGCATAAGAATTAAGCTAGGATTAAAGGGTATTGATATCAAAAGCTTGTTTGATAGGTGTCTCACCAAGCATCCCATTAACGAATACTATATATTCACCCGCTTGTTGGGGGACATTAACGGGGACCACTAATGTGCGTGTGGTATTTGCCAATACAGGGGTTGTGGGTAAGGCGGTTACATCTAGTAGTGTTGCGGGTAAGTTTGTGTCTTTTCCTGTGAGATCAAAAAGTGGTGGCATCTTGTTTGTTGGAAAGTCAGTTTCTCGCCAGACACTATATTGCCCAGTCAATCGGATATTGGCGTTACCTGTGCTTTTAATGGTAAATTGTAAGTTATTTTCTTTGTCCAATGTGAGTGCTTGTAATGTACCTTGTCGCGTAATATTACCAGCAAGTCCATAGATACCAACCCCAATTCTGAATAATGCAGAAACGCCTTCAATTTCTGAATTATCTTGTTTGTTTTCGAAAAACACCATGCCTCGATGCTCTCCCTCAGCGGGAATAGCTTGAGGACGAATTGATAGCCGAACAACCTGACTTTTGCCAGCAGGGATGGTAAAGCTAAGCGGGTTAATGATGATCCATTGGTCAAGCGATTGCTCAGTGGGCGGAATAACGCGTACCTGATTATTTTTATTTGTATCCCAATGTGCCACGGTGGTGGATATTGTTAAGGGTTTATCACCGAGGTTATACACATGAATGACTTCATTGCTTGGTTTATTGCCGAGCACAGTTTCAATCACAGAGGGCGAGACCGCAACTTGTGGTGGCGGCAAAAGATTGGCTTCTTCAGCAACGCTTATGCTCACATTAAAGAAGAGCATTAAGATGGCGAGTATTTGGCCGGGCATGCAGTATTTTTTTATCATGGCTAGAATCCTTACGCTAAAAGCAGTCAATAGTAACGGTCAGTGTTCCCTTGTGGCGGCCGGATATCAGTGCGGTTCTTAAATCTAGAGCAAGGACAACTGAGCCAAAAAAGCGAACACGTCGCCTATTATTACGTGTTGTAATATTTGATGATTGTACTGTTGCGCCCACTACAGAATTAGCATTAGCAGGTGCACTAATCACATTAGATTGTCCATTCGCGCCGGTAATGCGGTAAGTGACAGTGAGATCATCACTGGTAATCGGGAAATTTCTAGGCATTCTTAATCGCCAATAACGCGGGCGGGGGCCAATTGATATTGTTTGCGTAAGGCTGCTTGGATCCGTTAAATTAAGATTAGCGCTGGCAAAGGCAGAACCAAGATCGATCGAGGCCGATAAAGATCCTGCTGGCAGCGCAAAATTTTGTGGTGATAATCGTTCTCGCACCCGGTTATCCGTGGTTAATCTAGTACCACTTGGGCAGGCCGCAAAAGAGGGCAGGGGTATCGCTGTACTGATCATCAGCAAGCAGATAAAAAAAATGCGGCCATAATAATATAGGCCGCATTGAAAGAGGGAAAAAATCATGACAGTATGTAGGTATTAAATGCCCGCAGCGGTGATTGTGTATTGGGCACCAGTGTGATTACCTGATTCTGTTGCAGCAGATAAATCAACATCAAAGGTAACATTACCAAAAACAGCATTGGCACCACCTAATCCACCTAATGTAATTGTAGCTGCACTTACACCAGGATTAGATAAAGTTACTGTTGAGCCACCTTTTGTTGCATCGGCGGTGGTAATTACATTTGATACGCTTGCATCTCCACTTGCTGATAAGCCACGAATAGCATAAGCATTATTGATGGTAACAGGAACAGCACTTAGGTTAACTGAGTCAATGCCAGCTACAGATAATGAACCCGTAGTTAAGCCACCAGCGACAGTCAGCGCACCTAATGGACCACTACCTGTTACATTTGTTTCAACAACAGATGTATCTGCCGTTGCTGTAAACGTTAATGCAACGCTATCCAAATAATGCAAAATAATAATATTGGGTAGATTAACACTTACATCTGTTAAACCCGTTGCTGCCGTTGCAGAATGTAAAGGTGCCGCGAGGCCAGCTAGTAATGCGCTTGTTATTAATAGTTTTTTCATTTTATAAATCTCCTTAAAAAATAATGTGGTGTTCACAGTTAAACAAGCATATTCCATGCCAGAATAGGTATGACATTGATATTGTTGTGTTTTTATGTGTTTTTATGTGTTTTTAATGTTTAATTCTATCCAATTATACGGCATTAAATCCAGATGGACGGCATAAAGTGACGTATTAGGTCAGGTAATCATACCAAGTACCACATAGAGAGAATAATATCTTATTCCAAAGCCGTAGTCTATCTATATAACCTGCACTCTGGGTGCCTATGCTTATCCAGAGTTCAGGTTATATTGTTGTTTCTGGCTGAAAGCTTGTTGTTGTTTGATAATGGCAACTTTAGCTGCCCGGTTTTTTCGGATGGTATCTTGGGTGTCAACGCCGAGATGATTTTCTCCCCGCGCGTTGGCGAGTGCCATTTGGCGTTCACGCTCTCGGAAGCGAGATTTTTGCTCTGGTGTGGTTTTATCAAAGCAATCTGGGCAGCTAATACCATGTTGATATTTATCATTGCTTTTGTCGGCTTCGGTGATCGGTAAGCGGCAGGCATTACATTGGTCATAGTGGCCTTTTTCGAGCTGGTGATTGACGGTAACGCGTTCATCGAAGACAAAACATTCACCTTGCCAGAGAGATTCTTGCTCAGCGACATCTTCAATATATTGCAGGATCCCGCCTTCAAGGTGATACACCTCATCAAAGCCTTGTTCTTTTAGATAGGCAGTTGATTTTTCACAACGGATACCACCCGTACAAAACATGGCAACTTTTTTATGCTTGCTTGGATCGAGGTGGGTTTTAACGTAGTCAGGGAATTCACGAAAACTATCAGTATTGGGATTAACGGCATGTTTGAAGGTGCCGACTTGGTATTCATAGTCATTACGGGTATCAATCAGCAATACGTCTGGATCACTAATCAGATCATTCCAATCTTTAGGCTTTACATAAGTGCCGACGACCTGTTTGGGATCGATACCTTCGATGCCCATGGTGACGATTTCTTTTTTGAGTTTGACGCGGCTACGCAGAAACGGGAGGGAATCAGTAAACGATTCTTTGGTGCCGATATGATTAAGCCGTGGATCGCTACGTAAATGAGAGAGCAGGGTGTTAATGGCTTGGCGTGAACCTGCCACGGTACCATTGATACCTTCTTGTGCGAGTAGCAAGGTGCCGCGGATTTCATGGGTTTGCATGAGGCGGAGGAGTGGGGTTTGTAGATCACGATAATTATCAAGTGTGACAAACTGATAGAGCGCACAAACAACGATAGGTTGTGTCATGGTATGTTTTTCCTTGTTCAGCTAGCTGGAACGTAAATCCAGTGCAATTTTGAATTGTAATTTTTAGTATAAAATCATTTCAGGATAGTTATTTTCCCCAGCTACGAATGGTTCCCGTGTCTAAATGGATAAAACCTGAGCGAGAATAGCGACCGACACCACCTGCTTTAAGTGATTTTGCGGCGCCATGTAGATCTGCGAGCGCAACTTGCGATAGGCGAATATCAATGGCACGACCTTGCATATGCAAGCTTTTCTTGGCAACACCACTGCTATTTTCATTGAGTTCGGCATTGCTTTGTGGGGAGCGGTAAGCGGAGATAACTTCGAAGGGGTTGGTGGTGCTGAGTGTTTGTTGTAATTGGTGGAGCTGATCGAGCAGTTGGGTATCCATTTGCATAATTTCATCGGTGCGGTGATCACGCAACACACTATTAATATCACTCAATTCGGAGATAAGGTATTCTCCCTCTACCCAGTAAACGGTGTCTACTTTTTCGCCTGTGTGTAGGTTCTTGAAGGCGATTCTCCGCTCTGGGTTTTGCACTGCTTTTGCATAGGCATTGGGCATGGTCAATGCGGTTGCAACGCCCATGCTGGCACCCAAACCGAGTTGGATAAATTGCCTTCTTGAAGTGGCGATGCGTTTTGTCATGCTATGTTCCACAAGTAATTTTGAATGATAACCTTTGACTATACAATGTGTTAGGATATAAATGCAAGTATACCAAAGAGATTTCATTAAAATAATGCATCTAAAATAGACCGCACTTTTAAGGGATGACTTCTGCCATTAATTCATCTCGCTTGTATATATCGGGGGTAAAGTGGATACCTTGTGCATCGCTCCAAGCTGTTAAATAGACCAGATAAACAGGAATAGGTTCCTTGAGAAATTGTGTTTTATTTCGTCTACTGGCGATGCGTTTTGCGACACCTTCTGCGGGTTGCTGAAGCGCAAACTCTGCTAAGGCGAGTGGATTTTCAACGCGAACACAGCCAGAACTAAAATAACGATTTGACCGTTTGAATAGGCGGCGGCTTGGCGTGTCATGCAAATAAATACTATGCTTATTAGGGAACATGAATTTTATTTTGCCTAAGGAATTTTTTGATCCAGGATCTTGGCGAAACCGGAAGGGCAGGTTATGTTCACTATATTGCGCCCAATCAATCTCATCAGGATTAACCTCACGCGAGCGGCCGCCGACTTTTTGATAGACACGAATTCCTTTATGTGCAAGATAGCTAGGGTCGGCTTGTTGATGGGGTAAGACATCTTTGAATGCGAGACTGTGGGGCACATTCCAGTAGGGATTGATCACGAGGTGATTGATATCGCCCGCAAGGCTGGGGGTTTGTCGATCTTTTCGGCCGACGATAACACGCATGTCGAGTGCCGTGCGCTGCTGGTCAATGGCTTGCAATGTAAAGCTGGGTAGATTGACAAAAATATAGCGGCTACCAAGTGTGTGCGGTAACCAGCGCCAGCGTTCAAGATTGATCCGAATCTGTTGGGCGCGCTGAGCGGCACTGATATTGAAAGTGGCACGTGTTGCAGGGCCAATAACACCATCTGCCGCGATACCATAACGTTGTTGCATTTGTTTAACGCGTTCGACTAATTCAGGATCATAGGTGTTCGCAAGATAAGTTGCGATAGTGGGGAGAGATTCACCTTGCTCTGTGGCAATGCGTCGGCGTAAAGCACCGATAGCGGGATCTTCGTCTTCTGGTCGCAGCGTGGGGGAATCGGGCAGGATGGCCCAATCGCCTTTGTTGGCAATAGATTGGTAATATACAAGCTGACGCTTGAGTGCACGATAGCTAGGGTGGCTTGGTGCAAGATCTTGTAATTGGGAACGTAAATTGGGTTCTCTAAGCGCATTGGTGAGAAAATTAACCGCGTTGAAAAAAGGCTGTTGTATATCCCATTCTGGATCAATATCAACGGGGATAAATTGACCTTGACGGAGATCGTGCGTTAGTTTTATTAGGCCATCAGAGAGCAAAACATCATAGCGCCAAAGGGCTTGTAGATCAGTTGTGTTACTGGGGATGTTAATCAGATCATAGTGATAATCATTGGGAGATAAACCCTCATCTGAAGCGGCCAAAATACTGGCTATCGCTTGTTCTGCTTGTGCTGTGGGCTGCCCATTTTTTAGCCAGATATGATGATAGTGATATTGTTGGTAGAGTTGGTCTAGCGGTATCGCATCCACAGTGTCTTCAAGTGCCGTTAAAGTGGTTTCAAATTGAATGCGTGTAGCTAAAGCGAGCTCTGCTTTAGAAAGAGGGCACGCCACCGCGGCTGAACTTAGAAATAAAGCGCCAACTATGAAGCAGTAGGAAGTAGATCGCATGGCCAAAGTCATTACTATATTTAAGCTTATTTTTTGCGGATCAGCAACCATAAAAAGAAAGGACCGCCTAGTAAGGTGCTAATAATACCGACGGGTAGTTCTGTCGGCGCCAGAATGAGGCGTGCAACTGTGTCGCATAAAACGAGGAAGCTGCCGCCAAAAAGGAGGGTGGCTGGCGTGAGAGTGTGATGGTCATTGCCGATAAGCAAGCGACAAATATGCGGTACCATCATGCCAACAAAGCCGATGGGTCCACATAAAGCGACAATAGCACCGACACAGAGAGAGGTAATAAAAAATAGGAGGAAATGTAGTTTTGTAACGTTTACACCCCGACTTAGCGCAATTTCATCGCCAGTGGTGAGTAGGTTGAGCTCTGGCGCAGCCCAAATAATGGTAGCAGTAACGAGGGCAACAAACGGGAGCAGTTGAAAAATATCGTGGTAGCCAATAATGGTGAGGCTGCCCATTAACCAGCGAATAATACGGAAACTATCAGTGATATTACTGAGATATTGGCTAAATAAAATAAGACTGGAGAAGAAGAAGCTGAGTGCGACACCGATGAGCAATAGCGTATTAGGTTCAAACTGTCGCCGTAAACGACTGAGACTGTAAACAATTGTGATGGCGAATAGGGCACCGATAAAAGCAGCCAGTGTACCGCCTGCAATACCGAAGAGACTAAAGCTGATGCCAGCGGCAACATAAAGTGCTGCCCCTAGCGATGCACCACTGGCGACACCCAGCGTGAAAGGCGTGGCAAGGGGGTTATGGAATAAGGTTTGAAATACCATGCCGCAGAGCGCGAGACCTGCACCGGCGATAAAGGCGAAGAGTACACGTGGCAGGCGAATATCGAGCAATACACGGCGCTGGCTGTCATCATCTAGTTGCAAGCCAAGCTGTGGCGTAATAAACAGGATCAGGAGGCTGGCGATAACAAGTAGCGATAGGGTAAGTTGTGATTTTTGCATTAGGCTGCCGTTAGCGCGATGGTGGCGCCTGTTGTTGGATGCGTGCTAAGGACAAAGTTTTGATCATATAAATTAGCTAATCGATCTGGCGTTAGGAAGTGTGCTGATTTACCCTGCCAATTTTCTTGCCCTTGTTTGAGTGCCAAAATATGCTGGCTATGGACAGCGGCATGATTAATATCATGGCTGGCTTCAATAATGCTGATCCCATGTTGTTGGTTCAACTGGTAGATTAAATTGTGTATTTCTGTTTGATAGCGCGGATCAAGGAAGCTACAAGGTTCATCTAATAGCAGCACTTGGCTTTGCTGGGCTAAGGCTGCGGTAATCATAATGCGCTGGGTTTCACCACCACTCAGCTCTTGCATAGGCCGATCTGCAAAATTTGCGGTGTGGGTGAGTGCAAAAGCGTGGTCGATAGCCTGTTGGTCAGCGGGTGTCCACGAAGATAAACTATGTCGCCAGGGATAACGACTCATCCGAATAAAATCGACAACCTTATGCTGTAATACGTGGGTATGCACTTGTGGCACATAGCTGATTTGTTGGGCACGGTGTTTGGGTGAATAGTGATTGAGTGGCTTGCCTTGCAATAGGATCTCACCTGAATTAATAGGATATAGACCGATTAGCGTTTTAATGAGCGTGCTTTTCCCTGCGCCATTAGGGCCGAGCAAACAAAGGTAATCACCTTTTGTGAAGCTTAAGTTGATATCAGATAGGATAGGGTTATCATCTATTTTAAGATGAAGTTGTTGGATTTCAATGAGTGACATTTAGCTGTCTTCCCAATTTAAACCGGGATGAATCAGTTGGGCAATATTCTTAAGCAATAAGGGCAGGCGTGGGCCAGGGATGGTGGTGTAGTCTGCTTCTATCATATGAAGTTGATTATTGTGTATCGCGGTGAGTGGGCTGATATTATTAAGCTGTTGCCATTGTTGTTGGATTTTTTGCAAATCAAAGGGATGTTCATCAGCAGCGGGGAAAAGTTCAATAATGATATCAGGATTGAGTTGCAAGATCCCCTCAGCAGAGAGGCTGGGAATGGCGGTACGGGTATATGGGTAGGCGTTAATACCGCCGGCAAGCTGAATCAGTGACTGATAAAAATCATGATGGCCGGCGATATAGCGGTTGCTTAAAGCGCCTTCATCACTATCTCGGCTGATAATAAGCAGTACACTTGGTTTGTTTTGCTTGGCGACTTTTTGTTGGATCTGAGAAATGGCTTGCTGGATGGATTGGCGGAGTGTGGTGGCTTGCTGTTGTGTGCTTGTGGCATCACCAATTTGATCGATCGCATGATCAATATTAGACAATGTTTCATTATTAACGGCGAGCGTTGGGATCCCCAGCTGTTGCAGTTGCTGTGAGATGCGAGGTGTATTATCTAGCAATAAAACAAGATCAGGCTGGTGTTGTACAATCGCATCAAAGTTAGGATCTAAAAAACTACCAATACGAGGTAATGATTTAGCAGCAGGGGGATAGTTGCAATAGCGGGTAACGCCTTTAATTTTGTTTTCCAAACCCAGTTCAAAGGCTATTTCGGTTAGGCTGGGGGCGAGGGAAATAATCCGTTGTGGTGCGGCTGATCTTACCTGTTTTTCAGGCCCACGAGCTTGCTGAGCCATGATGGCGACCAGTAAGATAATGGATAACAGCAGGAGTGGCCAAAATCGGCGCATGGATAACTCAATGTGGCTTAGAAACGATGTATTATGAAGGAAAGCGTAGCTTAAGTGAAAATTAAACGTGAAATAATCAAAGTGTAGGTTAATCAGGAAGACTACCCGCTTATTGATTACAGGTATAATAGCCATTGATGCAAATGATAGATTCCCATGCCTAGAAAATTCTTAAAACGTTGTATGCCAGACCATAAGAAGTTGCGTGCTCATCCGAGCATGCAGCGCTTTGGTCGTGGTTTAATGGAGCCAAGCTTATGGCACTTGAACCGTCGCTCTGTGTCTTTGGCATTGGCGCTAGGTCTATTTATTGGTTTTATGCCAATATTAGGTCAAACGATTGTTGCTGCGGCTCTGGCCATCTATTTTCGGGTAAATTTACCGGTTGCAGTGTTAGGATCTTGGATCTCAAATCCTTTTACCTTTGCGCTGATTTATTTTTACGCTTATAAGGTTGGTGCATGGATATTACAAGTGCCTATAGGCGCCTATAGCTTTGAGATGACATGGGAATGGTTTCAAACCGATCTGTTGCAAATTTGGCAGCCTTTTTTGCTGGGCTGTTTGGTCTGCGGCATTATTGCGGCGGCGCTAGGAGTATTATTTGTCCGTTTACTCTGGCGGTTAATGGTGATTCGGAGTTGGTTAGCGCGGCGTAGAAAGCGTGGTTAGACTTTACTGAAACTTACCATCTCTCAGCGTTAACACCTTATCCATTCTGTTTGCCAGCGTTGTATCATGCGTCACAATCACTAAGGCAGTATCTAAATTAGCATTCAGTTCCAGCATTAAATCAAATACTTGTTCGGCTGTGTGGTGGTCGAGATTTCCTGTCGGTTCATCTGCGAGTAGGCAAGCGGGTTGTGTGATCAGCGCACGGGCAATGGCTGTGCGCTGGCGTTCACCGCCAGATAATTCTGATGGTTTATGTGTGAGCCGATGGTCGAGGCCGACCTTTTCTAACAATACGGCGGCTTGTGCTAGTGCTGTTTTGGGTTTTGTGCCGCCAATAACTAACGGCAGGGCAACATTTTCCACCGCATCTAATTCAGGCAAGAGATGATGAAATTGATAGACAAAGCCTAGTGTTTTATTTCGCATTTTGCTGGCGGCAGCAACAGAGAGCGCACTGATATCTTGGCCTTGAATATGCACGGTACCATTAGTGGGAGTATCGAGCCCACCCAATAGATGTAGCAGGGTGCTTTTGCCCGAACCAGAACTACCGACAATTGCGATCTGATCGCCGGCATTAATCGTGAGATTAATATCATGCAATACTTGTGTTTCTAGTTCGCCATCGACAAAACGTTTACTGATATCTTCACATTGAATAACGGCTGATTTAGTCATAACGCAACGCCTCCGCAGGGCGGGTTTGTGCTGCGCGCCAAGCAGGGTAGAGCGTGGCAATCATAGTCAATACAAATGCCGTAATACCGATGGTGACTACATCAGAAACAAGTAAGTCAGACGGGAATTTATCGATTAGATAGACATCGGGCGGGAAGAATTGATACCCCGTTAATTTTTCAACACCTGAGATGAGAGTATCGAAATTAAGCGCAAGCAAAACACCGCCAATAATTCCTAAAATCGTACCGATAAAACCAATAATCGTGCCTTGCACAATAAATACCCCCATAATGCCACGCGGGGTCATTCCTAAGGTACGAAGAATAGCAATATCTGCTTGTTTATCAGTGACTACCATGATTAAGGTAGAAACTATATTGAATGCAGCAACGGCGACAATCAGCAATAAAATAATGAACATAACCTTCTTTTCCATTTTTAAGGCACGGAAAAAATTGGCGTATTTATGGGTCCAGTCAAAGCCGAAATAGCTGGCGGGTAAATCAGCCATCAGTTCACGGGTGATACGTGGCGCATCGTTCACATCATCAAACATTAAGCGTAAACCAGACACATTGCCCGATGGTAATTTAAATAGCTTGCCAGCATCACTCACATGCATAATGGCTAACGCACTATCATATTCATTGGAGCCAATCTTGAATGTACCAACCACATTAAGGCGCTTGAGACGAGGTACCACACCTGCAGGTGTGGGGGAAACATGTGGGGTAATCAGGGTGATTTTATCACCGACGACGACACCCATTGAGCGAGCAAGATCGTAGCCGAGTAATACACCAAAACTTTTGGGTTTGAGCGCATTGAGATCGCCAGTTTCAATTTTTTCGGCGATGGTCGAGACGGCGCCTTCTAAGGCAGGATCAATGCCACGCACCTGCGCGCCTTTTACACGCGCACCTTGGCTAAACATGCCTTGCCCTTCAACAAAGGGCGCGCTACCAACGAGTTCTGGGTGCTTTTGTACGCGCGTTTCTAGTGCTTTCCAATCACTTAATGTACCGTCAGAACCCGTGATAACAGAATGCGCCGACATGCTCAGTGTGCGTGAGGTTAGCTCTTTTTCAAAGCCATTCATCACCGACAACACGGCGATCAAAGCTGCCACACCCAAGGCAACGCCCAGCATAGAAGACAGTGAGATAAACGAAATAAAATGATTACGGCGCTTGGCGCGCGTATACCGCAGGCCAATAAAGGCGCTTAAAGGATTGAACATTATTTATTTTTAACGTGGGTTGATGACACGTGTACCCGATTCAGTGCCGAGTAATAACACATCAGCCCCCCGCATCGCGAACAAGCCGTTAGTCACAACACCCACCAGATTATTCAATTTCCGTTCAAGATCCATCGGTTCCATAATATCCCAGCCATGCACATCCAAAATCACATTGCTGTTATCCGTAATAAACCCTTCACGGTAAACAGGTTGACCGCCCATTTTCACAATCTCACGGGCAATATAACTACGCGACATTGGCACCACTTCAACCGGCAAAGGAAAAGAACCGAGCACATCCACAAACTTGCTTTCATCTGCAATACACACAAACTTATCACTTGCTGCCGCAATAATTTTCTCGCGGGTTAATGCACCACCACCACCTTTAATCAGGCTTAAATCTGCATTTGCTTCATCCGCACCATCGACATAAACAGCCACCTTGTTCACTGAATTCAAGTCAAACACTTCGATACCATGCTCTTCTAAACGTTTGGTTGACACAATAGAGCTAGATACAGCGCCTTCAATCTTGCCCTTAATCGTCGCCAAGGCATCAATGAAATGGTTTACGGTTGACCCCGTTCCCACACCGACGATACCATCAGTTGTAATATATTCGAGCGCAGAATAGGCGGCTTGCTTTTTCATTTCATCAGCAGTCATGGCTTTTCCTTCTATAATTGTTTGATAGCCTGTTATTATAGAGTAATTATCAGTTGAATAAAGCAAAAGCAAGATGTTAACCGAATATCGCCAAAAAATTGATGCCGCACAGGTATACGATATCGCCATCCAAACGCCACTGGATGCGATGCCGCAGCTCTCTGCGCGGCTAGAAAATATCTTGCTACTCAAACGGGAAGATTTGCAGCCTGTATTTTCCTTCAAATTACGCGGCGCTTATAATCGTATGTGTCAGCTCACGGAGGCTGAACGTAGGGCTGGCGTTGTTGCCGCTTCTGCGGGTAATCATGCGCAAGGGGTGGCGTTATCAGCACAGCGTTTAGGGATTGATGCCTTAATCGTGATGCCGATCACCACACCACCGATTAAAGTTGATGCCGTCACCCGTTTAGGGGCAGAGGTGTTGCTAAAGGGCAATGGTTATGATGACGCCTGCACCAAAGCGATTGAAATTGCTGAAAAAGAAGGCTTCACCTTTATCCATCCCTATGACGATCCCGATGTGATTGCAGGACAAGGCACCATTGGTAAAGAAATTTTAGAACAACACCCTGCACCGTTGGACTATATTTTTGTACCCGTGGGCGGAGGCGGCTTAATTGCAGGGATCGCTGCCTACGTAAAATCCTTGCGGCCAGAAATTAAAATTATTGGCGTAGAATCCGATGATGGCGCCAGTTTGCAGCTTGCTTTGGAAGCAGGCGAACGGATTGCACTCAGCCAAGTGGGCGCCTTTGCCGATGGCACAGCGGTCAAACAAGTGGGGGTTGAGCCTTTTCGGATCGCTCAAGAAACAGTCGATGATGTTATCACCGTTACCAGCGATGAACTGTGTGCCGCGATCATGACTATTTTTGAAGATACCCGTGCGATTGCCGAGCCTTCTGGTGCCTTAGCGGTGGCAGGGGCAGCGAAATATTGTGCGGAAAAGCAGTTAAAAAACAAAACGATTGTTGCCATCAATAGTGGTGCCAATATCAACTTCGATCGGTTGCGCCATGTGGCGGAGCGGGCAGAAATTGGTGGGCGAAAAGAAGTGTTATTTGCGACTACGATCGCAGAGCAGCCCGGCAGCTTCCAGCAATTTTGTGAATTGCTTTCAGAGCGTAATATTACCGAATTTAATTATCGTTATGCCACGGGCTCAGCCGCACATGTATTTGTTGGCGTTAGGATCACAGGCGGCGACAAAGAACGCACTGCACTATTAGCCAGCCTAGATGCTGCAGATTATCAAACAGTTGATTTTACCGATAACCGCATTGCCCGATCGCATGTGCGTTATATGGTCGGTGGCCATGCTCCCCAAGTCGATAATGAGCAACTCTACAACTTTACCTTTCCAGAGCGGCCAGGCGCTTTGCTGCGCTTCTTAACTCGGATGGGACAACGCTGGAATATCAGCTTATTCCACTATCGCAATCATGGCGCATCTTATGGCCGCGTATTGGTCGGTGTACAAGTTGATGATATTGAAATGGCAGAATTCCAAAACTTTCTAAATGAATTAGACTATCCCTATAAACGAGAAACAGAGAATCCCGCTTATCAGCTGTTTTTGAAGTAAAAGTCTAACGTCAAATTTAACGGTCGACTGGTTTTTTGTTATGTGGTTGTTAATTATATAGGCTATTTAAAATAACTATCCAGATGCTCTTGATATGCTTGCTCAATCCAACTGGTATCCCCTGCAATAACATCCCCTGCATGAAATGTTGGGATTTGGTTGCGTATGCTGAGATAGGTATTGGTCATTATTAAGGGTTGCATAATATCATCAATATGAGGTGCATCTTTCAATACAAAACCCTTACCCAAATCACTGCTTTTCATATTTGAAGTGGTAACAATCATAAAATTATCAGCGGGCACTTGCCCACCTTCACCATATTCGTCGGTGATAATAAATGTCTTTTTATAAAGCAATACTTCACCTAACCATTTCACCATTGGTGCGGGCATATTGAACCACATGATCGGTGTGATATAAATAATAGTATCAGCCCATAGTAACTTGGCGACTTCTCTGTCTACATCCCCGGTGCCTTTGGTCACATCCGAGATTTTTACCTCATGTCCTTTTTCAGACAGGTTTTTTTCAGTTAGGTAGGCAAGAAAACTGTTTAGTTGCCCCTTCGCATCAAAAATTGAGTATCCAGCGGTGACCAATAATATTTTCATGAGTTTTCCTTATTCTAGATGTAAGTTAATTGTAAATAATTTTGTGTTTAGTCGTTTAAATTTCAATCCATTTAATTATGGTCTGGCTCAAGCCAGGCGCGGCATTATGTCATACCACAAGGCCTGATGGTAACATTAACAGTGATGGTTGCTAACGCCTCATTATTGGTTAAGTTGCTTCATTAAAGTTTCATTATCTTCAAGATGCCAATTAGTTTTAATTTTCCCATCTACAATTGTATACATATCAACAGCACTAAATGAGATGGCCTGTCCTTTTCCATCCATTTCTCCCAATTGGCCTGTGAAGTGACCAGAGAAACGTAACCGTAAAATAACTTTATTATCGACAATAATCATCTCTTCAAACTCAGAACGTAAATCAGGCACAACAGATCGAAACCAATTTGAAGCATCAATGGGGCCTTGTGGACCTTGCTTTCGCCCTTTAGGTAAATTGAGATCAATAAAATCAGTAGCCAATGTTTTTTTTGCATATCTTATCTGGCCAGTATCCCAAAAAGCAGCATAATTTTGTGCCGCCACCTTCATTTCTTCCATCTTATGATCACTCAAGCTAGCATCAATAGTCATGATTTTCGGTTTTGGCAATGAATAGTGGTTATTAATTATCCAACTCATTCTCTTATTATTGGCGTTAAGCCATGCTTCTGCGGCTTCATCTTCAGTTTTATTTTCACGATTTATAGCATAATCCAGTTCTGCAACGATTTTATTGGATAATTTGATACTATCAAGTTGCTTAATTTCATCGGCTGAAAATAGCCGATCCAAGCTATCTTGTCGTGCAAGAAGTACTGCTCGATCTTTTCCACCCAATAGGTTTTTAGGATCAGTTAACTCGCGTATTTTGTATCGACTGTGCAAAAATTGGGGATGCCAAAGCGGTACAATGATCCAGCGCTTTTCAGCCACAGCATCTTCAAAAGCGGCGACACACTGTTCTTGTGTCCCTGTTTTAAATTTATAGCCTGCATCTGTTAATGTATACTCATCCATCATTCTAATGGAAAATCGTGTAATCCCTGCGCCCGCCCCAATACCTTGAATAGTGGGCGTCATTTTCTCTTTAACAGCGGGCTTTAAAAGATCGGAAATAGTGGAAACCTCTGATTCGGGAATGTAGTCTGGCACCCCCCATAAGGCATAAGGTTCATAATGCAAACCTAGTTCACGAGTGGGTGTTAGCTCTTCAACACTTTTTTTATATACTCCATGGCTAGAAGGGAGCCAGGCAGAAGCAATCATATCGATTTCACCTGATCGCAAATGTGCAAAATTATCTTTATGAGGATCAAAGCTACGAATTACGGTAAAGCCCATTCTTTCCAGAATATTGGCAACAACTGCGCCTGTCGCACGATGAAAAGACAGATCAGTTACACCAAGCTTAACAACGTTATTTTCTGTTAAGAATTCATCTGTTTGGTGAGTATTGTCAGCTGAGACCATACTAACATTCAGACTGGCAGCTATTATCATAAGGTTTCTTAAATATTTAGTCATGTTCATAAGATGTATCCTCTTAATTAAATTTT
>DBOG01000058.1:18850-38091 GCA_002299915.1 Proteobacteria bacterium UBA652 | reverse complement strand
TAGAGCAAACTTATCAAAATCCCCATTTAAGCCATTCTGACTACTATGAGGATCACCAACGATGCATCATTTAGCCAGCAAGGTTTTTGTTGTACAGCAGTTTGGGATGAACTGTTCCAGATGTCGTTATTTCCATCGCAATAGATACAACTTTGATTGTGTGCAGAATTATTTTTGAATTGGTCATATCATTATTCCTAAATACCGTTACTAAACTGAACCTCTACTCGCAAGCCTTCGGGTCCTTCAATAAAAACTTGGTGTTCGCCAGTTAAAGGTACGGTTCTCTCAAAAAAACTTATTTGATGCTGCTGTAAGCGTTCCATCAACCTAGCGTAATGCTGACCACTAAAAGCAATGTGATCAATAATTCCCGTGCCTGAATCGCTGTTCATTTTTGTGCCACCCAGATAATCCAGTTGCCCTTTATCAATAGGGTTTACCTCACTAAGATGAACCAAAGATTTATCTTCAGCCCATAACCATGCGCCAGTAAAAGAAAAAGGCGGGCGCTTGTCGTTTTTTAATTCCAAGACTTGTTCAAAAAACTGAATCATTGTGTCAAGGTCGGTAGTACGTATCAAAACATGGTTTATTTCCAGCGTCATATTATTTGTACCTATGTTATTTGTGACTTGAAGCTATATTAATACTTGTAGATTACTTTGATAATTGCTTAAATAGTAAAATCATTATTCAGTAAAACTAAATAATATGAGTAAAATTGATGATATGTTCTTATTTGTTCAAGTGGTCAAGGCCGGTGGACTGGCTGTTGCGGGGCGACAAATTGGATTATCACCCGCGAGTATGACGGCGCGTATTAATGCCATCGAAAGCAATTACAACACACGGCTTTTACACCGCACCACGCGTAAGATTTCTTTAACCGATGCCGGCCAGCGATTTTATGAGGCTTGTTTACGAGTACTGGCGGAAGTTGAAAGCGCCGAAATGCTTTTGCAAAATGACAAGGGAAACCTTAACGGACAGTTACGTATTACCGCGCCTTCTGATTTTGGCAGACAATATGTTGCTCCCGCACTGGCAGAATTTGTTTCGCAACATTCTGCAGTCATTCCATATTTACACCTCACAGATGGCGTGGTAAACCTGATTGAACATGGATACGATCTGGGCATTCGATACGGGAATTTACCCGACAGTAATTTAATTGTCCGTCGTCTTGCCAGTAATCATCGAGTATTAGTGGCTGCACCCGATTACCTTAAACAGCACGGTATGCCTAAACAACCAAAAGATTTAGAACAACATCGTTGCCTAGTAATAGAGCGTCTTGGCGAGCCATTAAATGAATGGCGTTTTTATTCTGATGAAGGGCATCAGACCATTAAAGTGAGCCAAGCTCTGATGAGTAACGATGGTGCGATTATCCGCCAATGGGCTTTAGCAGGTGCAGGTATTGCGTACAAATCTATTTGGGATGTTAAAGGTGATATTTCAAGCGGGAAATTGGTAACGATACTGGATGATTTTGCGTTTGGTTTTCAGGAAAGTGATAACAAAACAACTGGATTACAGATAACCTATCCAAGCCGACAGTATCTGCCAAAACAAGTGACTGGATTTATTGCGTTTTTTAAAGACTACTTGTCATGAGTGAAGTGGAAAATTTATAGGTTTTTTTCACACATAAGCTTGTTAATAACGAGAACTATCATTCTCAGTATTACATTCATTTAATTCTTCGTGTTCTCATATTGAGGTGGGAAATTAAGAATTAGACGTTTGCTCATCCACTACACCGCTATCAGCCAATAAAATATGTGTGGCGAGTTGATGGAAAACACCCTGTTCAATAATGCCGGGGATATTATTCAGTTGGGTGTTTAAGTCGGCGCTACTAACATCAGCTGGGAAAGCCATATCCAACACTAGACTCCCATAGGCTGTACGGACGAGACCATCACCGTTGGCTGTTTGGCGGAGGTTGCCTTTGCCGCCGAGATCTGATAATTGTTTGTGTACTAGCTCCCATGCGAAGGGCATGACTTCGATAGGGATGGGAAATTTTTCGCCGATGCGCTGCACTTTCTTGCTGGGATCGATCATAACGTAGAATTGATCGGCGGCACGAGCAAGCAGCTTTTCGCGGACAAGATCATAACCACGGCCTTTAAGCAGCGTCATATCATCGGTGACTTCATCGGCGCCATCAACGTAGATATCAAGGTGGGATGAGCTTTCTAGGTTGATAAGTGGTAAGCCTAGTGATTTGGCTTTTTGATGGCTGACAATGGAACTCGCAACAGTCGTAATTTGTAAATTCTCATCGCGCATGCGATCGGCAAGGGCTGCTAGGAAAAAGTTGGCTGTAGATCCTGTGCCTAGCCCAACGACCATGCCCGATTCTATTTTCTGGGCGGCATGAACGGCGACGAGTTGTTTATCATTCATTATTTTTCACAAGCGGCTGGCCGCTGGCTTCCCATTCGGCAATACCGCCTTGCATATTGCGTAGTTTAGTGAAGCCTAAATCTGTCATGATTTCAAATGATTGGTCGCTGCGGCCATTTTCCACATTGGCACCGCAATGCACGATATAGGTTTTACCGCGATCGAGTTTGGCAATATTATTGGCAAATGTATCCGCTGCAATATTGACATTGATGGCGCCTTCAATATGGGAGGCGGTATATTCTTCTGGTGTTCTAACATCAAGAATAACCACGTCTTGCTCCTGTGCTATAAAATCCTCAATGGCATTAACCTGAATGTCTTTTATTGGCGAATTGGGACAAGCGTACGCCGTGCTGATGGCGAATAGGGCTATCAACAATAAAGCGGCAAGCTGATGCCGATAAATCAGATACATATAATTTAGAGTACTTTTACTTTATTGAGCATGTCTTGCGCATGGCCTTCGTGGTTTACGCCATACAGTGCTTCGCTTAAATTGCCTGCTTTGTTGATAATAAAGGTGGAGCGAAGAATCGCCATTTTGGTCACGCCATCGCGGACTTTTTCGCGCCAGACATCATAGGCCTCACAGAGAGTGCCATCGGTATCTGCGAGCAAGCTGACTTTGAGGCCAAATTTGTCGATAAAGGCTTGGTGGCTGGCACAATCATCTTTGCTGACGCCGAGCACCACCGTATCGGCGGCAGAAAAATCACTGGCAAGCGCCGTAAAGTCATTGGCTTCAATGGTGCAGCCGGGTGTGTCATCTTTAGGATAGAAGTAGAGCACGACATTTTGTTTGCCTGCATAATCAGTAAGACTGATGATGTCGCCATTTTGATCCGGTACGCTAAAAGCGGGGGCAGTTTGGTTTTGGGTGAGCGCAGTCATGGGGTATTCCTTCATTAAATTTAGGGAGTCAGGAATAGTAAACATACCCCTATATAAGCCAGACATCAACCTTGAAATAGATTTTGAGTTGGCCTGATAAATTTATGTTGCAGTTATATGGCAGGCACCTTATTATTCGGCATGGTTAAATATTAAGGTTTAAAAAGGACTTGAAAAATGAAAGCAGAAAAAAAAATATCACCTGATGCGACGGCATTAGTGTCGGCCGCGGCGGAGAATTTTGTGGCGTCAGCGGCGGCTGCGATTGCGGCGCGTGGTGAGTTTCATGTGGCATTGGCAGGTGGTTCTACGCCTAAAGTGCTTTATCAAAAGTTGGCAACGCCTGCTTATGTTGAGCGCATTGAGTGGCATAAAGTGCATATCTATTTTGGTGATGAGCGCTGTGTATTGCCTGATCATGATGATAGTAACTTTAAGATGGCAAATGATGCGATGTTGGCGCATGTGCCTATTCCTGCAAAGAATGTACATAGGATGAAAACAGAAGAAGGGGTTGCGCATGATGTGGCACGGCATTATGGCTTTGTATTAGAGAAGCATTTGAAAGGCAATCCATTTGATTTGGTATTACTGGGCTTGGGGCCTGATGGCCATATTGCTTCTTTGTTCCCTGACAGCGACGCAATCAAAGAGATGGATAAAATGGTTACCAGCTTATATGTTGAGAAGTTTGCTTCTTGGCGCGTAACGATTACTTATCCGATGATTAATGCAGCGCGGCAGGTGATTATCTTTATTGCTGGTGAGGCGAAAGCGGATATCGTGCGGGATATTAGTAACGATTTGGTAACGGATTTGCCGATTCAGGCTGTTGCACCGCAGGATAACTATTACTGGTATATGGATGAAGCTGCCAATTCTAAAGTTTAATTCATGACAACTTATACCTTAGCCGCGGATATTGGCGGCACGAATAGTACGTTCGCATTAACGGCCGCTTCGGATGAGGTGTTTACGACACGGCTGGACAGTCAAGCTTTTTCTGATTTTGATGCAGTGTTATCTGAATTTCTGAATCAAGCGGATGTGGCGAGTGAAAATATTATTAGTGCGTGCTTTGCGATTGCGGGGCCGGTGTCGGGCGAGACAGCAACGGTAACTAATTTGCCGTGGATTGTAAATACGCAAGCAGTGGCAGATAAGTTTGGTATCGCCCATGTGCGGCTGTGTAATGATTTTGAGGCCGTGGGTCAGGGCATTGCTGGATTGGCGGACGATGATTTACTGAGTCTACAAGCAGGCGAACCTGATTTGAATGCGCCGCGGGCAGTGATTGGTGCAGGCACAGGTCTAGGCCAAGCTTTTTTAATCCCACGCACGCATAACGGCGTACAGCAGTGGCAGGTATTCCCGACGGAAGGCGGACATACGGATTTTGCACCGATGGAAGTGGCTCAAATCCCCTTATGGGAAAAGCTGACTCAGCGGCTAGGCCATGTCTCTTATGAACGTGTGGTTTCGGGTAGGGGCTTGGTTGAGATTTATCGGTTTTTGCAGGAAACGGGTCAAGCCGCTGAATCGTCGGCTTGTCGTGAAGCGATGCTGGCGGGTGATGCAGCGGCAGAAATTAGCCGTTTCGCATTAGTAGAGCAAGATGAACTTGCCTTAATGGCGATAGATTGGTTTATACGGTTGTATGGCGCGCAGGCAGGTAATTTCGCCTTGAGCATTTTACCGCGTGGCGGGTTTTATTTGGCGGGCGGCATTGCTGCCAAAAACCGAGCCGCTTTTGAAGATGGGCGATTTATAGAGGCCTTTTTAAATAAAGGACGGATGCGCCCTATCTTGGAGCGGGTTCCAGTGAGGCTGATTTTACGGTCAGATGTGGGTTTATTAGGCGCACAGCTGTTGTCAAAACAAGTACAATAGGCCTTATGGAAAAAAATACCGATATTACAGTGGATGTTGAAGCGCAATATATGCCGTCTGAATCAAATCCAGACAAGTCAAAATATCTATTCTCTTATACGATTACGATTAAAAACCAAGGTATCGTCGCCGCGCGTTTATTGAGTCGTTATTGGAAAATAACCAGTAAGGATGGCAAGGTGCAGGAAATGCGTGGTGATGGCGTAGTGGGGAAGCATCCGCATATCCAACCAGAAGACGAGTTTGTCTATACCAGTGCAGCCATTCTTGATACCCCTGTGGGCATGATGCAGGGCGCTTATATGATGATAGCGGATGGTGGTGAGCGGTTTGATGTCTCCATTCCTGCTTTTACGTTGGCGATGCCGAATACGCTGCACTAATGCCAACTGCACTACACCAGCTGTTAGATAAACTGCTCACGCTTCCCCAATATTTATTGCCACAACATCTGCTGTCACGCGGGATGCATGCGTTGGCGGGCTGTAGGATAAAGTGGGTAAAAAATACGTTCATCCGTTTTATTGTTAAAGCCTATGGTGTGGATACGAGCGAAGCAGTGTTGGGTGATAATGTCGACAAGTATGCCAGCTTTAATGATTTTTTCACCCGTGAATTACATGAAAAAGTGCATACGATTGCGGCAGGCGAGCATACAGTCGTATCGCCAGTTGATGGTGCAATTAGCCAGCTTGGGCTGATTTCGGAAGGGCGAATCGTGCAGGCAAAGGGGCAGGATTATAGTGTTTTAGAATTGCTAGGTGGCGATACGGCATTGGCTGCCCAATTTAGTCAGGGACAGTTCGCAACGATTTATTTATCCCCTAAAGATTATCACCGTATTCATATGCCCCTGACCGGCGCGCTGAAACAGATGCGGCATGTGCCTGGCGATTTATTTTCAGTGAGCCCACGCACGGCACGCGCTGTTCCGCGGTTATTTTCTCGTAATGAGCGGGTGATTACGGTATTTGATACGGAAATGGGTCCAATGGTGATGGTGTTGGTGGGAGCGATTTTTGTCGGCAGCATGGAAACGGTGTGGGCAGGCAAAATCACACCACCCTATAGTGGTGAATTACAGCATTGGGAATATCAAGCTGATGCGTCGGTTACGATTGAAAAGGGCACTGAAATGGGGCGCTTTAATATGGGATCGACGGTTGTTTTGCTTTTACCAAACGCCAATCAGCCTTGGGATGAGACGCTGACTGCTGAATCTGCCGTACGATTGGGGCAAGCATTAATTTAAGTGCAATGGTTTTTATTGGCAAAATGATAAATAATAAACAGTAAATATTTTATTGATTATTTACTAAGGTTTGTTTATAGTGTTCGCTATGACTGAAAAAAGCACCCGAATTAAAATCTTAACAGCAGCAGAAGCGCGCTTTACCCAATATGGCTATGGCAAGACGACAATGGCTGAAATTGCTCGCGATTGCGATATGACAGCAGGCAATCTATACCGCCACTTTGAGAATAAATTAGAAATTGGGGCGGGGATTGCTGCATTTTATTTTGATGAAGAGCATCGGGCATTAGAAAAAATCATTGACCAGAGCGATGTGTCGGCAGAACAGAAATTAATGGAGTTTGTGGCGTATATTTTGCAACATTGCCATGGTTATTTTACAAAGTCACCCAAAGTCATTGAGCTAGTGCAGGAAATGGAAGTAAAAAGCCCCTGTGTGTGTGAGCAGCATCAAGACAGAAAAATTAAGCTACTGACTACGCTATTGCAGCACGCAGCGCATAATCAAGAATTCCAAATAGAGGATCCAGTAGCAACTGCGGCAGCCATCCACGTGGCGCTGATATCGTTCCAATATCCACCTATGATGGCGCAGTATAGCTTGGAAGAATTGGAAAATAATGCACGGACGCTATGCCAGTTACTGGTGACTGGCTTACGCAAAATAAAAGGATAATTAAAATGGCACAAGTAGACAATACCAGCTTCACCGATCGATATAGCGATTTTATCGTCAACAATCCATGGAAGATATTACTGCTCTCGATTATCACCATATTAATGTTTGCCAGTGGCGGCCGTTTCTTATCCTTCAGCAATGATTATCGTGTGTTTTTTAGCGATGATAATCCAGAGTTAGTCATGTTCGAAGACATGCAGAACACTTATAATAAAACGGACGGTGTCATATTACTTATTGCTCCTAAAGAGGGTGATGTATTTACGGCAGATATCCTATCCTTAGTCGAAAAAGTGACCGAGCAAGCATGGCAAGTGCCATTTTCAAACCGAGTCGATTCACTCAGTAATTATCAGCATACGATAGCAGAAGAAGACGATTTAATGGTGGCAGATTTAGTTGAAGATGCGGCTAGTTTTTCAGCTGCTGATTTTGCTGCTATTCGCGATGTGGCGCTTAATGAACCTTTACTTGTCCACCGGTTAATTTCCCCTTCAGGCCATGTTACGGCAATTAATGTGACCGTTCAATTACCTGGTGAAGCATTGAGTGAGGTGGTGGAGGTGGTGACGGCAATGCGTGAAATACGTGATGCAATATTAGTCGACCACCCTGATGTTGATGTTTATCTTAGCGGTGTTTCAATGATGGACAATGCCTTTGGAGAATCCTCTCAGCATGATTCAGAAACCTTAGTGATGTTGATGTTTTTAGTGGTGGTATTAGTGCTAGGATTTCTACTGCGATCAATTACAGCAACCCTATCAACCGTTATTGTCATTATGGGATCGATTGCATTTGCGATGGGCAGCATGGGCTGGATGGGCTTAAATATTACGCCGCCTTCTGCCAGCGCCCCAACCATTATCTTAACCATGGCAGTGGCGGATGCGGTGCATTTATTAGTGACTTTTTTATATAATCTGCGACATGGACAACCTAAGCGTGCGGCGATGCGGGATAGCTTGCGGATCAATTTACAGCCTATTTTTATTACCAGTATTACCACGGCGATTGGTTTCTTGAGTATGAATTTTAGTGATGTGCCGCCATTCCATGATTTAGGCAATATTGTGGCCATTGGGGTGATGGTGGCATTTGTGCTGTCGGTGACAACCTTGCCTGCCCTAATGGTGGTGTTACCTGTGCGCCAAAAAGTAGTCAGCCATTCTCAACAAAAACAGCATCCGATGGATAAGCTGGCTGATTTTGTGATTACAAATCATCGCCGATTATTATGGGGGATGGGTGCCTTGGCGTTGGTGTTAATTAGCTTCTTCCCGCTGAATAAATTAGATGATCAGTTCGTGGACTATTTTGATGAAACAGTGCAGTTCCGTACCGATACCGATTTTGTGGTGGAAAACCTAAATGGTATTTATGATTTTAAATATTCCTTAAAGCAAGGCGAAAGCGGCGGTGTGAGCGATCCGGTATTTTTGCAGCAAGTGGAACAATTTGCCAATTGGTTGAGAGAAAAGGATCGGGTGATTCATGTTAATACCATTACCGATACCTTCAAACGGCTCAATAAAAATATGCATGGGGATGATCCTGCTTTTTATCGCTTACCTGAGGAGCGTGACGAAGCGGCACAGTATTTATTGCTGTATGAAATGTCTCTGCCGTTTGGTTTAGATCTGAATGATCAAATTGATATTGATAAAAGTGCTACCCGGCTAATCGTGACTTTTGAGAACTTGCACACCGAAGAAGTATTGGCAATGGAGGAGGAAATATCAGGCTGGTTACGTACGAATTTACCCGATCTGAAATTCGATGTTGCTAGTACCACACTGATGTTTGCCCATATTGGAGACCGAAATGTGCCGAGCATGTTATTGGGCACAACGCTGGCATTGATATTGATTTCATTTATTCTTATTTTAGCATTGCGCTCAGTTAGATTGGGCGTGATAAGCCTATTGCCAAATTTATTACCAGCAGGAATGGCGTTTGGGATTTGGGGTTTGATGGTCGGGCAAGTGGGCTTATCGCTTTCTGTGGTGACGGGGATGACACTGGGGATTGTGGTTGATGATACGGTACATTTCTTGAGCAAATACCTGCGGGCAAGGCGAGAAAAAGGGATGGATGCGGTGGAGGCGGTGCGTTATGCCTTTAATACGGTGGGTGTGGCACTTTGGGTGACCACGCTGGTCTTAGTGGCAGGCTTTATCGTATTGGCACAATCCCATTTCGCACTGAATGCAGATATGGGCTTAATGACGGCGATTACGATTGCCATTGCGCTGATAGTGGATTTCTTATTCTTACCAGCGTTATTGATAAAACTAGAGGGAAAAAAAGATGCGTAATATAACAACATTATTATTGTTAACAGCACTAACTACGCCATTTAATCTGGCATGGGCAGAAACCGCTGAAGAAAAAGGCTTAGCGATTGCCGTTGAAGCAGATAATCGCGATAAAGGCTGGCAGGATAGCCGCGCTGAAATGCGGATGACATTGCGGAATAAGCAAGGTAAAGAAAGTGTTCGCGTGATTCGCGTGGCGAATTTAGAAATGGATGGTGATGGGGATAAGGGGATCACCATCTTTGATGAACCACGGGATATTAAAGGCACGGCTTTCTTAACCTTCTCGCATTCCCTCGTGCCGGATGAACAATGGCTATATTTGCCTGCACTGAAACGGGTAAAACGTATCGCCTCAAAAAACAAATCAGGGCCGTTTATGGGCAGTGAATTTGCATTTGAAGATATTAGCTCATTTGAAATTCCTAAATATAGTTATCGTTACCTTAAAGATGAGGTGGTGAATGGGGAAGAGTCGTTTGTGATAGAAGCTATTCCACAATATAAACATTCAGGTTATACGCGGATTGAAATGTGGATTGATAAAGCAGAATATCGCACCCAGAAAATGGATTTTTATGATCGCAAAAATAGCTTGTTGAAAACAAATATATTCAGTGATTATCAGCAGTATTTAGATCAATACTGGCGGGCCCATAAAATGACGATGGAGAATCATCAAACGGGAAAATCAACCGTGCTGGATTGGAGCAACTTTGAATTTCGCACTGGCCTAACGGAAAAGGACTTTGAGAAAAATGACCTTAAACGTCAACGTTAAACAGCTTGGCTTATTCGCGGGTGTATTGCTTGCGCTGCCGCTAACCAGTGTTGCTTATGAATTATCAGGATATAGCGCAGTAGAAGGGCAGTATTTTCTGCATGATTCGCCATTCTCAGAGCCAGAAAATACGGTTCTCTCTGCGGTGTTCGCGCCTGAGTTTTACACCCAGTGGGATGAGGGTAATCAAAGTCTGTTAATCTCACCTTATTTCCGATTGGATAGCGAAGATAGCGAGAGAACGCATCTGGATTTGCATGAATTTATCTGGCAAAAATCGACGGATGATTGGGAATTAAAAGTTGGCGTAGGCAAGGTGTTTTGGGGCGTCACTGAATCGCAACATTTGGTTGATATTATCAATCAAACTGATTTAGTAGAAAATTCAGATACAGAAGATAAACTTGGTCAGCCGATGATTAATCTTAGCCTGTTTAACGAGTGGGGCACAGTTGAGCTATTTATACTGCCTTATTTCAGAGAACGCACCTTTCCAGGGAAAGACGGGCGGTTGCGTAGTCAATTTGTCGTGGATACCGATCATGCACAATATGAATCAAGTGCAGAGCAAGGTCATCTTGATGCGGCGGTGCGTTGGTCACATAGCCTCGGTGATTGGGATATTGGCTTATCCCATTTTTATGGGACTAGTCGCGAGCCGATATTTGAATTTAACCCCGTGAATTTTAAGCTTACACCCTATTATGAAATTATCCATCAAACTGGTCTAGATATTCAAATGACCACAGAGTCTTGGTTATGGAAGCTAGAAATGATCCGCCGGCATAGTGATTCGGACACCTTTACTGCCCTAACAGGCGGCTTTGAATATACTTTTTATGATGTAGCTGAAAGCGGTATTGATGTGGGTTTAATTGCTGAATATTTATTTGATGATCGGGATAATGCTTTATTAACGCCGTTTGAAAATGATCTGATGATCGGCTCGCGTTTAGCGTGGAATGATGAGCAGTCTACTGAGCTATTGTTTGGCATTATTCAAGATTTAGATACCGATGATAGGATGTGGAGTGTTGAAGCCAGTAGACGGCTAGGATATCGCTGGAAAGCCTCATTGGAGGCACGGATATTTAGTGTTGATCGTGATAATAGTGCGCTATATTCGATTCGGGATGATGATTATATTCAGTTAGAGTTTGCTCGGTATTTTTGACGTTCTTAACTTTTCGGCAAGACAATGGGGGGGGATGGACATGTTAATTATACTCTAACCCCTTGATCTATTAAAAATTTAACATTTTAATACTACCTTCAATTGGAGAGTTTTCTTAGTCTGCAACTTTAGGAAGAAAAGAAATATCAACATAGTACTTTGCCGGGTTATTCTTTTCTATGAAGACCGTTAATTCATCATTATTGATATGATCGGTTGGATCAAACCATATATTCTCACTATTGAATAGATGTATTTCAGATGTACTAGGGTTTTGCCACTGAGCATAAATTTGATATGGACTTCTACCATTCACCCTAAGTGCGTCATTGATCCCTACGTTTTGAAATTTGGCCTTAATTGGCATCCCATTTTTTCTTAAATATTCGATTTTTTTACCGTTTAAACGACTAGAGAATATGATCGAAAATCCCACAAGAAAAAACACCGCACCCAAACTACCCAAAATAAGAGGTAATCCCCATAACGAAAAAAAACCATTTATTTTAGCTTGCTCTGGAGAAGATTCATGATATAAGATGCTAACAACCTCACCCTTAGAGTAGCTAGGAGGGTTACTGCCAGACGATGACGTAAATTCAATAACTGAACCGCTTTGTGTCTTAAACTCAACGACAGGCCTATATGTAGTTGAATCACTGGATCTTGAACGCACAAGCTCGATAACTGTTCCCTCAGCCTGCAGGGCATCTTTCAGAAAATCTTGGGTATTTTGATATAAAAAAAATGATCCAATCAGCATACTAAGGCCGATTAAGCTAAGAAAGTATTTTACTATTGACATTGTTTTTACCTCTATTTTTCCTTATGATTCTAACACCTTGCTCAGCGACACTTTAGCGGGGGAGGTTCACTGTCCGCTGGATTTGATTGCTAGCTGTTTTTTATGTTTCAGTTTTAAATTACACCAAGCACTAGGGCTACCCAAAAGTCTGTACATTTAATAGATATAAAGAGACCTATTATTGATAGCAAACCCAATAGGCCAATAACCAGAAAAACGCCATTATTTGTCCACTGGTTGTTTATTTGTGTGTAGGTGGCAACAGCACAAGCAGAACCTATTACTAGGCTCAAAATAAATAATGTGGGTCGTTTCCATGATGCCTCTTGTGGGGTGTAAGTTTTCTTTGCCCATGCTTCAAATGTATTTAATCTATTCATTTTTTTATTACAGTTAGCGTGATGGAATTCTTATACATAGGTGGGACTATAATTCCTTGTAATAATATAATCAACCTGAACTCTGGATAAGCACAGGCATCCAGCACATCTATTTTAGTGGCTCTCTGCGTTAGATTTACTTCCAATAGCTCGCTATTGCTACGTAAATCTGCCTTGATATCCACTAAAATAGAAATACAGGTTCACAATAATGACTTATTTTTCATCACTTTAATACCTATTTTTTGCGAAGGTATTGTTAATTAAAAGTTTTGCACCTATCCTTATCCAGAGTTCAGGTTAATCAAGCTAAAACAAGGCATTATTGCTGCGTATGATTTTATGGTTAAGCGGAATTTAGATGTAAAAAAGCCAGGTTTAGTTTTCTAAACCTGGCTTTCAATTGTTAGGAGTAGGAATAATTACACATCATTCCGCCAAGCATGGCAAGAATTATCCAAAATTTGGCTGACTTCTTCTGGCCCCCAGGTGCCGGCTTCATATTTATGTACGAAGTCTTGCTCTTTTGACCATTTCTCGATGATGGGATCAACAGCTTTCCAAGCTAAATCAACTTCATCAGCGCGGAGGAACAGTGAACGGTCACCTAGAATGGCATTAAGTAGCATAGCTTCATAAGCATCTAGTTTATGTGCTTCATCTTCTACTTCAACGGTTTCTAGCCCTACGGTGTGTGCGGTCATTTCTAAGCCAGGCTTTTTAGCTTGGAGTTCAATCCGCAGGGTATTATCGGGTTGTAGCCCCATGGTGATCCAGTTGGCATGGCTATCGCCGATATCAGTGCCTTTAAATAGCTCTTGTGGTGGCTTTTTGAAGCGGATGGCAATGGTTGCCTTTGATTCTGGCATACATTTACCCGTACGCAGATAGAAGGGAACATCACGCCAGCGCCAGTTATCAACATAGAGCTTCATCGCGGCATAGGTTTCAGTGACGCTGCCTGCTTTTGTGTCATCTTCTTTGATGAGTTCTTCTTGGTAACCTTCTTGTGGCTTACCATTTACCGTGCCTGCTGCATATTGGCCGCGGAAGGCATGGCTATCAACCATATCTTCTGTGAGCGGGCGAATTGATTTGAGGACTTTTACTTTTTCATCCCGCAATGATTCATCGTTTAAATCTGCAGGTGGTTCCATGGCAATTAAGGTCATGACTTGTAATAGATGGCTTTGGATCATATCGCGCATGGCGCCAGAGCCATCATAATAACCCGCACGGCCGGCAACGCCTTGTTGTTCGGCATGGGTGATTTGCACATGGTCAATATAATTACGATTCCATAAGGGTTCGAGAAAGATGTTGGCAAAGCGGAAGACAAAAACATTTTGAACTGTACTTTTTCCTAGATAATGATCGATACGGTATGTTTGTTTTTCAGTGAAATTACGGCTTAATACGGCTTCTAATTCGGCGGCTGATTTTTGATCATAGCCGAATGGCTTTTCAACTACGAGATGACGCCAGCCATCCTCTTCTTTATTCAGGCCAATAGCAGCGAGTTGATCGCCAACCACACCAAATAGAGAAGGGCTAATTGATAAATAAAATACGATGTTAGATGAAAATCCTTGTGTAGGATCTTTGATCATATTGGCCATCGTCTGATATGAATTAGCGTCATTAATGTCGCTTTTGAAATAACTTACTTTTTCTAAAAAATTCTTGAGCACCGCCGCATCAACACCACCGCGTGCTTTTGTGGAGACATATTCTGTAACGCTTGCTTGCCATTCATCATGGCTGACTTCGGCACGGCCGAGGCAAATAATTTTTGTATCATCTGTTAAACGATTTTCAATATTGAGATGATAAAGGGCAGGCAATAATTTCTTTTTTGATAAATCGCCGCGTGCACCAAAAATAATAATCGTACAAGGTTTCATGTTTTCTCCAAATCGCGCTAGCGGTAAATAACTTATTTCACCGCTTTGATATAATGAGAAGGTAATTGTACTATTTTTAGGAAAATCTCGTGAAAAAAATTCTGTTTGCTAGTAGTGAAATCCATCCTTTAATGAAAACAGGTGGCTTGGCAGATGTAGCTGCGAGTTTACCTATTGCACTACATGAGATGGGTCAAGATATTCGCTTGATTATGCCTGCTTATCCGAAAGCATTGCTGGCGCTAGAACAGATTGAGAAAGTGGCCAGTATTAAGTTAGCCGGCTTCCATTGGCCGATTGAGATTTTGCAATCAACCTTGCCTGGTACCGATATTGTTTTGTGGTTATTGAATTCACCTACACATTTTAATCGAGAAGGTAGCCCTTATACTGCTACTGATGGTGATGAATGGCCAGATAATGCGGCGCGCTTTGCTTTATTTTCACGGGCGGTGGTAGCTATTGCGATGAATCAAACGGGTTTTAATTGGCAGCCAGATATTGTCCATTGTAATGATTGGCAAACGGGCTTGGTGCCTGCTTTATTATCAAGCGAGGTGAATCGACCTGCTACGGTGTTTACGGTGCATAACTTGGCTTATCAAGGGGTATATTCCCAAGAAGCCTTTGAGATGCTCGACCTGCCACAGCGTTTATGGAGCAGCGTGTCGGGCATTGAGTTTTATGGCCAGATGTCGTTTATGAAAGGCGGCTTGGTGTTTGCTGATCAAATTACAACCGTTAGCCCAACTTATGCAACAGAAATTCAAACAGCAGAATTTGGGTGTGGCTTAGAAGGCCTGCTGGCACATCGAGTGGATGATTTAACCGGTATTTTAAATGGAATTGATATGGCAGAATGGGATCCGGCGCATGATCCCCATATTGCAAGACACTACACAGCAAAAACTGTACGGCTTAAAGCTGAAAGTAAAACAGCGATACAAAGAAAGTTTGGCTTACCCGAAAAGGCTGATATTCCCTTGTTTGGTTTAGTCAGTCGCTTGGTTTCTCAAAAAGGGATTGATCTAATATTGGCTGCAATGACGGCGTTATTAGCCAAGGATGAAGATATCCAGTTGGTGTGTTTGGGCAGTGGTGATATAGAGGCAGAACAGGCTTTACGCGTGTTGCGGGCGCGGTATCCTGATAAGGTCGGCGTGGAAATCGGCTATAACGAGCCTTTAGCGCATCAAATTGAAGCGGGTATTGATCTGTTTTTGATGCCTTCGCGGTTTGAGCCTTGTGGTTTGAATCAACTCTATAGCTTGCGCTATGGCAGTTTACCTATTGTGCGTAATACAGGCGGCTTGGCGGATTCAGTGGTGGATGCAACAGATGCGAATCGACAAGCAGAAATAGCAACGGGCTTTAAATTTGAAGAGAGCACGGCAGAAGCTTTAACGGCGTGTATTGCCCGTGCATTAGACTTGTTTAAACGACCAAGGTTGTGGCGTAAAGTGGTGGTGACTGCAATGGCGCAAGATTTTAGCTGGGAGAAGAGTGCGAAGCAGTATTTGCAGCTATATCGTGGACTATGAGTGTTCCTAATTTATAGAACATCCTACATCTAACTGTGATTAGGGATGTATATTAAGCAGCACAGCGCTTTTTGAGAATACCTCAGTGGGCACACCTAATGCCTGTTTTAATTTGATGTCTTTATCTAATGGGTTTGTTATTTTTGCAATATCGCGCATTTGTTTGAACGTGAGATTGGTTGGAAAGTAGTAGGGTGATACCAGCACCATATTGACGAGCGGAAAGTCGCTGCCATACAGCAATCTACCTTTTAATCTAGGTTCTTTAAGCGCGGTTTCAAGAGTACCCAATTTATTGATTTGGGTGAGGCTGGAAATATCAGTATAAAGATTAGGGAATTTCTCAAATAACGGTAAGATCCGTTCATAATTATTTTGTTCTTCAGATTCACCGGTGGTGGCAATATGAGCAGCAATCACGGTCACACCTAGGGATAAAGGAAGCGTGAGGAGCATTGGATCACCATATTCATCAATGGCTTCATCAAAGGAACGTTCTTGGCCAGTGTGGCTGAGCAAAGGCAAGCCAAGCGCTTTCATTTTTTCATAGAATGGAATTATTTTTTCATCACTGGGATCAATATGCTGAATATTGGGGATCCATTTGATGAGTTTGGCGCCTTGGTTTTTGACAATATCTAAACGTTCAAGCGCATCATGACGATAGGGATTAATGCTGGCGCCAAAATAAAGCTCAGGATAGCGTGCGGTTTCTGTCGCAACATAATCATTGGGGATATACACTTGGGTTTTTTCTTTATCTAATTCACCTTGTGCATTTATTACCCCATCCATAGCCAATATCACGGCACCATCAACATATTTTGATGCTTGCAACATATCTGCAATACGCTGAATCACCAGCTTATCGCCATGTTCAGCTATTTCGGCTTGGGTGGTGCCAAAAGCATTAAGGTAATAATCAAATTTATAGCTCTCTTTCAGTGCCTCCGATACAAAGCAGCCGCTATTGCCATAGCCTAGCCCGGCAGTGTGGATATGCATATCAATAATTGGTGTGGTGGGGAGCGGGTTAGGTAAGGGGACATCATAACCCTGCGGATAAGGCCAGCCATAACCCCAGCGAAACTCGGTTGGCCAATAGGGGGAACCGCCGACGCGCACACCTGCTAACATGAGTTCTGCGATAATAGGCTCACCGGTATCAGCGACACACTGTTGCAATGCCAAATCGGCATCTAGCCGCTGTTGTCTTGTGCCTCCTTGCCAGTAGGCTTTATCGTGCGTAGTGCAACATGATAACCAGAGTGATTGTTGCGCTAGCGTGCCATTAGGAAAGGCGCTACAGCCATCGGAAGTAAAAGGGGTTATTTCAGCCGCATTAGAAACGCTAAACAACATTAGGAATAATAAATAAATAGTTGTTTTCATTGCTTTTTTATCCTAACGGCTTGGTGCGTTATAAACATAATTAATAATACGGCAGTACCAAAAACATACAGCCCACTATGGACTTGAATACTGGCGATGGCCCCTAATTTTACCGTCACAATAATGATCGCGACCACCATCACATCTAACATTGCCCAGCGGCCATAATCATGCATCATTTGTAAATGACGTTGGTGTGACGCGCTATCTTGCGGTTCAATCAGGCTGAGGAATAGAAAAGCAATTTTTATAATCGGCAAGATCACACTAAATAAGGCAATCACAATCCCAATTAAAATCTGACCATCAGAGAATAATTGACCAATACCGCCGATAACTGAAAAGGAATGCTGGCTAAAAAATAGCTTGGTCAGTGTCAGCATTGGAACGACTAAACCGATAGCAAGTAGCAGGCTGGCGAGTACTAAAAGCCAGCACAATACAAATATTTGTGTGTTAGGTTGCTGCGGTAGTACATTCATCCACTTTTAGCCTTTTCACGATCTGCCTTTGAGACATAACGTGGTTTATCTTTGTTTGGTTTCTTTTTTGGCTTAGCATTGCCTTTTTTATCTCGTCGCAGTTGCGGCTCTAAACCAGGCAGTTTAAAGGTAGGTAGGCGGGTGTCGAGATGATATTCAATTCGTTCTAAATTCTTAAGTTCATGGATTTCAACCAAGCTAATTGCCAAGCCCTCTTTTTCTGCTCGTGCCGTGCGGCCAATACGATGAATATACAGATCACCGCGATAGGGTAAATCATAATTGATAACATGGCTTACATCTTCAATATCAAGCCCACGCGCAGCTACATCGGTTGCCACCATCACTTTAATTTTGCCTTGTTTAAACTTGCGGGTTTTCTCCATGCGATCAGATTGTCTAAATTCACCATGTAGCACTTGCGCTGAAATATTACGAGATTGTAACCATTCAGTCAGCACATTCGCCCGTTCAATTTTATTACAAAATACCAACGCGCGATCGCAATACTTTTGTTTAAGTATTTCTTCTAACAGTTTGTTTTTATGGTTAAAACTATCTGCCAAATAAACTTGTTGGGTAATCGTTTCCGCTTGTTTATTAGAGGCATGAATTTGAATGTGTTCAGGTTCTTTTAAGATTTCTTCGGCGAACACAGTGATGCCGCCACCTTGCAATGTGGCAGAAAACAGGCCTGTTTGAAAGCCGCCATCAAGCGCCGCCATCAGATGCAACACATCTGGTCCTTGCCCCATATCCAACATCCGATCGGCCTCGTCAACGATCACTAATTCAACGCTACTCAAATCAATATCATTTTCAGTGACTAGCTGCAATAAGCGGCCTGGCGTCGCGGTAATAATATCGCAATCTTGTTCGAGATATTCGATCTGCTTGGCGGGTGATAGGCCGCCAGTCACAATCACAGGATGCAAACTTAAGCCATAACCGAGCTGTTCAACAACCCGATGAATTTGAATAGCCAAATCTCGGGTGGGCGCTAGGATCAGCACGCGTGGCAGATGCTGCCGTGGCGGCGTATCAATAAACCCTTGCATAATAGGCAGCACAAAGGCCGCTGTTTTTCCTGTGCCGGTCGCCGCACAAGCAAGCACATCTTTACCTTCTAGCAAAGCAGGAATCGCGTGTTGTTGAACGGGTGTAGGGTACACAAAGCCCTGTTTTTTGACCGCTTTTAATAATAGCGGATCAAGCATTAAATCATCAAATATCATGCGGGTATTTTACAGGGTTTATCACGTCACTGGTATTTTGCTG
Organism: Proteobacteria bacterium UBA652; assembly: GCA_002299915.1. Taxonomy (GTDB): domain Bacteria; phylum Pseudomonadota; class Gammaproteobacteria; order Nitrosococcales; family Methylophagaceae; genus UBA652. The sequence continues at coordinate 18,900 of DBOG01000058.1, read as the reverse complement.
ACATGTGTTGATAAATAGCTACCCTATTAATTACCAATAAGGTAGCTATT
>DBOG01000058.1:15789-18525 GCA_002299915.1 Proteobacteria bacterium UBA652 | reverse complement strand
TATTAATGGTGCAGATAACATCAGCAATATCTAATGTACTATTGCCATCACAATCTGCCGTGGCGGAGGTGGCTCCAGAGAGGATCAAATTGATCGTGTGTATCACATCACTAATATTGATAACTCCATTACCATCCGCATCGCCGGATATGCTGGAACCTCCTACATCATCCCATATCAAATTATAGGTATTACCTTGGTTACCAAAAAAGACACGAATGAAATAATCACCTGAGGGAGGAGAAGCATAATTAATAGCTTCATTGTCACTTTCTGTCTCACTCTTTTGGACGATTTGACCATTACTATTAACCAAAGCAAGATCAATATCACCATCTGTATGGGTAAATTCTAGGGAAATAGTCAGGTTGCTGGTACCAGGATCTACATGAATTTTAAACCAATCATTATCTCGTTGAATGCCTAAGCCATCAATAGTCTCTAGGAAGATGCCTTCATGATCAGAAAGGTTATAGGCATTATCAGGGGCGGTATCATTTTGTTCATAATTATCATCAGGAATAGCAGGTGCATTACAACTGACATTGGTGCCTGTTCCCGTGCCAAGACAAGACCATGTCCAAGGGCCTCCTCCCGCTCTATTTGCTGGGACACCTATTTCGCACAATTCACCAGATGGAATGTTTAGGAAAGGCGTATTATGACTATTGCCACATAGGCCATTAAGGTTTGGATTGGCTTCAATACGGAGAGTAAATCCTTCTACAGTTTGAGATTGTATGCTGACGGCATAACCGTCAATAGGATCAACAAAGGTTTCCCCCACTTTCCACATAACGCCTTCATTATCAGAGAAATCAGCTGGCGGACTTTCTTTATCAATTAGCCATGCGGGTTCTTCTCTATTTTCAATAATATGATAGATAAGAATGGCGTCAGTAGGCAATGCGCCTGCATAAACGCCCGTTTGTTTACGCGCCTCTATCATGTAGTAGGAACCATTTGAGAGTGGTATTTTGGCAAAGCGGTGGTTGTTTGTGGTTTGGATTGCTGTGTGATCAAGACTGACAATAGTATCTGTGCTGGTATTGGTAATAAAGCCATCGCTATCAGTCACCCAACCTAGTTGTTGTTTATAAGCCATGTTGAGGTGTTTCCCCAGTTTTCCATAAGTTGGATCGGTGAGTGCAAAAGCGCCTGTGGAACTCATTAATGCCCAAGGATTGTCTTGAGGCTCATTGTCACCATCTGAGTTGTTGGCATGAGAAAGCCCCATACCATGTCCCATTTCGTGTTTAATCGTTGCAATTCTGGTATGGGACCATATTGGCTCCCAAGTCACGCGCCACATTTTATTAACACCACCTAGCGTGTCCACACGATTACCACCCCAAGCGCAACAATCTAAGATGTCATTAAACATTAAATTAATGCCGGCATATTCAGCACCATTACCCGCATCAGAGAAATCCACTAAGGCATCGACAGCTGCAATACAATCGTCATAGAGTAAATTCAAGTTCGCATCGGCATTATTACCTGGATTAGGTACATACGCGGATTGCGGAGAGGGCAAGGTTACCCAATCAATCGCTTTGGAGCCAGCCACATTCATCTGCCCATAAGAGACTTCACGCCAGAAGTGATCGAGACGACCTTCGGTATTATCATACATTTGTTGATAAAAAGTTTGGTCATGCGGTTCATTGGGTTTATCACTAAATAAATGGCTCTCTCCTGCCGAGAGAGGCAGACGAATTAAAAAAGGAAATGTTACAAATTAATTATTCAGGCAGATTATATTGCAATACAGGCTTGCTGTCAGGTGAATGGAGAATGGTGAGGCCATGCTGGTTATAATGCCAGTGACTAACCTTATTATCAGCTTGTTCGGGATCGGGGCTGATATTGCTATAGCTGATTTGGTTGGGTTCGCCAAAGCGATGGCGAAGAGTTGCTTCATCTAGACGGATACTAGGGATATACGCAATACTCTGGATGGGCGCATCGCTGAGCAGGGGAAGATCGTCTGGTTCGAGCTGATATTTGATCGCGCCACTAGGTTGTTTTTGCATTTTGACAGCATGTTGTTTCATAGAGAGCAGCATCGCGGGATCAAGTGCTAAGGTTAGAATTATTTTCCCAGATAAACCACCAAAATTGACACTCTTAAAATAAATTTCGACACGAAGATCTTCATTTTCTTCAAATAGCGCAATATCGCCTGCAGCACGGAAATGGCGTTGGGCATAGGCGAATGTGCTGTGGGAGAGTTGCAGTCCAAATATACTGGTGGAGCCATCAGAATGATGAATAATATCCCATGGCATGGTGGCAGTTTTTTTGTCGACAGGAAGTTGCATTAGCAAGAAGAAGCCGACAAAGAAGAAGGTGAGAACGAGTACGATATTACGCATGGGTTTTAAGGCTACCTATTTTGTTTATCATCCCGACTATCGTGGAGGGATCTTTAAATTAGGGTATAAGATTTCTCCGCTTCCTTCGACCGGCTCAGGATGAACGGAGTCGAAATGACAGGTTTATTTTGGATTATTTTACCTGAAGCCAGAAGGTGACGGGGCCATTATTGCTTAAATTGACTTGCATATCGGCACCAAATTGGCCAGATTGAATATGATTTGGATAATGTTGTTTGGCTTGGTCAAGCAGGTGATGGAATAGGGTATGGCCTGTTTGGGGATCGGCGGCAGGCGTGAAACTAGGACGATTGCCTTTTTGGGTATCTGCGGGCAGGGTGAATTGGGGCACAAGGAG
>DBOG01000058.1:0-15412 GCA_002299915.1 Proteobacteria bacterium UBA652 | reverse complement strand
TACGCCGATAAATACCAGCAGACCTTTATTTATTTGGCTAAATAATTTACCCCCAATGGTGACGTTGGCTTGGCTAACGCGTTGAATTAGACCTATCATGCTTGATCATCTTGGTTGTCGGTTGCCAGATGACGTGTTGCGGAAATGAGCGCGTTAATCACCGCAGGTTCCCCAGCGGCGTGCCCTGCCACGGGTATGATTTGTAAGACAGATTCTGGCCACGCTTGATGAAGTGCCCAAGCTTGTTGCATCGGACAGACAATATCATAACGCCCTTGAATAATCGTGGTGGGAATATGCCGAATGAGATCGATGTCATCCAAAATGGGCGTGTCGGCGATGAAGCATTCATTGAGTGAATAATGCAATTGGATCCGCGCATGAGCCAGTGGGCCAGGGTCGCGATCTAAATCGGGGATAAGTTCATGGTCTCGTAAGGTGACAATGGTGTTCTCCCATGTTTGTAAGTAGTGTGCTGCCGCCATACGTTGTAGTTCATCATTGCCCGTGAGCCGTTGATAGTAAGCTTGTAACGGTGTGTCTTGTTCCTCGGGGTTGAGGTGGGAGAGCAGGCGTTGCCATGCATCGGGGAAGAGCTTGGCGGCGCCCTCCTCACCATAGACCCAGTTAATATCTTGTTGACGGCCAAGAAAGATACCACGCAAGATCATAGCTGTGACTTTTTCGGGATAGTGCTGGGCATAAAGCAAGCCTAGCGTCGTGCCCCAAGAACCGCCGAAGATCGCCCATTGTTGTATATTAAGGTGTTGGCGTATTGCTTCTATATCAGCAATTAAATGGGGTGTTGTATTATGGGTGAGTTCACCATGTGGTAATGAGCGACCACAACCGCGTTGGTCAAATAAGATAATGCGATAGTATTCGGGGTCAAAATAACATCGATGTGCTGGTCGACACCCTGAGCCAGGGCCGCCATGAATAAATAGAATGGGGATGCCGTCAGGATTGCCGCATTCTTCGATATAAAGTTGATGCATGCCACCCTGCGGTAACTTTTCGCGATCGAGCAGGTGGGTCTGATAAGGTTGGATGTCAGGGTATAGCGGTAGCATAGGGCTTACTATATCACGATAGTTATGGCATTTAGTGTGGTATTGCGAGAAAATAGGCCATTGATAAGGATTAATGGAAACAGGATGAATTTACACGAGTTTCAAGCCAAGCAGCTGTTTACACAGTATGGCATTACAACCCCTGAAGGCGTCATTGTAGATACGGCTGTGCAGGCGGCACAAGCAGCACGTGATTTAGGCGGTGACCGCTGGGTGGTGAAGGCACAAGTGCATGCGGGTGGTCGTGGTAAAGCGGGGGGCGTGCGGTTAGTTGCTAGCATGGCAGAGGTGTCAGATACGGCGGAGGCAATGCTGGGTCAGCAATTAGTAACACAACAAACTACAGTAGTAGGTTTACCCATCAATAAGGTGTGGATTGAGTTGCCTTCCGAGATTGAACGAGAGCTGTATTTATCGGCGGTAGTGGATCGTACTACTCGACGGATTGTATTTATGATGTCAGCATCAGGCGGAATGGATATTGAAGCAGTGGCGGAGACGACACCAGAAGCCATCATGACGATAGCGATTGATCCCGCTGTGGGATTACAGGCTTATCAGTGCGGTGAAGCGAGTTTTTTTCTGGCATTAACGGGCGCGGCATTTAAGCAGTTGCAATCCGTAATGCAAGGCGTTTACCGTTTATTTACAGAAAAAGATGCGAGTTTGGTAGAGATTAATCCGCTGGTGCTTACCAAAGCAGGTACGTTGGTGGCATTAGATGCAAAAGTAGAGATTGATGATAATGCCTTATATCGCCAGCCAGACTTGGCAGCAATGTTTGATGCCAGCCAAGAGAATGCGACCGAGGTTGCGGCGAAAGAATTCGATCTGAATTATATTTCACTGGATGGCGATATTGCTTGTATGGTGAATGGCGCTGGGTTGGCGATGGCGACAATGGATTTAATTCAAATGGCAGGCGGCGAGCCTGCAAACTTCTTGGATGTGGGCGGGGGTACGACAGCAGATAAGGTAGCGGAGGCATTTAAGCTGATTGTGGCAGATGGCAAGGTAAAATCTATTTTAGTGAATATCTTTGGGGGCATTGTACGCTGTGATTTAATTGCGGAAGGCCTTATTCAAGCGACAAAAGAAGTGGGTCTGATCTTGCCGATTGTCGTCCGTTTAGAAGGCACCAATGCACCGCAAGGGCGTGAATTATTGGCGCAGAGTGGAATGACCAACTTGATAGCCGCTGAATCATTAAGCAAGGCAGCACAGCAAGCGGTGGCTGCGGCGAAAGGAGCTGCCGCATGAGTATTCTAATTAATCGTGATACGAAAGTAATTTGCCAAGGATTTACCGGTAAACAAGGCACCTTTCATTCAGAGCAGTCGATAGCCTATGGCACACAATTTGTTGGTGGGGTAACGCCGGGTAAAGGTGGCCAGATACATTTAGACCGACCGGTATTTAATACGGTGCGCGAGGCGGTGATTGAAACCGGTGCAGATGCGACGATGATTTATGTGCCTGCGGCGTTTGCGGCAGATGCTATTTTGGAAGCCGCAGATGCAGGTATTAAGGTGATTGCCTGTATTACGGAAGGGATTCCTGTACAGGACATGTTGAAAGTGAGACTGGCACTTGAGAATAGCGATTCACGGCTAATTGGACCGAATTGCCCAGGCTTGATTACGCCTGATGAATGTAAAATCGGCATTATGCCAGGTTCAATTCATTTGGCAGGGAAGATTGGTGTTGTATCGCGGTCAGGTACCTTAACGTATGAAGCGGTACACCAGACAACACTCAATGGCTTGGGGCAAAGTACCTGTGTGGGGATCGGTGGTGATCCGATTCAGGGTATGGACTTTATTGATTGCTTGGCTTTATTTGAAGCTGATCCCCAAACAGAAGGTATTTTGATGGTGGGTGAAATTGGTGGGCAAGCAGAAGAAGCGGCAGCGGATTATATTCGAGAAAATATAAGTAAGCCTGTGGTCGCTTATATTGCAGGCTTAACGGCACCTGCGGGTAAGCGGATGGGCCACGCAGGCGCGATTATTAGCGGTGGCCAAGGTACGGCAGAAGCAAAATTAGCAGCGTTGGAGGCGGCAGGCGTGCATATCGCGCGGGCACCGACAGATATGGGTGATGTGATGTTGGCAGCGTTAAAATGACTAAACTGCGCATTGTAATGGGCCAAATCAATCCCTTGGTGGGGGATGTGGCGGGCAATGTGACGAAAATAATTGCGGCGGCAAATAAGGCGCGTGATAATTTGCAGGCTGATTTAGTGGTGTTTCCTGAATTGACCTTAACTGGCTATCCGCCGGAAGATTTATTATTACGGCAGGGCTTATTGCGCCGCGTTGAAAAAGGGCTTGAAAAGTTAAAAACTGATGTCAAAGCTATTGCTGTGCTAGTGGGGCACCCCTCGGGCACAGTGGGTGTGGATCTCTACAACGCGGCTTCATTGATTGCCGAGGGTAATATCCTCGCGACGTATTATAAAAATTGCTTACCCAATTACAGCGTATTTGATGAAAAGCGCTATTTTGTGCCAGGTGTGTCGCCTTGTGTGGTGGAATTCAAAGGCGTTAAACTGGGTCTTACGATCTGTGAAGACATTTGGTTTGCAGGCCCAGCAGCATCCGCCGCCGATGCGGGTGCTGAATTATTAATCAACCTAAATGCCTCACCTTTTAGACAAGGAAAATGGCAATTACGCGAATCCGAAGTGCGTCAGCGGGTGATTGAAACAGGATTGCCGATTATTTATGTCAATTTAATGGGGGGGCAAGATGAATTGATCTTTGATGGCTGTTCTTTTGCCTTATCTGATACGGGCGAAAAAGTAGTGCGTGCACCTGCATGGGAAACAGGATTATACCCCGTTGATATTCAAAAAAATAATGCGGGGAAATGCCTGCTATCCGGTGAGATTGCAGAAAAACATGATGAATTAACGATGCTATATCAAGGGCTCGTTGTTGGCCTACGTGATTACATTTATAAGAATGGCTTTTCAAAAGTGGTGTTGGGTTTATCAGGTGGCATTGATTCTGCGTTAACGTTGGCTTTAGCAGTGGATGCGATTGGGCCGGATAACGTGCAAACGGTGATGATGCCGTCACGCTACACAGCACAAATAAGTTTAGATGATGCGCAGGCGATGGCAGAAGGCTTAGGAGTTGATTACAGCATACTGTCGATTGAACCGGTGTTCAAACAATTTTTAGACAGCTTATCCGATGCGTTTGCGGGCACAGAAGTGGATACCACTGAAGAAAATATCCAGGCACGTTGTCGGGGCGTATTGCTGATGGCATTATCTAATAAAACGGGTGCCATGGTGTTATCAACCGGCAATAAAAGTGAAATGGCAGTCGGTTATTCCACTTTATATGGCGATATGGCAGGGGGGTATGCGCCGTTAAAAGATGTGTATAAAACCTTGGTATTTGCGTTGTCACACTATCGTAATACGATCTCGCCCATTATTCCAGAGCGTATTATTACACGGCCGCCTTCTGCAGAATTAGCCCCCGATCAATTTGATCACGATAGTTTGCCGCCATACGAGATATTGGATGTTTTGTTGCAGCAATTTGTTGAAGAAGATTGGTGTTATGAAGAAATGGTGGCGGCGGGTGGCGATCCTGCCGTGGTCAGACGGGTGATTAGCATGGTGAATCGAAATGAATATAAACGCCGTCAAGCGCCGCCAGGAATTCGTGTAACAAGCCGTGCATTTGGACGAGATAGGCGTTATCCTATTACATCAGGTTATACTGTTAGCGTTGACTTTAATGAATAAGGAAAAATAGATGAAAAAAATTGAAGCGATTATTAAACCTTTCAAGCTAGATGACGTGCGTGAAGCGTTATCAGATATTGGCGTAACGGGCCTAACGGCATCAGAAGTAAAAGGGTTTGGCCGCCAAAAAGGCCACACAGAGTTATATCGTGGCGCAGAATATGTGGTCGATTTTTTACCTAAAGTAAAGCTGGATATTGTGGTATCAGACGATGCGGTAGCAACTTGTATTGAGGCGATTATCAACGCAGCTAATACCGGTAAGATCGGTGATGGTAAGATTTTTGTGACGTCAGTAGAACAAGTTATTCGCATTCGAACTGGCGAGCAGGGTGAAGAAGCAATTTAATATATTTGTAGCGTTTCCTTAGCATCCTACTTTACTGGGATTAACTGGATTTGTTCGATCTCTGCTATCCCAGTATGGCCAGGGTAATTGTGTTTAAGCACACGCAGGGCATCGGCGGATAAATCATGGATCCCTAAAACCTTATAGGCTCTTGCCATCACCAATAATGCATCTGGTACAGCGGGGGTGCGTGCATAGTTTTCAACAACATAACGCCCTCGGTTAGCAGCCGCGAGGAAAGAGTTTCGACGCATATAGTAAGTAGCAATGTTGATTTCATGTTGTGCCAGTCGATTGCGCAAATGAACGATTCTTTGCGTTGCATCATCCGTATATTTGCTATTTGGAAAGCGGTTGACTAGGGTGGTAAAATCTTTAAGTGCTGCGCGTGCAGAGGCGGGATTACGCTGGCTTTCATCGCGAGGGATATAGCGTGCTACTAAACCCATATCACGGTTGGCATTGATTAAGCCACGCAGGTAATATGCATAATCAATATTCGGATTTAGCGGATAAACACGCAGAAACCGATCAAGTGTTGCAATCGCAATATCAGATTCATCCAATTTATAATTAGCATAGGCAGAATCAAGTAAGGCTTGTTGTGCGTAGGCGCCGAAAGGGAAGCGGGTTTCTATTTGCTCATAATATTTAATCGCTGTCGCGTAATCCGATACATTGAGCGCCGCTTTGGCTTCGGAATAAACGCGATCCGCAGTCCATGATTCTTCGGTCTTGATTTCTGGCTTGGAAAAAAAGGAACAGCCCGAAAGGACTAAGCTACTGAGTAAGACTAATAATTGAAGTGATTTCATAGTGCTAAGGTTACGCGAGCTTGCAGGCGATGAAAAGATATTAACAATAAAATAACAATGGTTTATATCTGAATACGGCGCGAATACTGATAACGCGGTACAATTTACGCTATGTAAAGTTTAGGTTAGAACAGAAATGAAATCATTATTTGCGATACTCTCCGTATTTTTAAGCTGGCAGACAGCGAGTGCGACGACCTTTTATCTGCCCACGCCCACATCGCGCGTGGTCGGTCATAACTTAATCGTTTATAGTAATTATGAAGATACTTTATTGGATATTGCCCGTCGGTTTGATATCGGTTATAAAGAAATCTCGGCGGCTAATCCAGAGGTCGATGTCTGGTTGCCTGGTGATCAACAAGAAGTATTTATTCCCAACCAATTTATTTTGCCAGATGCGCCGCATGAGGGAATTGTTATTAATCTGGCAGAAATGCGGTTATTCTATTATCCCAAGGCAAAAGCGGGTGAGCGACAAACAGTTATCACGCATCCTATTGGTATAGGTCGAGAAGGCTGGGAAACACCATTGGGCAAAACACGGATCACAGAAAAGAAAAAAGACCCTACTTGGACGCCGCCCGCATCAATATTAAAAGAACATGAGGAAAAAGGTGATCCACTGCCTAAAGTTGTGCCTGCAGGGCCTGAGAACCCATTAGGTGCCTATGCGATGCGGCTTGGGATCCCTGGTTATTTATTGCATGGTACCAACAAGCCGTTTGGCGTTGGTATGCGAGTAAGTCATGGTTGTATTCGCCTTTATCCAGAAGATATTGAGCATCTATTTGGTCAGGTAGCCGTGAATACGCCTGTTCTTCTTATTTATCAACCTTACAAGGCTGCTTGGGAAAATGGCCGTTTATACTTAGAAGCACATCAAGAACATAATGGCAGAGTCGAGGTTGATTCGACTGTTGTGCGTAAATCGATGGTGGATGCGATTGTGGGATCAGTGCCGCACACTTTCTCGGAAGAAGATTGGGCGTTTATCAACCGAGTTGCAGAACAAGCTCATGGTTATGTGCAAGTATTGCATACACCGCGCATTGCTGAAATACACCATGTTTGGTTTTTACATGCCGGGTTAGCAGAAGATGTACGCAGCCGAGTAATGCCCGCATTAGAAAAATTGAAATTAACAGAACAATTTTGGCCATTAAAAGATCCTGCAAAAGGGGAAGTATTGATTGGTCCTTTTGATTCACAAGTAATGGCAGAGGAAATGGCAACAGAAGTGACCCGCTTGACAGGCTTGCCGATTTGGACCGTATTTGTGAGCGAAGATGCTTTATAGTCGGCTTTAGCTTAGATAAATATAGCGCAAATATAAAAAAAGGCTGGGATGATTATCATCCCAGCCTTTTTTATCGCTTAAATAACTAAAGCTTATTTTTGCATTGTTTTTTCAAACATGCGATCAATCTTAGCGCAACATTCGTCAACGGCAGTTTGTGCAGCGTTTGCAGTTGATTGTGCAGCGTTTGCAGCACTTAATGCTTCAGCTGACGTAGCGTTTGCAGCGTCTGCTGAGCTTTGTGCGGAAGATGCAGCATCAATCGCTTGCTGGACAGAGGCTTTTAAAGTAGCCATTTCATCAACAGGTGCCATTTGTGCTGTTTGTTGAGAGGCACAAGCCGTTAGTAAAACAAAGGGTAGAACAGTAAGACCTAATTTTAGTGCTTTCATTATTGAGACTCCATTTAGTTTAGTTAAAGCAGAAAGATAAATATATTGCGTGGCAATATACGAGCAGGTTAGCAAGATTTGGTGGCACTGTCTATGGTAAATACTAAGATGGCAAATAATGAATTATCATCGCTTGTGATAAACAGTACGAATTAGGTGAAATAAGCGGTATAATGTTTTGTTAACCATGATTAAGCTAGATGACCTAAAACTTACAATCGACGGGAATTGGCTTAGTATTATCGCTCTGGAAAATACAGTATGCATCCATTATTGAATATCGCAATTCGCGCTGCGCGTGCGGCAGGCAATGTTATTGTCCGCTCAATGGAGCATGTTGAACATTTGGAGATCACGACAAAGGGGCGCAATGATTTTGTGAGTGATGTTGATCGTTTAGCAGAGCAAGAAATTATTTCGGTCATCCATAAAGCCTATCCAGAACATGCTATTTTGGCGGAAGAATCTGGTGAAGAAGGTGATAATGAAACAGTTTGGATCATCGATCCGCTAGATGGCACCAATAATTTCCTTCATGGATTTCCGCACTTTTGTGTGTCGATTGGGATCCAGGTGCGCGGCAAAATAATGCATGCTGTGGTGTATGATCCGATGCGTGAAGAGTTATTTACCGCGTCACGTGGTGCCGGCGCACAACTTAATGATCGCCGTTTGCGAGTCAGTAAGCGTAAAACCTTAGACAAATCATTATTGGCAACAGGTTTTCCCTTTAAATATCCTGAGTATACCGCCGCTTATCATAAGACCTTTCAATCGCTTTTCTCACAAGTGGAAGATGTACGTCGAGGGGGATCTGCAGCATTAGATTTTGCCTATGTGGCGGCAGGCCGCGTGGATGGCTATTGGGAAATTGGTTTGGCACCTTGGGATCTGGCAGCGGGCGTCTTATTGGTTGAAGAGGCAGGCGGGGTGGTGACCGATTTCACGGGAAGCGATAATTATCTGGCACACGGCAATGTTGTGGTAGGTAATTTGCCGATTCAACAAGCCATATTAGAAGATTTAACACCCCACCTAACAGACGAATTAAAAAAGTAAGGATATTATTTTGAGCACAGTAGAAAATTTACGAAATATTGCCATTATTGCGCATGTCGATCATGGTAAAACAACCTTGGTTGATGAATTGTTGCGTCAGTCAGGTACCTTTAGCGCACATGAAGAAGTGGCTGATCGGGTGATGGATTCGAATGACTTAGAAAAAGAACGGGGTATTACGATCTTATCTAAAAATACCGCAATTCGGTGGAGGGATTATCGGATCAATATTGTTGATACGCCAGGCCATGCTGATTTTGGGGGTGAGGTGGAGCGTGTACTGTCAATGGTGGATTCAGTGTTGTTGCTGGTTGATTCTGTTGAAGGTCCGATGCCACAAACACGATTCGTCACACAAAAAGCGTTGGCGCAAGGCTTAAAGCCGATTGTGGTGATCAATAAAATTGACAAACCGGGTGCGCGCCCTGATTGGGTGCTTGACCAAACGTTTGATTTAATGGCGAATCTCGATGCAACAGATGAACAACTGGATTTTGAGGTGCTCTATGCCTCTGGGTTAAATGGCTTTGCGGGCTTAGAATCAGATATACGTAAAGGCGATATGGAACCTTTATTCCAAATGGTCGTTGATAAGGTGGCTGCTCCTGAGGTGGATCCTGATGGTCCCTTCAGGATGCAAGTGTCGTCGCTCGATTATAATACCTATGTGGGAGTGATTGGTGTGGGTCGAATTGAGCGGGGGCGCGTTAAAACTAATATGCCCGTTACAGTGGTAGATGTAAATGGTAAAACACGGCAAGGCCGGGTGCAACAAGTGATGGGCTTTATGGGCTTGGAGCGTGAAGAAGTAGCAGAAGCACAAGCAGGGGATATCATTGCTTTTTCAGGCTTAGATCCGCTTAATATCTCCGACACCTTATGTGATGTTAATAATGTTGAAGCGCTGCCGCCATTATCGATTGATGAGCCCACGGTAACAATGACTTTCCAAGTGAATAACTCGCCTTTCTGTGGGAAAGAAGGCAAGTTTGTGACAACGCGTCAAATCAAGGAACGGTTAGATCAAGAGCTGATCCATAATGTGGCATTGAAAGTGGAACAAACACCCACTGACCCTGATAAATTTAAAGTGTCGGGTCGGGGTGAATTACATTTATCCGTATTGATTGAAACCATGCGCCGAGAAGGATTTGAATTAGGCGTGTCTCGGCCTGAAGTGATTATTCGTGAAGTGGATGGTGTGAAGCAAGAGCCGTATGAAGATGTAACAGTAGATGTCGAAGATCAACATCAAGGGTCAGTGATGGAGAAATTGGGCGAGCGGGGCGCAGTATTGCGTGATATGGCACCAGATGGTAAAGGCCGCGTACGGTTAGATTTTGTGATTCCATCGCGTGGTTTAATTGGATTTAGAACTGAATTCTTAACCGCCACCCAAGGCACAGGTTTGATTTATAGTGTATTCGATCATTATGCGCCAGTGAAAGAAGGCAGCTTCGGCAAACGCATGAATGGCGTGATGATTGCCAACAGTGTGGGTAAAGCTGTTGGCTTTGCAATTTTTAACCTGCAAGAACGGGGACGGATGTTTATTGGCCATGGTGATGAAGTATATGAAGGTATGGTGATTGGTATTCATTCACGTGATAACGACTTGGTAGTGAATCCGCTCAAAGGGAAGCAGCTGACCAATGTCCGTGCGTCGGGGACGGACGAGGCGATTTCATTGACACCACCGATTCGAATGAGCCTAGAGCAAGCGTTAGAGTTTATTGGTGAAGATGAGTTAGTTGAAGTCACCCCGAAAAATTTGCGGGTGCGGAAAAAACTATTGCTTGAACATGAAAGAAAACGAGCTTCTCGTGATTAGCTTGTTAGTGGATAGCCCAAACAATTAACCAGTGTGCTATAATAAATAAACTATAAGCATGATATAAATCACATTATGAGAATATTAATTCTTCTTGCAATCGGCCTTATGCTTTACATTATCATTAGCCGATTTATGAACGTCAGCAGACCTCAGGATAATGGTTCAGAGAACGATCTGACCACGGAGCTAGTCAAATGCCAATATTGTGGTGTCCATATATTGATGGAAGAGGCTGTTCAGTCGACTGATGATTTGGCTAATTATTACTGCACGAAGCATAAAGACATGGATAAAATAACATGAGGACGAAGCCACATGCAGAATGATAGTGTTGAGCAAGCATCGGAGACACAAAAAATGGACCAATGGGTTGATGCAGAAGTAAGCGGTTGGCGCGGGTTAAGGATTTATGCCATATACCGAATGCTGCTCGCATCAACATTTCTTGGCCTATATTATTATGGCAGCTCGTCATTGTTTTTGGGTGGGCATGCACCAGGAGCATATCAAATCACGGCACAAGCTTATCTGATATTTGCAGTGATCGTATTTGGCCTAACGTTAGTAAAAAAACTCCCGTTTTATCTGTTTTTAACCCTGCAACTAATTGTTGATACCATTATCATCACCGAGATATTGCACTTTAGTGGTGGTATTGAGTCAGGTTTAGGCGCGTTATTGATCCTTGTTGTAGTGATTGGCAGCTTATTCTCGACGGGAAAGAAAGCATTCTTCTATGCCGCAATCGCCACCCTTGCTTTGTTTGTCGAGATGGGCTATACCTTCTTAGAAGGGCGACCATTAGATTTCTATCGTGTTGGTTTGCTGGGTTTAGTATTTTTTGCAACGGCCCTATTAGCGCAAATATTAGGCTCTCGTGCTCAAAAAAGTGAAGGGCTGATGCATGAACATGCATCGGAGGCACTGAAAACATCAGAACTCAATCAATATATTGTTGATAGGTTGAAAGTGGGCGTGGTCACGGTTGATAAACAAGGGAATATTTATTCACTCAATCAAGCCGCACGGTATATGCTCGGGATTCCAGAGAAGAGGGAAATCATTAGTGAGCGCTTATCAACGGTGTCACCGCCATTATTTTCACAGCTATCAAGCTGGCGGCCAAGCAATGAAAAAAATAACTTATATGAGTTTAAATCTAAAGGTAATGGCGCGCAGATCATGCCAACTATTAAGCGCCTGTCAAATGGCGATAAACTGATATTTTTAGATGATTTATCTGTGTTAACCGAGCATGCACAGCAGATGAAACTGGCATCGCTTGGTCGGATGGCAGCCAGTATTGCGCATGAAGTACGTAATCCATTAGGTGCGATTAGCCAGGCCACTGAGCTATTGGCTGAAACGGGTGATATTAAAACAGAAAATAAGAATTTATTACAAATCATTGACAGGCATTGTAGCCGGGTGAATGGCGTTATCGATGCGGTATTACAATTAAGCCAAAATAAAATCCTTAATCAGGAATCTTTTTTACTGGATACTTGGCTAGAAACCTTTGTTGATGAGTTTTGTCAAAATGAAGGCATCCAGCGCCATGCTATTGTCTTGACGCTGAGTGCATCAAATGTCAGAATACGGTTTGACCCAGCGCAGTTAAGACAGATCTTATGGAATTTGTGTAGCAATGCCTATGCGTATGCAGACAAGTCCTTAGAAAATAATAAATCTCAAGTATTGGTTCGATTAAGGCAGGTACAAGATAATATTGAGGGCGAGAAGTTTCAGGTTGATGTATTGGATAATGGACCAGGAGTGTCAGCCACGATTTTACCGCAATTATTTGAACCTTTTAGTACGGAACGAAAGGGCGGCGTTGGCCTAGGCTTGCATCTTGCGAGAGAAATGGCGCATACCAATGGTGCCGATTTGTCTTATATTGAAGGCAGTGAGCAAACTTGTTTTAGACTGACCATTAGCCCTGATATTGAGCAAGCATTAATATGAATCCACAAGCCCTAATTATTGATGATGAACCAGATATTCTGGATCTGATTGTCTTAACGCTGAAAAAACTTTCCGTAGATTGTGTAACAGCAGGCACGGTGGCGGAAGCAAAAACAGCACTAGAAAGCCAATTATTTGATGTTTGCTTAACGGATATGAATTTGCCCGATGGCGATGGTTTTGAAATTGTTGAGCTTATTCAACAGCGGTATAGCAAAACCCCGGTTGCGGTAATTACTGCGCATGGCAGTGTTGAGCTAGCAGTGCAAGCATTAAAAGTGGGCGCCTTTGATTTTGTTTCAAAACCAGTCCGCTTACGGGTATTACGTGATTTAGTCAATAGTGCCGTAAGCCTTTCTAATAAGCATGAAGAATCAGATCAAGCTGAAGCGGTCGAGCGCTTACTAGGTGATACCGAAGTGATGCATGAAGTGCGGCAAAAAATTGCCAAGCTTGCACGTAGCCAAGCGCCGGTTTATGTGAGTGGTGAATCGGGCACCGGCAAAGAACTAACCGCCCGACTTATTCATGAAATGGGTGCGCGTGCTAAAATGCCATTTGTCGCGATTAACTGCGGTGCGATACCTACGGAATTGGTAGAAAGCGAACTATTTGGTCATAAGAAGGGGTCTTTTACGGGCGCAAGCAGTGATAAACAAGGTTTGTTTGAAGCGGCAAATGGTGGCACCCTATTTTTAGATGAAATTGCAGAGTTGCCACTGAGTATGCAAGTGAAATTACTCCGCGTATTACAAGAAAAAACAGTCCGGCCAGTAGGCGCTAATGAAGAAATCAGTGTTGATGTGCGTATCCTTAGCGCTACCCACCATGATTTGGCAGCGCGCGTAAAACAGGGGCAATTTCGAGAAGATCTATATTATCGGATTAATGTTATTGAATTACCGTTGCCGGCCTTGCGTGAACGCCGAGCAGATATTCCGATGCTAGCAAACCACATATTAAAAGGGTTGGTCTCTGCATCAGGTGAAGATGCAATATGGAAAATCAGTTCAGGGGCGATGGCTGCTTTAAATGAGTATGACTTTCCAGGCAATATTAGAGAGCTAGAAAATATTTTAGAGCGTGCCCAAACCTGGGCAGAAAATCAAACAATTGAATTGGCTGATTTAATGTTGCCCGAAACCAGCAACGGATCATCATCAATAGCCGCGATGAAAGCGCATATTCACGCAGATGCTGCACCAACGGAAATAGCGGTAACAGCAGCGAATACGGATCAAGCCACAGGTGAAACAGCACAAGATTTGACTTCCCAAATGGAATCCCAAGAACGCGAATTGATTATGAATGCATTAGAGGCAACGCGTTGGAATAAAACAGCAGCGGCTAAAAAATTAGGGATTACTTTTAGGGCATTACGCTATAGGCTCAAAAAACTCGATTTAGAATAATTTCGGATAATTATAGCGTGGCCGCTGAGATGGAAGCGGTTTGTTCTTGTTGGTCTTCATCACCACACTATGCTCCTGCACCGGACCCGCGGGGGAGAAGCGCCAAGAAATCCGTTTAAGATATTAGATATACTTCATTGTTCCTTATTAAATACATACTTATCTAGTTTCTAACAGAATCCCCCCCCAAATAACCATATATACATCACGTTTTTAAAAAAGAGCGATGTATTGTTTGGAAAATAACTGACAGTTAGCGTCACATTGTGACGTAATTGGGTTAATTAAATAGAACCGTGAATTTAGCTAATCTAGGATTAAAAAAATAAACCACCTTTATTTGCTATTAAAACAGTATCTTATGTATTTATTTGGCTTTATTTTAAAAGTTGGCACTAAGAATGCATTACTCTAGGCAGACGAAAATTTTTTGCGTCTGATTACTTAAATTATATGGAGAAGTAACATGAACACAATGAAAAAAGTACAACAAGGTTTTACACTGATTGAATTAATGATCGTTATCGCGATTATCGGTATTTTGGCTGCGATTGCATTACCACAGTATCAAACTTATATCGCTAAATCACAAGTAACTCGTGCGGTAGCTGAAGCAGGTGCGATTAAAACAGCCGTTGAAACATGTGTGTTAGAAGGTAAAAGTGCTATTGGTGACACTGATATTACTCAGTGTGATCCACAAGCAACGGGTTCAACTATCTTAGATGGCGCTACACAAACATCTTATACGCTTCCAGCTAACATGGGTGTGCCACAGCTAGCTTTCCCTGCTGCTGATACGCCGACGGTTACAGCAACATTTGGTAATAATGCAGCAGCGCCTCTTCAAGGCGAAACTGTGACATGGAGCCGTGCGGATGATGGTTCATGGACTTGTGAGTCATCTGCCGGTATCGACATTAAATACCTAGCAGTTGTTTGCCCACAATAAGTAAGATATCAATGGGGTCAGGCTGACTCCTTTGATTTAGCAAGAAAACAGAAAACCCCGGTTCGCCGGGGTTTTTTTATGGCTGTCGATATTGGGCCGCCAATGTATATACCCAGAATCAATCTGTAAATTTCAGACCAAAAGCTAGAAAGCCAGTGTTGCGTTGCAATGCTTGATAAGGACTCGTCATTACCTGCGCATTACGTCTTACTCTGACTTCCTGTTTTTGCCCTGAACCTTCACAGATTGAATGATTACGGGTATATATTATCTAATGTAAGTGCCTGTGTAATTGTAATCCCCCCGAAAAATAACGCAGGTGGATTCAACATCGAAGTGCAACGACCTGATTTCTAGATTTTACCTCAAGGAGAGTTAGAAATCCTAATGTTTTTCTAGGACGGTTATTCAAATTGTCTTCAATCGCCTGAACCTCCTCATCAGTCACCGTATCCAATCGTGCTGATTTGGGCAGGAATTGACGTATTAATC
>DBOG01000022.1 GCA_002299915.1 Proteobacteria bacterium UBA652 | reverse complement strand
TTCAGCATATTAAACAATAATAATCCAGGCTTAGCGCCGTTAGCGAATAACAGTGGTTGCACCCTCGGCGCTGGCGCGCCAGGGAAGGCGATGTGTGTGCAAGTGCATGCTTTATTTCCTGATAGCCCGGCATTAGATGCCGGTGATGATAATGGCTTTGCCACTGACCAACGAGGCGTTGGCTTTCCCCGTGTTGTTGGCGGGCAGGCGGATATGGGGGCGGTTGAAGGGCTATTATTACCGCCAACACCGATTCTCCCGCCGAATCCCCTTGGCGAATGCGATGGCGTCGCGGGCATTAATATCCAAGATGTGATTTGTACGATTAATAAGGTGTTGAATCCTTAATAAAACCAGTCATCTTTATTACAGGGACGCTTTTTCTCCCCACCCAAACCCTCTCGGCAATTGCTCCTGCATTGCTCTACTAAGCTACGTCCATGTAGCGACCTAGCAAGGGAGGACTATAGCGCGGTAGCTTATGGGTGAAGTATGAACCCCAATCTCTGACATTTAGGCGGCCTTATGTCGCCTAAAATAGTCAGAGTGTTTTATAATCTAATCACCAACAAAATAAAAACAGAGTAAATCATGGCCGAAGAGTTTAGCAGTCAGCATACGCAGAATTTCCCTCAATTTCTAAGCCAAATGGGCATTAGCATTCTAGTCACAACGTATCAGGCAGGCAAGCTCATTAGTTTGCGGGCGCAGGATGATGTGTTGAATACGCATTTTGTGAGCATGGAAAAGCCAATGGGTGTGGCGCTGCAAGGGTCGCATTTAGTGGTGGGCACTGGGGCGGAGGTGATCCATTATTATAATATGCCTGATGTGGGCAGCAAGGTGTTGCCAGCGAATACGCATGATGCCTGTTATTTACCGCGTAGCACGCATATCACCGGCGATATTGATATCCATGAAATGGGCTTTACAGACGATAAAGAGCTGTGGCTGCTGAATACCAAAATGTCTTGCTTGTGTACCTTAGATCCTGAATATAGTGTTGTGCCACGCTGGAAACCGCCCTTTATTACGGGCTATGATTTAACCGATCGTTGCCATTTGAATGGCTTGGCGATGCGCGATGGCGAACCGAGATATGTGACGGCGCTGGGCACGACGGATACAGCCGGCGGTTGGCGTAAAGATAAAGCCGCTGGCGGTATGCTGATGGATATCACGGATAATCGGATGATTGCCCAAGGCTTATCGATGCCGCATTCACCGCGTTGGTATCAAGACCAACTGTGGGTGTTGGAATCCGGTGCAGGTAGTTTGGCGACAGTGGACGAAAAAACGGGCGAATTAACCACGATTGTGGAATTGCCGGGTTTTACCCGAGGGCTAGATTTTATTGATCGCTATGCAATTATTGGCTTATCACAAGTGCGAGAAACGGCCGTGTTCGCTGGTTTGCCGCTGACGGAACGTTGCGATGATCGGCAATGTGGTGTGTATATTGTCGATATTGTTGAGAAACAAGTGGTGGCTTTTTTGGTGTTTTCAGGTGAGGTGCAGGAGATTTTTGCCGTGCAGATTTTGCCGGCGCGGATGCCGGCGGTGTTGGATATAACGGATCCCTTATTACGGGGATCTTATGCCTTGCCTGATGCGGCATTGAAAGAAGTAAGCCAACCTGATGAAACGCAGCAGGATCTAGCTGCCGCAGGCTTGCTTTATCAGGAAGGTAAGATTGCTGAATCAGTTGTGGCGTGTATGAATTTACTGAAGAAATCACCCACTAATACAGAGGCCCGATTCCGCCTAGGCATTGCCCATTTAGATTTGAGGCAATGGCAGCAAGCTGTGGCAGCATTTGAACAACTTACTGAAGACGATCCAAACCATGCAGAAGGCCATAATAGTTTGGGCTTGGCCTATAACGGGTTGAAAAATTGGCAGCAGGCAAAAGCTAGCTTTGATAAGGCGATTGAGATTGATCAGCAATATGCCGTGGCGCAGGTGAATCGCGCGATGATTTTGCTCCGAGAAGGCGATTTTACAGCGGGCTGGCAGGCGCTGGAATGGCGTTGGAAAATGCCCGGCAATAAACCGCTTAATTGCAAACAACCGCAATGGACAGGAGAGTTGGCTGAATTAGCCGATAAAATCATTTTGGTGCATACCGAACAAGATGAAAAAGAAGCGATTCAGTTTGCCCGCTTCTTGCCGATGTTGGCAGGGCAGTGTAAACAGTTGATTGTGATGTGTGCAGAGCCGCTTCGTTTATTCTTTAAGGGCATTGAAGGAGTGGATGCCGTATATCTACCGCCGCAAGTGCCCGAAGCCGGTTTTGATGCGTATATCCCGATGATGTCGTTAGCGAATGTGTTGGGCATTACTCTGGAGAATTTGCCGATGGATAAGTATATTGGCCAGCTGGCAGAAGTCGTGGTGGCGACGTTGGAAAGTGGGGGCAGTTTGAAAATTGGCTTAGCATGGACGCCACAGCTTAAGGATGCGAAAGAATCACCTTTACTGTCGCTTGCCGATCTAGTGTCGTTAACGGATTTGCCCGAGATAGCTTTTTATAGCTTACAAAATCAGCTGACGGCAGAAGAAACAACGCTACTTGAAGATAATAAGATAATATCCTTGGATGCGGAGATAGTCAGCGTGGCGCATGCTGCGGCGTTGATTGAACAGCTTGATATGGTGATTACGATAGATAATGGCTTGGCACATGTGAGTGGCGGCTTAGGTAAACCCGTATTGACCGTGCTGGATGATCAAGCCGATTGGCGCTGGGGCATCGCCACAGGGGATAATCCATGGTATCCCGCAATGATTTCCTGTTATGCGAGTGAGCAGCCGATGGCGATGCAAATACGAGCAGCTTTGGAGGCATGGATGGCGAAGCGGTAATCCACAGCCTCGGGTAATTATAAGCAATAAGTTTTTATTTACACATGGCCTTTACTAGGGGTATTATCTCCATTTAGAAAGATATTTATTAGCTAGTTAACAAATTTATCCACACCTCCTAATTTACTAAAGATATAAAGGTCAATACAGATGTCTAAAGCCCGACTTTATCACCACACATCTCAAATCAAACCTCTCGCCAGCGCTATTGCCGCCTGTTTAGCATTAAGCGCGATGCCGAGCCAAGCGGCGACGTTTACGGTTAATTCTCATGCCGATATGGTTGCAGGCTCATTACGGGCGGTGATTGCTTCTGCCAATAGCTCCGCTGGCGCAGATACCATTGTATTTAATAGCGCATTAAGCGGCGTAACACTCACCCTGGCGAGCCAAATAGATATTTCTGATGAACTCACTATTGATGCCTCCGCCTTAGCGAACGGCTTTACCATTAGTGGTAACAATAACTCACGAGTGTTTGGGGTAACAGAAAATAAAACACTCACCTTAAAAAACCTCACACTTACCCAAGGCCGCACAACGGCAGATACCACAACCTCCGTCCCAGATTGCGCCCTTGCCACTTTTACCCGCGGCGGGGCGATTTGTGCAGAAGGGGATTTGAATCTGATTGACAGCACGATTAGTGATAGCAGCACGACGGGATCCAACGCTTACGGCGGCGGTTTTTTTGCTGGCGGCCTTGTCAATCTGTACAAAAGCAACATATCAGGTAATCATACGGAAGGGGAGCATTCTTCCGGTGGTGGTTTTTTTGCTGTCGGTGCTGCTATTATGAATCATATCAGTATCTCCGGCAATAGCACAGCAGGAGAAAATGCTCGTGGCGGTGGTTTTTTTGCTAGGGACACTGCCTTCTTGGGTAATAGCAGCATATTAGGTAATAGCACGGCGGGAAGTGATGCTAACGGTGGTGGTTTTTTTGCTCGTCGTTTTAGCACGCTCACCAACAGCACTGTCTCAGAGAATACTACGGCGGGAGAGGATGCTTACGGCGGTGGTTTTAATGCTGGCAGAAATACCAGTCTTATCAACAGCACTGTCTCAGAGAATACTACGGCGGGAGAGGGTGCTAACGGTGGCGGTTTTGTTGCTTATTCTGATGTTACCCTGAAAAACAGCACTATTAGCCAAAATACTGCCAACCATGTAATGGCAAGTGGAGATGGCATATATTTGATTGACTACGTCAGATCTGGCTCCACCCTCATATTAAACAGCAGTATCCTAGCGGGTAATGGGGCCGATAATTTTGATTTTCGCACTCCTTATGGGCTTGGCGGAGGACACGTTAGCCTAGACGCAACAAACAGCCTATTTGGTGATGCAGCGGCAGAAGTGGACCATGATAATGGCGGTAATATTCTCAACAATAACAACCCAGCACTAGCACCCTTGGCTGATAATAGTTGCACCATCGCTGTAGGCACGATAGGTTCAGGAGAATGTGTACAAACCCATGGGCTATTAGCCAGCAGCCCAGCATTAAATGCGGGGGCAGATAATGGATTGACTACTGACCAACGCGGCACAGGCTTCCCACGGGTTGTTGGTGGACAAGCTGATATTGGGGCGTTTGAGGGACAGATTTCCGCCAGCACTCCTGGTGATTGCACGGGGGATG
>DBOG01000020.1:1349-44021 GCA_002299915.1 Proteobacteria bacterium UBA652 | reverse complement strand
GAACACTATATATAATAGTAATAAATATAATTATGCAAATTATATATAATGAAAGGGTGAATAAAATGCGCACATTAATCATTGTGGGTTTAGTGGGGCTGGGGGTGACATTAACAGCGTGTGATCCAAATAATGATGTACGGAGAATGAAACGGAGCAGCCGGCGGTCACTGAGGCTGAAAAATCAGCCCATATTGCTGAGGCAAAAGGGGTGATCAAGCAATTTGTAACCACATTGAAATCTGAATTAATCGGTGCAATGAAAAACGGTGGGCCTGTCAATGCGATTGAGGTCTGTCATTCTCGTGCACCTGTGTTGGCGGAGAAAATTGGGGGAGAATATGGGGCGACCCTTACCCGTGTGAGTATGAAAAATCGGAATGCGATACTAGGTGTGCCGAATGCGTGGCAAGCAAAAGTATTACAAGATTTTGAAGCACGTGTTGCGAACGGTAAAGCGATCGAGACCTTGAAATATGTCGATATTGCTGAGGTAACAGGTGGCCAACAGTTTAGGATGATGAAGGCGATACCGACAGGCGCTATTTGCTTAACGTGTCATGGTGAATCGATTGCGCCAGAAGTGCAGGCGAAACTGACGGCGCTGTATCCTAATGATCATGCAACGGGCTTTTCTGCTGGGCAAATTCGTGGCGCGTTTGTTTATACTAAACCGCTATAGGAAGTCAGGCGGCTCCCTGGATGACATATGGTGCCATGGCATCAGCTTAGAATAATCTAGGGGAATTTAAGCTTTGAGCTCTGCTGCAGAAAATAATGCCCCCATCGATAAGATCCCGTATCGAACGCCTGAAACAAACCAAGCCCAACGCTTATTCCATGGCAGGGGCCATGCCTATCCAGGTTACGAACATATTTTGATAGACTGGCTCGCCCCTGTCGCATTAATCACACTGCATAAGCCAGTTGAACAAACGGCATTAAAACAACTCGCCCAAGCCTTATCCTCGCGCATTCCGGATTGCCGATCTGTTCAGGTGCAATACCGATATTTAAAGCACACACCCTTTGAACTGTTGCTTGGCGAAGCCTGTTTGCAGGCTGTCGTGGTAGAAAATGGGCTGAAATATCAAATAACATTGGGTCGCGCTCAAAATACAGGACTGTTTTTGGATATGAGAAATGGTCGGCAATGGGTGACAGACAACACAAAAAATGCCAAAGTCCTTAATTTGTTTTCCTATACCTGCACTTTCTCTGTAGCCGCTTTAGCAGGGGGCGCAACCCACGTCTTTAATATCGACATGAGCCGTGTATCACTCGCGACAGGGCGTGATAATCACCGATTAAATGAACAAGATACCGAGAAGGTCAAGTTTGAAGCCCTTGATATCTTCAAATCATTTGGCCGAATTAAAAGGCAAGGCCCCTATGACCTATTAATTTGTGACCCACCCTCGTTTCAGCATGGTAGTGTTAATATCAGGCGTGATTATAAAAAAATCATTAGGCGGATCCCTGAGTTTATGAGCTCGGGAAGCTTATTGATGCTGTGTTTGAATTCGCCAGACTTAGATGCTGATTTTTTAAAGGAAATGGTTAAAGAGGAATGTGAGGCGTGTCGTTATATAACTGAAATAAAGCCACCGGAGGTTTTTATTGAGACAATACAAGGGAAAGAATTAAAGATCTTGGTGTATCAATTTAAATAATTGTAGGCGGCCTTTCAGTTACAAGTTTCGGGTTGAAACAATAGGAGAAAGGTGAATTGAGCTAGTTATCTGGGGCAGCTCCATTCATTATCCCTGATGCACACTGAAAGAGGGCTTTACGTATTAAATGTTATATTGTAACATATCAAGAGCGTCCATTTAAAAACCTCTGATACTTCCGCTGGATATTCTTATAGATTAAATAAATTGATAGAAATGGCGAAATTTTTGCGGACTATCACTATAACTGCGAAAACATGGGGAAGTTATCTTCAATGACCGTTGGCCTATTTGAATGTTTTTCTGGACTTCAACAGCTTCGTGTCATGTGGATAACGGAAACACAACAAGGTGCGGCAACACTTAACGCCGAACAGAATACGATCATTTTAAGGTGAATAGCATGAGCAAAGTAGATGTAATTATCAACCATGCCGAACAGCATTGCAAAACCCGTGGCGCCCGTTTGACGGCTAAGAGAAAACAGGTGCTGTCAGGTTTAATCCAATCAGATAAAGCACTCTCTGCTTATGAGCTTATTGATTACTGTAACGAGACGTTCGGACAAGCCATACCTGCTATGTCGGCGTATCGAATTTTAGACTTTCTTGAAAATGAGCATCTGGTACATAAACTTAACTTGGCGAAGAAATATGTCGCTTGTTCACATATTACCTGTGACCATTCTCATGGCATTCCACAGTTTCTGATTTGCGGAGATTGCAATAAGGTTAAGGAAATTAGCATTAACCAATCTACCATCACTGAACTACAGAAAAATGTTGAGCACGCTGGCTTTCAACTTTTTAGCCCGCAGTTGGAAATGAACTGTATTTGTAATGACTGCGCTGCGAAAGCGGTTTAACTATTTTAGAGATATTAAGAAAATGAGAACAGCACAAGAAATAACAGATAAATTTGCGATCAGCTTATCACTACTATGCGCAATGCATTGTCTAGCGTTACCCGTTATGCTGGTATTACTACCTAGCTTGACGGCATTACAACTTGATAACGAAGCTTTTCATCACTGGATGTTAGTGGCTGTTTTGCCAACCAGCATTTATGCGTTGGTCATGGGGTGTAAAAAGCACAAGCGATACCAATTACTTTTTTTAGGATTCACAGGACTAACGCTACTTGTTCTAGCGGTGCTTTTAGGAGAAGACATCACGGGCGAGTACGGGGAAAAAACCTTGACTGTACTGGGCGCAACGCTTATTGCCTCTGGGCATTATTTGAATTTTCGCCTATGTCAACAACATACTAACTGCGACTGTTCAAGACACTAGAAATCAACATTGCTATGAAACGTGCTTATTTTCAGAAGTTAGAAAAATATGATTGCACAATTCCTCTTGAATTAAAAGACGTCATTGAGGGAGTTCTGGAGACACAATACTTAATTACAATATAATTGGGGCATCCTTTAGCTAGCAGGAATGAACCCTCTGTAATTCTTACACAAATCTGAATAAAGGGATCCCGATAAAAGGCTTCGGGGAGGATACGGTTTAGTGTTGTGGTAGCTTGATGGAGAGCAATCCTGCGAATCCAATAAACAGTGAGGCGGTGAGCAAGCAACCAATGAGTCCGTAATATTGATACATCAGCCCAGATAACAAGGTACCGGTAAGCCGCCCGCCGGCATTGGCCATATAATAAAAGCCGACATTCATCGCGACTTTATCGTGGCTCGACCAATCAACTATTAGATAAGAATGCACTGCTGAATTGAGTGCAAATAGAATGGCGAATAGACTTAGTCCGAGGATTAAGACAGTTTCGGGTGGTAAGCCTTGCTGTAATGCTAGGGCGATAAGTGCGGGGATAAGCATGAGGCTGAAGGCGAGGGTTTGTGCTGTGCGGCCGTCAGGGTGTTTACCTTGCATTAGAGTGGGTGTGAGCGCTTGGATCAATCCATATCCGATGATCCACAGGGCAAAAAACAGGCCGACTTGCTCAAATCGCCAGCCCAATTGACTGCTTAGATAAACCGGTAGGGCGACCACGAACCAAATATCACGCGCACCAAACAGAAAAAATCGGGCGGCAGAGAGCCAGTTAATATCGGGCTTATTTGAAAATAATTGCGAAAATTTGGGTTTGGATTGGGTTTTACCTAAATCAGGCGGTAATAATAAATAAGTGAGGATAAATACGGCAAATAGACCTCCCGCTAGAATCATTAATGCGCCTTGAAAACTGAACCATGCTAATAACGCCCCACCAAGGAAATAGCCAATGCCTTTTAAGGTGTTTTTTGAGCCTGTCAGAATGGCGATCCATTTGAATAGCGGGTTGGTATGAGCGTGTGTTGTGTCGGATGGGATAAATAGTTTTACGCTGGCTTTGGCGCTCATTTTATTGAGATCTTTGGCGATCCCAGATAAAGCCTGGGCGATCATGACATAAATAATGGACAGATATTCGGCTGGCACAGTGAGCATCAATAGCGCGAACACTTGTAATAACATGCCAGCATGCATCGTACGATTTAAGCCAAATCGTGCACCGATCCAGCCACCTACAAGATTGGTGATGATGCCAAAAAACTCATAGAATAGAAATAAACTGGCAATGGCGAGCGGCGAATAACCGAGTTGGTGGAAATAGAGTACCACCAACATCCGAATCGCACCATCAGTGAGCGTGAATGCCCAGTAGCCACCGGTGATGACTGCATAATTTCGCCAGTTTTGAATCGTTTCCATGATTACATTGATTGTGCCATCATGCTGGCAATATCAATCATCCTATTCACATAGCCCCACTCATTGTCATACCATGCTAGGATTTTCACCTGCGTGTTATTTATCACCATGGTTGAAGGTGCATCCACAATCCCTGAACGCGGATCGTTAGTGTAATCTGATGAGACTAAGGGACGGGTTTCATAGCCCAATATATTTTTTAACGACCCCTCTGATGCCGCTTTAAATAAGGCATTCACCTCGTCGGCATCGGTCGCACGATTAGCTTCAAACACAAAATCAACCAAAGAGCCATTGAGCAGCGGCACGCGAACAGCCGAGCCGTTTAATTTCCCTGCTAATTCAGGAAAAATCATCGTAATCGCTTTGGCTGATCCGGTGGTGGTTGGGATCAAAGATTGCCCAGCAGCGCGTGCACGGCGTAGGTCTTTATGGCCTTTATCAACAATGGTTTGGGTATTGGTAACATTATGAATCGTCGTCATCGAACCATGTTTGATACCGAGGGATTCATGCATCACTTTGACGATGGGCGCGAGGCAATTTGTGGTGCAAGATGCAGCGGTGACGATATGGTGTTGTGTGGGCTCATACAGATCATGGTTGACCCCATAAACGAGATTGAGCGCAGGCTCAGGGCAAGGCGCTGAGACCAATATTTTTTTCACACCATGATCAAAATAAGCTTGTAACGCCGCCTCTGTTTTGAAATTTCCCGTACATTCCAACACAATATCGACGCCTAAGGCTTGCCAATCAACCTCAGCAGGGCTCGCAGACTGGCTAAATGAGATTGCCTCGCCATCAATCATGATTTTCTCGGGATGGCTAGAGATAGATTTATCTTCTCCCCAACGACCATGCACAGAATCAAATGCCAATAAATGGGCATGACACGCTGCATCACCTTCAATTTCATTGATATGTACAAATTCAAGATTACCTCGATCCCAACCCGCACGTAATGCCAGTTTTCCCATACGACCGAAGCCGTTGATACCGATGCGTATTGTCATGCTAATTCCTTGTTATTTTTAATTATTCAAACGAATTCATAAATATTGTATCGTTGACCGAGGGAGCTAAAGCCCCCCTAAAGGTTTCTCCTTCTAACCCTGGCCAATTTTTGGATGACAAATCAATTGCACCACTTGCTGCTGCTGAATTAATAGTAGGTTGATAATATTGATTTAATTCTGGATCAGCTTCAATACTATTTGTGTCCCAACCGGGAGGGTAGTATATTTGGGTCGCTTGCCATTGGGGCGAACCAACAAAATCAGGTAGATTTTGATAATGCTGATAAGTTCCATCGATTTGGTCATAATAGCGATAAAAGATCTCTTCATTATTGCTGTTGGCAGAACGGAAATATAAATTACCATCGAAGATTTGAGACTGATCATGAGTTCTTGCTTCTCGCATAATGAAATCGTCCCATTTCTGGATGAAAATATTATTGTAAACCTCATGTGGTGTCAGTGGGTCAAAGGCATCTGCATAATAACTGACACCGGTGCCACGATTATCGACATCTTTAGAAACCACAATCGTATTATGATAAATTTTCCAGGGTGCGCCACCTGTAATATCAGATTTTGAGTGCATCCCAACAGCACGTCCTGTTGCCATACCATCGCCATTTGGTCCATCATACTTATCATCTAATTCATCATTAGGATCGATGCGGCCATAGAGTGAAAAAGCGGAAGCATCAATAATATTATGATGGACAAAGATAGTGCCACGTTCATTTGCTGGCGGGCTACCAGAACCATTCCATGAAAATCCAGCCGTAACTTCTGTTAGGGTGTTATGGGCTAATTCAACTTGCCAAGCAGCGGATCCAAGCTGCAAAACATCATCACGGATAATATGAAAATCATTATTGTGAATATATAAATGGCGGGGGTTTTTAGTTGCATTAATGGCATCAAAATGATGATCAAACGCACAATTTGCAACCTCAATATTATAAGCCCCGTCTGAAATTTGGATAGCATTTCCCTGCATTAAATGTGCAGGCCGCCCTGAGCGAGGCCGTTTCACATCACTACGTGCAATCCAGGGTGGAATATATCCAGGAAAATCAATATTATCGATTACAATATCGTGGGCATTATCCCGGATTAACATAAAATAGCGTCCGCCAATCATCTTGGCATTGCTAAATTGCAAATGATGCGCGCCGGTTTTTATTTCCACCGCGCTATTTTGATATTGGATGTTAATATTTTCAAATTTAATATAGGCCGCATCGCTTTCAAATAAAAACACCTGTTCATCATCAAATAAAATTAGGCCATTATCATTGGGATCGATACTTTGAGGCAGATTTAATTCCATGGATGCTTGATAAATGCTATGTTGCAAACGGATATAAATTTTTTGCTCAGCTGTATTATAGAATAAGCCAGGGCCAACATAATAATAAGGCGGCTCAGCGTCATACAACTCATTTGGGGTACTGAAAGTGGCGTAATTTTCATAAGTAACTAATCGCCAATGTCCATTATTGGCATCTAAATAGCCATGGACTTGGTCTACGTCATAGCTAGTGGTTGTGCGATAAATATTTTTGCTAGCATCGACCAACTCCCAAGCACCAGAATCAGGCTGGCTTAAACGATTGATTCTGCCATCGACGAATACAGCTTCATTCTGCCAAGCTTTAATCGTGATCCAATTTTGTGCATTGCCAGCAGTATTGATAACAAGTTCAGATTCGTAGAAGGTACCCGCTCTTAAATGTAGGGTATCACCTACTTGTAATTGGTTGACAGCATGGTGAAGGGTTAACCAAGGTGTTGACAAGCTTATGCCATCATTTTCATTATTGCCATTAATTGGATCGGCATAATATTCTGCACTCCAACAGATGGTGCTATACACAAAGGTGATAAGTAGCAGGAGAATTTTATTTGTTTTTATCATATGATTATTAAAGTGTCTAACCTGATTTCATCAAGCTCTTCAGGCTGATATTTAAGGTAAGCAACTTTTTCGTCAACGACGATAATCACATCTTTAATGCCTGTAATAGCGAGTAGTTGGCTGGCAATGTCATTTGCATTGTCGGTAGTGAGTTTGGGGAGGCTGAGAATACGGCTGCTGAGATGGATGAGTGGTTGCATGGGGAGTAGAAAGAGCGCCCATACTAGTGTAAGTAGAGTGCCGAAAGCAAAAATCCCTATAGGCCCCCACAGGGTATAGAGTCCGCCGCCCAGAACACCCCCGAGGAAAGCACCGATAAATTGGGCGCTGGAATAGACACCCATCGCGGTGCCTTTATTGGCGAGTGGACTGAGTTTGCTCATCATGCAGGGTAGGCTGGCTTCTAGGATGTTGAAGGCGGTGAAAAATAACCAAAGAAAGAATAGCAGGCTAGCTAAGCTGGTGGGGAGCAGCGCCCAACCGAGTTGGGCGATGGCCAGCATGGCGACAGCGGCGATAAAAATGGGTTTCATTTTTCGGTGTTTTTCGGCGATGATGATAAAGGGTATCATGCAAACAAGAGCGAGCAGTAATACGGGAAGGTAGGCGAAGCCATGGTGTTCTTTTGTGAGCCCTGCGAGATCTTGCAGCGCAATCGGTAAGGCAAAGAAGCTGAGCGTAAGCAGTAGGTGGAGCACTAAAATACTAACGACCAGTCGGCGCATATCAGGATGACGTAATACCTGCCCAATTTGTTGTGGGACGGGTTTGAGATCGCGATGCCTACTGGCGTGGATAGGTGCGGGCACCCAGAGGTGGAGAATGGCGATACCGACGAGCGCGAGCGCAGCGGTGAACCAGAAGATACCGGATAGGCCAATCCAGTGGGCGAGTGAGGCGCCAGCGGCGAGCGCAATGGAGAAGGAGATACCAATGCTGATGCCAATGCTTGCCATGGCTTTGGTGCGATGTTCATCACGGGTTAAATCAGCAGTGAGCGCCATAATGGCGGCGGCAATCGCGCCACTTCCTTGCAATAAACGACCCGCGATAACGAGATAGATATTATCCGCTAGGGCGGCAACGATACTGCCTGCGGCAAATAGCAACAAGCCAAAAGTAATCACCCGTTTTCGACCAATGCGGTCAGAAAGCATACCAAAGGGAATTTGGAGAAGTGCTTGGGTAAGCCCGTAAGCACCAATAGCAAAACCAATCAGCATGGGGGTGGCATGTTCATATTGCCCTGCATTGAGCGTGAACACGGGAAAGATCATAAATAAGCCGAGCATGCGGAAACCGAAGATGGCGGATAAGCCCGCGATGCTCTGTTTTTCGAGTGATGTCATGCCCTTATTTGTCGGTTTCATCTTAATTTATGGGTGCGATGTGTTATATTTGGTGGTTGGATTTTACTACGGATCTTCGATGAAGCATATTAGTATTCGCGGTGCGCGCACCCATAATTTAAAAAATATTGATGTAGATTTACCACGTGATTCGCTGATTGTGATCACGGGGTTGTCTGGATCGGGTAAATCTTCATTGGCGTTTGATACTTTATATGCTGAAGGTCAGCGGCGTTACGTTGAATCTTTATCGGCCTATGCAAGACAGTTTTTGTCGATAATGGAAAAGCCTGATGTGGATCATATCGAAGGTTTATCGCCTGCCATTTCGATTGAACAAAAATCGACATCGCATAATCCGCGCTCAACCGTGGGCACGATTACCGAAATTTATGATTATTTACGGCTGTTATTTGCGCGAGCAGGGGAGCCGCGTTGTCCAACGCATCATGCCGCTTTGGCCGCACAAACTGTGAGTCAGATGGTGGATTTGGTATTAGACATGCCTGAGGGTCAGCGGATGATGTTGCTGGCGCCAGTGGTACAAGCACGTAAGGGTGAGCATAAGGATGTATTTCGTAATTTACGGGCGCAGGGATTTGTTCGTGCGCGGGTAAACGGCGATATTATTGAGTTGGAGCAACCACCTGAATTGGAATTGCGTAAGAAGCATACGATTGAAGCGGTAGTGGATCGATTCAAAGTACGGCCCGATCTGCAGCAGCGTTTGGCAGAATCGTTTGAAACGGCTTTGCAGTTGTCAGATGGGATATCGCTGGTAGTAAATATGGATGATGCCAGTGATGAGACGCTATTTTCATCCCACTTTTCTTGCCCAAGCTGTGGGTATTCCATTGCGGAATTAGAGCCACGAATGTTTTCATTTAATAATCCTGCGGGTGCATGCAGCAGTTGCGATGGTTTGGGGGTGAATCAATTTGTCGATCCGAAACGGGTAGTCGTACACCCTGAATTAAGCCTGACGGCAGGTGCCGTGCGCGGCTGGGATCGCCGCAATGCCTATTATTATCAGATGATTAAGTCGCTAGCGGAAGCGTATGAATTTGATGTTGATTTACCCTTTGAAGAACTGCCAGAGACGGTTCAGAAAGTGGTTTTGTTAGGGAGTGGTCGTAAGGAAATTGATTTTAGTTATATCAGCGAACGCGGTAAAAAAATGGTGCGACAACACACATTTGAAGGCATTATCCCAAATATTACACGGCGTTATCATGAGACAGAATCAAATAGTGTGCGTGAAGAATTAGCGAAATATCATGCTGTTCGCTCCTGCCCTGATTGTGGTGGCGCACGTTTGTCGGAAGCGTCTCGCAATGTGTTTATTGGCGATATTAGTTTACCAGAAGTAACCAGTTTGCCGATTGGCGAGGCCAAGGCGTTATTTGAAACCTTAACATTGCCGGGTAAACAGGGTGAGATTGCCAGCAAAGTAGTGATTGAAATTAATGATCGTTTGGCTTTTTTGGTGAATGTAGGCCTTGATTATTTAACCTTGGCGCGGAGCGCAGAAAGCTTATCAGGTGGAGAGGCGCAACGGATCCGATTGGCCAGCCAGATTGGGGCGGGATTAGTGGGGGTGATGTATATTCTCGATGAACCATCGATTGGCTTGCACCAACGCGATAATGAGCGGTTATTAGGGACCTTGACGCGATTACGCGATTTGGGCAATACAGTGATTGTGGTTGAGCATGATGAGGATGCCATTCGGGCGGCAGACTATGTATTAGATATTGGGCCGGGTGCGGGGGTGCATGGTGGTGAAATTGTCGCGCGGGGTACGCCTGACGATATTATGAAAAGCAAAGATTCACTGACAGGGCAATATTTATCGGGCAAAAAAGGCATCACGTTACCCACAACCCGGAAAGCGATTGACCCTCAGCGACAAATAGAGATTAGCGGTGCGTCAGGTAATAATTTACAGCATATTGATGTGTCTATTCCCGTGGGATTGATGACTTGTGTTACAGGCGTCTCGGGCTCTGGCAAATCAACCTTAATTAATGATACCTTGTTAAAACAAGTATCGATGACGTTAAATCGAGCCTCAGATGAGCCAGCACCACACGATGAGATCAAAGGGTTGGCACACCTTGATAAGGTGGTGGCCATTAATCAAAGCCCCATTGGGCGCACGCCACGATCCAACCCTGCCACCTATACGGGTTTATTTACGCCGATTCGAGATTTATTTGCAGGCTTGCCTGAATCGCGCGCACGCGGTTATGGCCCTGGGCGATTTAGCTTTAATGTCAAAGGTGGTCGCTGCGAAGCGTGTCAGGGAGATGGTTTGATTAAGGTGGAGATGCATTTCTTACCGGATATTTATGTGCCTTGTGATGTGTGTAAAGGACAGCGGTATAACCGCGAAACATTAGATATTCGGTATAAAGGCAAAACGATTGCCGATGTGCTGGATATGACTATTGAAGATGCCAATGATTTTTTCAAAAACATTCCATTGGTGGCGAAGAAGCTAGAAACCCTGATGGATGTAGGGCTGACTTATATTAAGTTAGGACAAAATGCGACCACATTATCAGGGGGGGAGGCGCAGCGTGTAAAACTCTCGAAAGAGCTGTCAAAACGCGATACAGGCAGCACCTTGTATGTGCTTGATGAA
Organism: Proteobacteria bacterium UBA652; assembly: GCA_002299915.1. GTDB lineage: Bacteria > Pseudomonadota > Gammaproteobacteria > Nitrosococcales > Methylophagaceae > UBA652. The sequence continues at coordinate 32,704 of DBOG01000020.1, read as the reverse complement.
CCGACGACAGGCCTGCACTTCTACGATATTGAGCAATTATTGGCCGTGTTGCAACACTTACGCGAACGCGGCAACACCATTGTGGTGATTGAGCATAATCTGGATGTGATAAAAACTGCTGATTGGATCATTGATATGGGGCCAGAAGGGGGCTCAGGTGGTGGACAAGTGGTCGCCACTGGGACGCCAGAAGCCGTGGCCGCGAACAAGCATTCTCATACAGGCCATTATTTGAAAGCATTACTTTAACGTGCTTTTAGCGTACCAGAGGTATCAAAATTCCAAGTGCGGATAATGGTGAGCATATCGTAATCGCCTAATACTTCAGCAGGAATAGGGGCATAAGGGGCGGCAAGGTTCACAATTTTAACCGCCGCATCATCCAATAATTTGTGGCCAGAGGAACGTGAAATCACAATATCAGCCACACTGCCATCCGGATTAATATCAACGGATAACATCAATTTACCACTGATACCTTGACGCTTGGCCACTTGTGGATAATTTAAGGTGCCGACCCGCTCAATTTTCTTGCGCCAGCCTTCTAAATAAGCAGCGGCCTCATATTTTTGCGCACTAACGCTGTTGATTGGTAATTTTCGGGGTTGTTCCTTAGATAATGTGGTGAGTATTTTTTGGACTTCGGATTCAAGCCGTGCGACTTCCAATGAATTTGCAACCAGACTCGCTGCAGTCGGTGTCGGTTTTGCGGTCGCATCGGGTTTAATCATGTCAGCAGGTTGTGCTGGCGTAATAACAGCATCTGCAATAATATCTGGCATGTCAGGTTCGACCACTATTTTTTCTTCGGCTTGTTTGGCAACAATGGGTGCTAAGGGTGCGGCATTTACCTGTGGTGTAGGTGGCGGTGGGGTGGGGTTAGCCTCTTCTTTCGTGATAGGCGCGGGTGAGGTAAGCGGTGCTTTTGCAACTTGTTGAGTCTGTTCGGGTTTTTGTTCTGCTTTTGTTGGCTCTTCTTCAGTTTTGATCTCTTCTGTTTTTGGTTCAGGGCTCGGATTAGGTGTTTTTTCTTTCGCTTCACCCCCTCCCACTTTATTAGCTTGTGCCAAATAGTCTGCTATTTCGGGTGCTTCAGGGGTTTGTTCTCGCACTAGGGTAATTTCGATATTGGCCTTAGGTTTGTTTTGAGGTGGACTGGTGATAATAAAGCTGATATTGAATAAAGCAATAAGGTGCAGAGCCACAGAAGCAAGTAACACGGAATAGAAAATAATATTTTCTTTGAACCCTGATTGGAGGGCAGAAATAGAATTAGTGAGGAAGTCAGGTTTTTGCATGGAGATTAGAAAAGCTTCCGAATGGTGATGACATGATCTTTTTCCATTAGTTGAATACGTTGTGCCATTTTAGGACTCATCTCAAGATGGCCATTTTCACGGATCACCATAACACTATTAACCTCCATTGCAATTGCAATTTTAGGCCAATCATTGCCCGCAACAAATAAAGCCGTTGCGGCGGCATCTGCCTCAACAGGGTTATGGTGTAGTACTGTAACTGACTGGGCCTGTGTCGCTGGGGCACCAATTCTGGGATCAAGAATATGGGCATAACGGCTACCATTATATTCAAAAAACCGCTCATAATCACCGGAGGTAAAGACACTTTCACCTTCTCGTAAAGCAATGCTGGCAATCATGCCTGGTTGTCGTGGGTGACGGATCCCAATATTCCAGGGGCGATTACCATGCTGACCAATCGCTTGCAAGTCACCACCAATATTTACAATTGCATTACCAATACCTTGTTCTTTTAGAATATTCATTGCAATATTAACGGCGTGTCCTTTGGCAAACGCACCAAAGCCTAATTTCACGCTAGGATTATCACACCAGAGCTTGCCATTATCAAGATAGATATTATCCATGGTTGGTTTGGCATTAAGCCAGGTCTGAATATCGGCAGCACTCGGTGGTGAGTGGGAAATAAACCAATCATCTTGGTGGAAGCCCCAGAGTTCGAATAGTTTTCCTGCTGCAGGGTTAAATAGGTGATCACTTTGTTGTGCCAATTGTTTAGCTTGTCGAATCAATGCTTCAACATTGGGTTCAATCGGGATGGGGCGGCTTTCACTAATGGCTTGGTTGATTTCACTTAAGGTGCTCGGTTGCCAGGCATGCCAAGTATCATTTATATTGCTAAACCCTGCTTCTAATATGGTCACCATCTCATTGGCAGTCTCTATATCGACACCCCATAAGCTGATATCAATTTCAGTACCAAAGGCATAAAATTTTGCTTCTGTGGCAGGTGCACCTGGCTGGTCGCAAGCGATAAGTAAGGCGAGACAAAAGGCAATAAGGGAAGTGAAAATCAATTTCATAGATGTTGGTCAATACTCTCCATTAGTTGCCCCGCAATATCAATACCATATAAGGCATCTAATTCTCGGATACAGGTCGGGCTGGTGACATTGATTTCAGTCAGATAATCACCGATAACATCCAATCCTACAAACAATAATCCTTTGCGGCGTAGTGTATCGCCTACTTGCTGACAAATCCAGCGATCGCGTTCAGATAATTCAACGCCTTCCGCTCGGCCGCCCGCTGCTAGGTTACCACGCGTTTCCCCTTGTGCGGGAATACGCGCCAAAGCATAAGGTATAGGTTCTCCGTTAATCATTAAAATACGCTTATCACCTTCGCTTATTTCAGGAATAAAACGTTGTGCCATAATGGTAGTTTCACCATGATTCGTCATCGTTTCGATGACCACATTGGTATTCGGATCGCCAGAGGCCAGTCGGAAAATAGAAGCCCCCCCCATGCCATCTAGTGGTTTTAAAATAATATCGTGGTGGTGTTGCTGGAAATCACGAATACGATCGGCATTTGAGGTGACTAAAGTGGGCGGACAACATTGCGGAAACCAAGCCGCAAATAATTTTTCATTTGCATCGCGCAAGCTTTGTGGTTTATTGACAATTAAGGTGCCTACGGCTTCTGCTTGCTCCAGTAAATAAGTGGCATAAATATATTCCATATCAAACGGCGGATCTTTGCGCATTAAAATTACATTCAGCGAGGATAATGGTCGTTCTATAGCATCACCGAGTTGATAATAATCATCCACCCCATCCTGCACTGATAGCGGCCTGATCTTTGCCGACGCGATACCATCGTGCAGATAAATATCTGTGGCTTCCATATAAAACAATGCCCAGCCGCGCGCTTGTGCCGCCAGTAACATAGCGAAGCTACTGTCCTTTTTAATATTAATATCAGCGATAGGATCCATTAGGATCCCCAGTGCCCTGGTTGTGCTTTGGGACATGGTTTGCGTGTGCCTCTTAATATGGTGAGTAGGTTTATTCTACATGGATGTAGCATTTATTCGCTATAATTAACCAAAATTATTACATAAAATTTACAATCGGATCCAGAGCAATATGGCAAATGTAACACCTGCAGTGGCGGAGACGCCGCGCACTTTCCAAGAATTAATTTTACGACTGCAACATTATTGGGCAGAGCAGGGCTGTGTCTTGTTGCAACCTTATGATATGGAGATGGGTGCGGGGACCTTTCATCCTGCAACTTTTCTGCGGGCGATTGGCCCTGAGCCATGGAATGCGGCCTATGTGCAGCCGTCGCGTCGACCGACAGATGGGCGCTATGGTGAAAATCCGAATCGCTTACAGCATTATTACCAGTTTCAGGTGGTACTGAAACCGGCACCGTTAAATATTCAAGAGTTGTATTTAGATTCTTTGCGGATGCTGGGGATTGATACTTTGGTGCATGATGTGCGGTTTGTGGAAGATAATTGGGAATCTCCGACCTTGGGCGCATGGGGTTTGGGCTGGGAGGTATGGCTGAATGGTATGGAGGTGACGCAATTCACCTATTTCCAACAGGTTGGTGGGCTAGAATGCAAACCTGTGGCGGGTGAAATCACCTATGGTTTAGAACGGATCGCGATGTATTTACAGGGTGTGAGCAGCGTGTATGATTTGATCTGGGCGGAAGGGCCAAATGGGGTGGTGACGTATGGTGATGTGTTCCACCAAAATGAGGTGGAGCAATCAACTTATAACTTTGAGCATGCGGATGTGGATAGTTTATTTACTGCATTTGATACTTATGAGCGCGAGAGTGGCAAGATGATTGAGGCAGATTTGCCTTTGCCTGCTTATGAATTGGTGTTGAAAGCATCTCATGCCTTTAATTTACTGGATGCACGCAAAGCGATTTCAGTGACGGAACGGCAGCGGTTTATTTTACGGGTGCGGACGTTGGCACGGGCAGTGGCGAAAGCTTATTATGAACGGCGCGAGAGTTTGGGATTCCCAATGATTCCGGCGGAACATAAAGCGGAGGCCAAATTATGAGCACTCGCGATTTATTGATTGAAATTGGCACAGAAGAACTCCCACCCAAAACACTAAGAACCTTAATGGACGCTTTTGAAGCAGGGATTAAAAAAGGATTGGATGCAGCGGATTTATCGTATCAAGTGACGCATGCTTATGCGGCACCTCGTCGTTTGGCTGTGGTGGTGGAAGGCTTGATTGAGAAGCAAGCAGATAAGTTAGTGGAACGCCGCGGCCCTGCTGTGGCGTCTGCTTTTGATGATGCTGGCGAGCCGACACGGGCAGTGGAAGGCTTTGCAAAATCATGTGGCGTAACTGTCGCTGATTTAGAGCGCATAGCAACAGATAAGGGCGAGTGGTTGGTGTTTAAGCAAGAACAAGCTGGCGCAGAAACGAGCACTTTGCTTGCGGATATTGTGGAGAAAAGTTTACAAAGTTTACCGATTGCGAAGCGGATGAAATGGGGAGATTTGCCGGGTGAATTTGTGCGGCCAGTACATTGGTTGGTGCTGTTATTTGGCGATCAAGTGGTGCCGATGGCAACATTGGGCGTGACCTCTGGGCGGGAAAGCCGCGGTCACAGATTCCATCATCCGGACGATATTACAATTACCTCGCCGACAAGCTATGTTGCACAAATGGCTTCAGCTTATGTATTGGTTGATTTAGTGGAACGTCGTGAGGCGATTCGCCAGCAGGTGATCGAATTAGCTACCGAGTTAGGCGGTGAAGCGGTGATGAATGCGGATTTATTGGCAGAGGTCACGGGTTTGGTTGAATGGCCAGTGGCGCTATCGGGCAGTTATGATGCGCGATTTTTGGCACTCCCTGCCGAAGCACTGATTTCATCCATGGAAGAGCATCAGAAGTATTTTGCGGTACGCAGCAAAGCGGGTGAATTATTGCCTAAATTTATTACAGTAAGTAATATTGAAAGCATCGATCCTGCTCAGATCATTGCAGGTAATGAGCGGGTGATTTTGCCCCGTTTAAGTGATGCGGTTTTCTTCTGGGACACCGATCGAAAACAACCCTTAGCAGCGCAACAAGAGCGCTTGAAAACGATTGTATTCCAAAGCAAATTGGGTTCGGTTTATGATAAATCGCTGCGAGTGGCTAAATTAGCCAGCACGATTGCGCAACAATTGGGCAGCAATCTTATTGAAGCTGAACGTGCCGCGATGTTGGCTAAATGCGATTTGGTCACTGAAATGGTGGGTGAATTCCCTGATTTGCAAGGCATTATAGGCCGCTATTATGCACAGCTAGATAATGAGCCGACAGAAGTCTCGGAAGCGCTAGATGAGCAATATTTACCGCGTTATGCGGGTGATAAATTACCGCAAACGAAAACAGGTCAAGCCGTGAGTTTGGCTGAGAAACTGGATATGCTGGTGGGTTTGTTTGGGGTTGGCCAACCGCCTACGGGGGTGAAAGATCCATTTGCTTTGCGCCGCGCGGCGTTGGGCGTGTTACGGATTATTATTGAGCAAGAGTTGGATTTAGATTTGGCTGGCTTGCTGGCGGAAGCAGAAAAAGGCTTTGACGGTGTGTTGACTGAAACGGATACCCAAGATCAGGTGTTGGGCTATATCTTTGATCGTTTGCGCGGTTATTTAAGCGATCAAGATGTGAAGACGGATGTATTTGAGGCGGTATTAGCCTTGCGCCCAAGCCGACCATTGGATTTTATCAAACGAGTGCAAGCAGTGGCGGCATTCCGCGAGTTAGATGCAGCCGAAGCATTGGCTGCAGGCAATAAGCGGATCGGTAATATATTACGGAAAAATGAGGCTGAGGGTGAGGCTGGTAATATTGATAATAGCTTGTTACAAGAACCTGCGGAACAAGCTTTGGCGACACAATTAGAAGCGGTGACGACGACCATACAGCCACTGATCGAGGCATCAGATTATGAAGGTGTGTTACGCCAACTTGCAGATATGCGAGAGTCAGTGGATGCTTTTTTTGATTCAGTGATGGTGATGGCAGACGATCCTGCGGTACGGGAAAATCGGTTGGTATTATTGAATCAGGTGCGTGCCTTATTTTTAGGCGTGGCCGATATTGCGGTATTACAAGCGTAATGGCATTGATCATTCTAGACCGCGATGGGGTGATCAATCATGATTCGGATGATTTTATTCGCTCAGCTGCAGAATGGGAGCCAATTGCAGGTAGTTTGGAAGCGATTGCGCGGTTAAATCAGGCGGGTTATCGTGTGGTAGTGATTACCAATCAATCTGGTATTGCACGAGAATTTCTGGATGCCGAAACCTTGGCATTGATTCATAACAAAATGCGGCGGATGCTGGCACAAGTGGGCGGTAAGGTGGAAGTGGTATTATTTTGTCCACATGGCCCAGATGATGACTGTGATTGTCGGAAACCTAAAACAGGTTTATTTGATGATTTAACGCAGCGGCTACGGATTTCATTGAAATACGTACCTGCAGTTGGGGATAGTTTACGAGATTTGAAAGCAGCGAAGGCGGCAGGTGCACGACCTATTTTAGTGAGAACAGGGAAAGGGGAGCAGACGCTGGCGGCGGGGCGTTTACCGCGTGGTGTGTCGGTATATGATGATTTATCAGCCGTTGCTGATGCCTTATTGGCAGAAGAAGCATAATGCAGACATTACTATCAGCTGTATTCGTTTTCTTGCATGTCATAACAGCGATTGTTTTTGCCGTGCTCGGTGTGTTGGTATTACCGTTTCCTTTTGCTATTCGCTATAAAGTAATTAGCCAATGGGCGGTTATTAATTTGTGGTTACTGAAATATATTTGTGGTGTGCGTTATGAGGTGATTGGACGAGAACATATTTCTGATCAGGCTTGTATTATCTTATGTAAACATGAATCATCGTGGGAAACACTGGCATTGCAGTCAATTTTTCCACCACAAGTGTGGGTATTGAAACGAGAATTGTTGTGGATCCCTTTTTTTGGTTGGGCGTTGGCGGTTTTAAAACCGATTGCGATTGACCGCAATGCAGGCCGCAAAGCGTTGCAGCAAGTGATCAAACAGGGTATCACACGGTTGAAACAGAATTTGTGGGTGGTGGTGTTTCCGGAAGGCACCCGTATGCCGCGGGGTGAAATGGGTCGATTCGGTATTGGCGGTGCACGCTTGGCAGTAGAGAGCGGACATGATATTGTACCCGTTGCACATAATGCAGGAAAAGCGTGGCCGAAACATGGATTTAAGAAACAAGCAGGTGTGATTACGTTGGTGATTGGTGAGCCGATTAGCGTGCGTGATAAATCAGCTGGCCAAGTGAATAGTGAAGTTTATGATTGGATGCAACAGCAAATGGATGTGTTAGCAGACGTTAAAATAGAGGCGCAAAAGTAATGTCAGAAAAGCAAGAAATGCTCAATTTATTATTAGTCACTGATTCACTCAATCAGGCAGAAGACTGGGCCAGCAGCTTGCGCCAAAAGCGTTATGCGATCCAAGAAACGAGAGCCGATAAATTAGCGGATGTTGAACGTGAAATTGCCAAACATCAAATTGATTTACTGATTATTGCAGATGGTCTTGAAGATGCAAAAATAAGCGATATTACGCATTATATTGCTGAAGTAGGGAAAGACATACCCTGCCTTGCGGTGGTATCAGAAGCAGATCAAACTAAAGGCGCTGCGCTCTATAAGGAGGCGGTACAAGTTATTATTGCCAGCCAAGAAACAGACTGGTTGGTGTTTGCGGTAGAGCGCGAATTGGCAAGTTTGCGAGCACGTCGGCAAGTACGCAAACTTGAAGTGGCGTTACAAGAGAGTGAGAAACGAGAGCGATTATTACTCGCCCATTCGGATAAGGCAATTGCGTATATTCATGAAGGGATGCATGTCTCCGCAAATAGTGTTTACACGACATTATTTGGTTATCAAGATGAATCAGAATTGGCAGGTCTGCCTTTATTGGATATGGTTGTCGCGAACGAACAAGCGGGATTAAAAACACAATTTAGGATATTTTCTGAGGCGGGTGGCAATGATGTCTTACAACTTGAGATGCAATGTGTGCGTGAGGATGGCTCTGAGTTTTTAGCGCAATTAGCGCTACGCCACGCACGATTTGAAGGTGAAGCATGTATTCAAGCCTCTTGGGCGCCTCAGCTGGTTGAAGACAATCAAGAAATAGTCGCAAGCGCGGCTGCTAAAGTAGTAAACAAAGAACCTAAGCAGGAAGAGAGTAAGCAGACAAAGCAACCTGTCGAAGCCTCTGCTCAGGAAGAAAGACAGGAATGGAAAAAACGATTACAAACTGCGTTGCAGACGGATGACTTTAAGCTGTTATACCAACCTATTGTTGGATTGCATGGGGTGGAGCAGGTAATGTATGAAGTGTTGCTGCGGTATGTTGACGGGGCAGGGGAATTAAAATCATCGGCAGAATTTGGGGCGGTGGCAAAAGCATCGGGCTTGATGATTGATATTGATAAATGGTTTGTCAACCGTGCATTAGATATTTTGGCAGGGGAGACAGCGGCAGAGAATATGTCCTTCTTTATCAAGCTATCGGAACAAATGATGAGTAGTGCACAAGATATAGCATGGCTCCAGACAACGCTGTCTGAGCATAAAGTTGCAGGCAGTCAACTTGTGTTTGAAATTGGTGAAGTCTTTGCGATGAAGCATGTAGATAAAGTGAGGCCTTTTATTGAAGCGTTAAAACAAGAAGGTTGTCGTTTCTGCTTGGCAGACTTTGGAACCGATCCTGATTTATCACGTAGTTTGCATTCCCTAGATGTAGATTTCTTCAAAATAAATGGTGAGTTTGTTCGGACAATGATGAGTAAAAAAAGCAGTCAGAAATCGGTAAAAACAATTGCAGAAATGATTAAGTTGGGAGGGAAAGTGGGGATTGCGGAACAGGTGGAAGATGCACAAAGTATGGCTGTTTTGTGGGGATTTGGGGTGGATTATGCGCAAGGCAATTATATGCAGCCACCCACCGATCAAATGAATTATGATTTTGGTGACGAATAAAGTTGCGAAGTGATGGCGGCTTCGTATTGTTGCCGTTGTTGATGGCAGTGTGATGGCGATGAACCACTAAGCACCAGCGTGCAAATGGGTTGATGAGCCGAGATGACTGTATCAGCTGCTGGGATATCGCGACAAACTGTTGGCCAATGGATATGTTTGGGTATGGTAATGGCTGTGTCCGCCGCATAAAAATAGCTGAGTAGCTGCGCTTTGCGGTGGTCAGGAGCTAATTCAGGAAACGATTTCTGCTGACAAGAATTGAGATGGATATCAATTAAACTATATTCAGAATCATATAATTCAGCCGAGGCACTGGGCCGAGAATTGATTTCCAGCACAGATAAGATGCCTGAATCGGAGAGTATAAAATCTAAGCTATTTAAGCCGACTAAACCCGTGGATTGGGTGATGCTGTTGATAGCCTGAGTGATGTGTCTGGTGAGAAAATCAGAGAGCATAAGCGGCGCTTCGATACCACCCAGACGAAAGGGTGCATCAGCTGTGGGCGCGCACCATTGCTGGTTTAATCCGATTAACTGAGCGTGGGTGCCGTTAGCCAGAAACAGGGCGCTGCCACTGCTACCCGTTAGTTGGCGTTGAAAATAACCTTCCTCCCTGATTGAAATATGGCTATCTTGTGCCTGTAAAATATCAATGCCACCCAAACTAGCATTTTGTTTGAATAGCCAACCCTCCGTTTGAGGCGGACACTGCCAGCTGATATCGGGGAAAGACAATGTTAATTCGGCGAGTAGTGCAAAGAAACGGGCGGGTTGATTAATAAGCCGTAATGTCTCAGCATTATTCCCTGTTAGCTGGATATGCTTGGGTAGCGCATCAAGGAATTCAGGATGATGTTCAATGCCGCCCCCATAAATCAACTGACAGGGTTCGCCTTGGCTGAGTTTGATTAAGCTGGCGAGTAAGTCTGCAGTAGATAAGGTATCGAGGAAGGGTAAACGTTGCAGGCGTTCGGTGCAGGCATGCGTATCTAGATCATTAAAGCAATCGGCAGCCCAAACACGATAGCCCGCCCGCGTAGCAGATTGTGCGAGAAAGCGCGCGGATTGGGCGATGATTAAGAGCGGTAAGGCGCTCATACATCACTTAGCTTACGATCTCACGCGCCCCTTCAAATGCCGCCCTGAAATCGAGATACACAGGACCATCAGATTCAAGCATTTTTCTAAGCAGGGCCTGTTGTAATTTATATTTGACGTTACCGACAGCGAGCGATCCAATACCCACCGCACCCTCACTTTGAGTGGCGTGGATGAGAGGTGTGCCAAAGTCCATCAATTCAACACCTTCGATACCCAGTGGCGGCACTGCATTCACGTCGCCAGCGACTTTAAGTTGTTTAGCATCGCTTAGCACAGAAGCATTGAGGACTTGGATCCCTGCTTTAGCCGTACAGAAGACGACATCAGCATCGCAAATTAATCGTGCCTTATCGGCATCAGATGCCGCGGTAGTCGCTTGCAAATCAACACCGTAGCGTTCTTTAGATTCACTCGCATGTGCAAGTGCGGTATCAATTGAGAAATGGTCAACGATTGTGACGTTAGCACCTGCTTGTGCTGCGATAACGGCGGTTGCTAATCCTACCGGCCCGGTACCACCGAAGACAATAGCACGCTTACCTTGATAATCTGTGTTGTGTTTCTTTTTGAGTTCACTTTCCACACAGGCAACCAGTGCCGCAGCCGTGGTAAATGCACCACTTGGATCAGCAAATACAGACACTTCAAACGGGGGTACCATCGCGGCTTTAGCGGCATCTAACATATCCATCGCTAAGCCAATATCTCGGCCACCAATGAAGATGCTGGTTTGTTTGACGCCTTTAGGGCCGCGCGAGAAGATTGTATCTTGGGTTAGCCCTGCAATTTGGTCAAGTTCAACATTGGCATAGGGAATCAATACATCATAACCAGAATCCAACGCCATATTAATGTCGAAGGGACTGTTATGCGTCATCGGATCAAACATGTGAATAATTGCGCGCTTAGCCATATTGGTTTCCTAAAATTGATTTGGATAGAAGGGTATTATACCGCCGTTTGTGTGATAACGGCACCTTGATGATTTGACTGCACGGTATTAATTATCAAATCATCTAATAGTGATTGTGTGTGCATATAATCATTTAGTGCAGCGGTGAGCTGAATAGCGGCGGCAGGGCTTTCCACAAAAATACAGCCAGTAGGCCCCCAAGAGCTTTGGGCAATCGCATTGTGGCCTAATTGCGTGGCATGGGTGAGTATTGCCGCGACCGCCGGACTGCTAAATCGCCCTCCTTGCGCGGGTGCGAAATGGTCGCCTATTAGGCACTGGATACAGGTAAGGGCCTCACCAAAGTCTGCTAAATCAGCTTCCATAACGGCAGGCAATAATTGCATCAAGGTCAGGTGGCAAATCGTTTGTGCATCGGTCGTTGGGAAAACAGGTAAATTGGTGAAGGCAGATTTTTCTTGCTCACCATGCATGCCTTGATGCATGGGATCACGCACTAATACAATACGCCAATCTTCAGGAAAAGGGTACTGAAACAGGGTGGGAGGGACAGATGTATTGGGTTTTAGTCCACCATCAACCACAAAACCACCGTGGTCAAAGGTGGCAATACCGATACCTGAACGCATACCGCGACCTAGCTGTAATGCAATCTCTTTGGTGTCGATAGAAAGGCCGTGTAAGCGTGATAAAATGGTGCCGATCACCAATGCAAGTTGGGTGCCTGATCCCAATCCCGCATGGCTCGGGATGGTGTTAATAATGCTTAGGGTAACGCCGTGCTCTGTAGTTGGAATGGCATGGCCGAGAGTCTGATAAAAATGTAGAACAATATCGTGCACCCGTTGACAGAGCGCATCATCGGCATGGTGAACGGTAATGACATCAGTTAGTTGGCCTGTAATTGTTGTTTCAAAATCAGAAACAGCCAAGCCAATGCTACCGAATCTTCGGCCCATTTCACCATTTAGATCAAGAAACCCAAGGTGCAGCCGTGCAGGCGCACTCACTGATATTGATGATGACGTGTGGGTATTATCAGACACAAAAATTAGATCTTATTATCGATTGTACGGGCAAGATCATAAATCGTGGTTTCATCCAGAAACAGATCATTGCTTTCAAATAAAGAGGCCACCGCCGCACGATGTACTTTCATCTTAAAATTACCAATGGCAATCGCGCCATAAAAGGTGATGCCTTGTTTTTCCACGCCATCATCCATGATCTCCATCTCTTCCACACCCAATGGCGGCACCGCATTGACATCTGCCAACACGGCTAAGGTTTCGCTGCTTCCCCAGGCCTCTTTAGAGAGCACACAAACGCCAGCTGGCCCTGCACCAATCGCAATATGCGTATCGTGCAAATGTTGCTTAATATCTTCATCCGAGGCGGCTTCACCGGGTGTGACTTCAACATCGTATACCGCTTGCATTTGGCTGGTGATTATTTTCGCCCGTGTCATGCTGCGCGAGGTAATCACCACTTCACGCGCACCTTCTTTAACAAAGTATAGTGCGGCACGTTGGCCGACCGGTCCAGAGCCAATGATCACGACCTTTTTACCGGTCACATCATAATCTGACAATACCTTACGCACCACAGCCGCCGCAGTGGTATTTGAGCCATTAGGGTCAAGCATAACGGAGACCCGCACAGGGCCAAAAAAAGCTTTTTTTACCGCACGGCCGACTGAGTCAGTTGCATCCACATCAGAGCCGCCAATAAAAATAGCGCTATTTTTTAGTTTGCTACCACCACGGGTAAAAATCATGCCATGCACCAACCCAGTCACATTATCTCGTGTTACACTGCCATGGCTAAGCAAATTGTCTGCCCCCGCATCATAGGCAACAACGGAATCAAATGCACTTGCTATCTGATCAGTATCAAGGTGTAGTAATAATTTCTTCATAGTCTCTCCTGCGGGGGTGCATAATTTTTTATTAGGTGGTAGAGTTTACCTGATGTCAGGCAGTAATAGGGAACTTGTTATCCTCATTACAGTCCGTGGATAGATAGGATATTAAATTAAATTGAATTGAGGAGACGATAAATGAAGAAATTGGGATTAATGGTCTTGATGGGGAGCTTATTAAGCACACCCATGGTGATGGCGGAGCAGGAAAAAAATGATTACCCAACAAAGATGCGGGTGCAATATGTATTGGATTGTATGGATAGTCATCCCAAAATGAATGTTTATGAATCAGTACATAAATGTTCTTGTGTGATTGACAAGATCGCTGAAAAGTTAACGGATCGTGAATTTGATGATGGTGCAGTGACCTTTAAATTGAAAAACCTCCCTGCTGATCGGGGTGGTGTGTTTAGAGATAATGATGAAGGCCAAGAAAGCTTAGTGAGTTTAAAACAAGCGCAAGAAGCAGCCTATGATAGCTGTAAGCTAAAAAGATAAAATTTATATAGCAACAGCACAAAAAAGGCCACATAAAGTGGCCTTTTTTGTGGGTAAAGCTTAATTTAGATTTCTTTCTCGCTAGAGAATTCTTGCGCTTTTGAATCCAGCACTTCTGCTTTTAAGCTACCGGTTTCAGTTGGCATGAAGGTAAATCGTAGACTAGGATCTTCACTAACAGAAATACCTGCATCAAGATGAATAAGCGGTTCATCATTGTAGCTTATCGTCATTTTTTTCACATAATGTGCTTGAATATATTGACGTGATGCTTGATCGAATTGCAAGCCATTATAATTAGGGTGGCTGACAATCACTTGTGCTTGTACCGCTTCACCAATGACGGGTGAACGCATTCTGATCTGCATCTTGCCTAAGCGCGCCAGTGCAGCGGCCGCATCTTTACCAGCAGGGGCACTACAACCACCCGATGCTTTCACAAAGTTACTCACCATATGGAGTGAACCATCATTCATTTCAGCAATAGCGCGGACAAAAGTATATTGGTCAACACGCATCCGGGTTGAAATATCAATCAAGCCTAGTTTAGGAGACAAGGTGAAATTAGCAGAGTAAGGCTCTGGATTATTATCAATGATAATATGCAGGTTTTTAATATACTTATCCGCAGTTTGTGGCACCAATGATTTAATGGTAATCGGTACGATTGCGGCATCTTCAGCACGCTTGGGCGTTTCTAGCACCAAGAAATCAGTCGCATCTTCACGAATTTCCGCATCACCAAAATGCTCGATTTTTAGTGAAGGCCACAATGGCTCTTTAGGTGTCACAGCACTAGCATTAAAGCTTGTAAATGCTAGGCTCAAGGCCAATAGCCCCATAAATTTGTTTAACATATTTATCTCTCCAAATAATTAACATAAACCTGTGTATTGTTATTCCCACTCTAATTCAGTAAAGGTAGCTGTCACATTTCGACGATGGTATTGCGGGAAAAGTTCCCAGTTATCTTTTTCTGAAAGTCCTACTTGCTCTATTGCTTGCTGAATAGTGCCAAAATCAGCGATGATTTCACGTACTTCATCTCGAATGGTTTCAAAATAATGTTGTTGCTTAGCCAAGCCTGATCGCCACTGATCAGCGCTCGCTGTGCCATGCCCTGGGATCACAACGTCGTAATCGGCTTGCTGAAATTGTGTCATAATTTTTAACCAATTAGTTAGGTTCCCATCAAGTACGGGGATCCGCTCCATAAAAAGTAAATCGCCGGTCCAGAAGGTATTGCTTTTTTGGTCATGAACAGTGATATCGTGATCGGTGTGGGCGGTTGTATAAGCAGTGAAGGTCAGCGGACGATTGCCAAGATCGATGGTTAAAGGTGTGTCAATGGAGACGGTCAGCGTTGGCGTGATAAATTCAATGCCATCATAATCTTCCTCGAACAGCGCTTTAAAAGTACGTTCAAACGGTGTTTGGCGGGCCTGCATTGCGGCAGCTAGCTTTTCATGGCCGACAAATTGGGGATTATCAGCTTTAAATGCAGCATTACCAAACACATGGTCAGGGTGAGTATGGGTATTGATCACATAACACACGGGTAAATCAGTTTGAGAAGCGACCGCATGACGTAATTTCACCCCTTCAAGATAACTACCACCACTATCAATAACAGCCACACACGTATCACCAACCACAAAGCTCATATTGCCGATAGCACCGATATTGTCTTTAGTTGCATCTTGATGGATACCTTGGTGATAAAACACACCGTCGGCAGTCTGGATTATAGGATAATCAGTATCGGCAGCCAACGGTTTATTGCTATTGTCGGATACTTGTTTATTAGCGATTAAGAATAAAACTAGCAATATCATTGCGATTATGCCGGTCAATGTTAGGAGGGGTTTCATGGTATTTAATCTCAAGTTAGGGGGTAGGAATGAACCCTGGCTGTTACAATACCGCATTGTTTCAGATGATTTCAACTTAGAGAACACATTATGACCGTATGTACACGATTTGCACCCAGCCCAACAGGCTATCTTCATGTGGGTGGTGCGCGCACCGCTTTATTTTCTTGGCTTTATGCGCGTAAGCAGGGAGGTCAATTTATCTTGCGGATTGAGGATACGGATTTAGAACGATCTACGCCTGAATCCGTTGAGGCCATTTTAGAAGGCATGGCTTGGTTAGGGCTTGATTATGATCAGGGCCCTTTTTATCAAACCCAACGATTTGATCGTTATAAAGAAATGATTGATCAGCTGTTGGAACAAGGTGATGCTTATTACTGTTATTGCTCGAAACAAGAGTTAGACGACCGCCGCGAACAACAGCGCGCGAATAAAGAGAAAACACGTTATGACGGTCGTTGTCGACACCTCACTGAACCACGGACAGGAGTTGAACCCGTTATCCGGTTTAAGAACCCCACAGAGGGCGATACCGTTGTACACGATTTGGTGCGGGGTGATGTGGTGTTTAATAATGGAGAATTGGATGATCTGATTATTGCACGTTCAGATGGAACGCCGACGTATAATCTAACCGTTGTTGTTGATGATCTAGATATGGGATTAACCCATGTTATCCGTGGCGATGATCACCTTAATAATTCGCCTCGCCAACTCAATATATTCAAAGCGCTGGATGTTCAGCCGCCCATTTTTGCCCATTTACCGATGATTTTAGGGTCTGATGGTGCACGGTTATCGAAGCGCCATGGTGCGGTTAGTGTGATGCACTATCGAGATGAAGGTTTCTTGCCAGAAGCGTTGCTAAATTATTTGGTACGTTTGGGCTGGTCACATGGCGATCAAGAAATATTTAGTACCGAAGAAATGATTGCGCTATTTGAATTAGAAGGTGTCAATAAATCAGCCTCCACCTTTAATCCTGATAAATTGCTTTGGCTCAACCAATACTATATTAAAGAAAGCACAGCAATACATATTGCTGATCATCTAGAATGGCATATGGCGCAGCGGGAAATCGATCTAAACCAAGGGCCTGCACTCGCGGAAGTGGTTGCGATACAGCAAGATCGTGCTAAGACACTAGTCGAGATGGCAGATAATAGCCGTTGGTTCTATGAAGAGGTGACTGCTTACGATGAAAAAGCCGCTAACAAACATTTTAACCAAGATGCAGTCGCCGTATTAGAGGATATGATGGCTAGATTAGGTGGCCTGCCTACTTGGGAAGCTGAACCGATACACCAACAAATCAAAGACTGTGCCACGACCCGAGAATTAGGTATGGGGAAAATTGCCCAGCCCATTCGAGTTGCGATCACGGGTAGTACGGTATCCCCTTCCATTGATGTCACGCTAAAAGTGCTCGGGAAAGTGCGCGTAATGGTAAGAATAGCATCTGCAATTAACTGGATCCAAGATCAGGTGTAAAGATCTAACGAATAAATTTACAGCTATTTTTCAGCCACTTAAGGTATTGGGAGGTTTTTCCCGAAAAAGACAGGGAAAAATACTCAAATAATTTAGTAAAAGTGCTTGACGAATGATTTCCGTGGCATTAAGGTGATTGAACGCATGAGGTTCAGATGTTTGGATTTATCGTGTCGTAAACAAAACAATAATGTAAGTGAATAGAGGAAAATCTCATGAAACTGAAAACTTTATCATTAGCAATGTTATCGCTGGCCGTTCCGGGTGCAGCGATGGCTGATGAGCTATTGGAAATGCAAAAAAATGCAAATAACTGGGTTATGCCAGCAGGTAATTATAACAACCAACGTTATAGTGAATTATCTGAAATCACCAAAGACAATGTAGGTGACTTGAACATGGCATGGACATTCTCAACAGGTGTGTTACGTGGTCACGAAGGTAATGCGCTTATTATGGATGGTACGATGTATGTACATACAGCGTTCCCGAACAACGTATTTGCACTTGACTTAAACAACTCTGGTGCAATCAAATGGTCTTATAAGCCAAACCAAAACTATGATGAAACAGTACCCGTTATGTGTTGTGACACAGTTAACCGTGGGCTATCTTATGGTGATGGAAAAATCTTCTTGAACCAAGCGGATAACACCTTAGTTGCACTTGATATGAAAACAGGTGAAAAAGTGTGGTCTCATAATCGTGATACAGCAACACGGGGTGCAACCAGCACCGCTGCTGCGCACGTATTTAAAGACAAAGTGCTTGTCGGTATCTCTGGTGGTGAGTTCGGTGTACGTGGTTACATCAAAGCTTATGACCTAGATGGTAAAGAAGCATGGCAAGTTTATAGCACAGGTCCTGATGCTGAAATGGGTTTCGATCCTGCTAAAACAATGGAAATGCTGAAACCAGTTGGTAAAGATTCATCTTTAAAATCTTGGAAAGGCGACCAATGGAAAATTGGTGGTGGTACAACGTGGGGTTGGTATTCTTATGATCCAGACCTAAACATGTTCTACTATGGTAGTGGTAACCCATCTACATGGAACCCAGTTCAACGTCCAGGCGACAACAAATGGTCTATGTCTTTATTTGGTCGTGACCTAGATACAGGTATGGCGAAATGGGTATACCAAATGACACCATTCGATGAGTGGGATTATGATGGTATTAACGAAGTAATCTTACAAGATCAAAAAGTAAACGGCAAAATGCGTAAAACTGCTGTTCATTTCGATCGTAATGGTTTTGCCTACACAATGGACCGCGTCAGTGGTGAATTGTTAGTGGCTGAGAAATTCGATCCAGTGGTTAACTGGTCTAATGGTGTTGATTTAAAAACAGGTCTACACGATCGTGTTGCTAAATACTCAACTGCGCGTAATGGTGTGGATGTGAATACAACAGGTGTTTGTCCTGCGGCCTTAGGTACTAAAGATCAGCAGCCAGCAGCTTATTCTCCACGTACGGGTTTGCACTATGTGCCAACCAACCATGTATGTATGGATTATGAACCTTTTGAAGTTGAATATACCTCTGGTCAGCCTTATGTGGGTGCAACTGTGTCAATGTTCCCACCACCAGGTAGTACACACTTAGGTAACTTCATTGCGTTTGATGCGCGTGTTGGTAAGATCGTTTGGTCTAACCCAGAACGTTTCTCAGTATGGTCTGGTGCATTAGCCACTGCGACTGACGTTGTTTTCTACGGTACATTAGAAGGCTTCATCAAAGCAGTTGACGCACAATCAGGTCGTGAGCTTTGGCGTTTCAAAACAGCGTCAGGTATTATCGGTAACGTAAATACGTATCAGCATGACGGTAAACAGTACATCTCAATCCTATCAGGTATTGGTGGTTGGGCTGGTATCGGTATGGCGATTCCTAGTTTAGAAAATGATACTGACGGCCTGGGTGCTGTTGGTGCATACAAATCACTTTCTAGCTGGACTGAGCTTGGTGGTATCTTAAGCGTATTCAGCCTGTAATTAAATTATAAGACTGAATAAGTAAGGTGTTTTAATAAAGCATCTCGCTTAAAAATTAAAGAGCCCCGCACCCTTTTTGGATCTGGGGCTTTTTTTTTGGGATAGAAATCAGGTAAAGTACCTGTCTAGATTAATAGTCTTTATAATGATTTTGTCATAGCCATAATGAGAAGGAAATAAAATATAATGAGATTTATCACTAAAGTAGCTGTTTTAATGACAATAACCAGTAGCTTATTGGCTTCTTCAGCCTATGCGGATAACCTTAAACCGCTCAAGGGGCAAGATGCATTACGTGTGTGTGCTGATAAATATAACTTACCCTTCTCAAATTTTGAGCAAGAAGGCATTGAAAATAAGATCGCTGAGCTATTTGCTAAAGAATTGGGCATTCCTTTGGAATATACGTGGTTCCCTCAGCGTTTAGGCTTCGTTCGCAACACCATTAAAAAAGTTGATAAGGAAACAGGACGTTATCTGTGTGATTTGGTGATGGGGGTGCCTGCGCAATATGATATGTTGGCAACTACCCAATCATATTTTTCTTCCATCGAAGAAATAATCTATCGCAGTGATGAACGTTATGAGATTAAGACGGTGGCGGATATCGCAAAACTGGTTGAATCAGGCAAGCAGATCCGTATTGGTTTATTTGACCGAGATATAGCAACAGAATCACTGCTAAAGCATGGCTTAGCAGATAATATTCAATATTATCGGATAATGCCTGGCCATGCACGTACGCAGGCAGGGCGCATTGTAGAAGCGGTTGCATCGGGCGACATAGATGTTGCATTTGCATGGGGCCCTATAGCCGGCTATCTAGCGCATAAATCAGATGTTAAGCTGACCGTTACGCCTCTTACTAAAGAAGATGGGGGAATGCCGTTTAGTATTGCAATGGGTGTGCGTTATCCAGATAAAGAATGGAAGGCACTGGTAAACAAGCTGATTGATAAAAAACAGGATGAGATTTCGGCATTATTGAAAGAATATCATTTCCCCTTGGTAGCGGCGCCGGTGGTGAAAGAAGATGATGACTAATGCTTATTGAACGGTGTCAGCAATAATGGCTTTAAGATTCTGATTAATCCGTTTAGCAAACTCGGCTTGTTTGGGATTGCTGACGGATTCATTCATTAGCCGCGTGCTGACTAATACGCCGTCGGGATCTTCTCGCACGGCAATGCGGCATGGCATGGCATTAATAAGATCGGGATTGATTTCCATCATTTCACGGGCAGAGGTAATATTACAAAATTCGGTGATGGTGGAAAGCGGAAAATCTTTTTCTCCCCGATCGCGAATTGCCTGGCCAATTGTGCTGCGATGAATAATACGATAATTGTGTTCAGAAATAGCAATATCGAGATTCATCAGGGTATTTTCAAAATCTTCAACGCTGTATTTCTCATAGCTACTAGTATGCTCATTCACTGTATTATTGCTGCAACTGAATAAATTAAGAGAAAGGCAGAATGTCAGAAATAGCGGGATTTTTTGGCGTGAAAGTGTGGTCATATCAAGGTACCAAGTAATAAGTTCATGCGTGAAACAGTTATAATAGCGTAACACTATTCCCATGCAGCTAGCACGATAAATTGCATACAAAGAGGGTAACAGTAAAGATGAAATATAAGTTGATAGGTTTTCTTGCCAGTATGGGGCTTTTGATGAGCACACAGCTGTTTGCAGTCGCCGGATTTTCGGAAGCAAATAATGCCTTATTTGATAGTCCGCATATGAAAAATGTAACATCAGAAGGCATTTTGCATTATAGCTATAAAAAAGAAAGTTTTATTGAGGAACCGGCAACAGATACCGTTGATCTGAGCATAAAGAATATCCGAAATACAGGACGGAATGATCAACATTTTGAGTTCTTTACTGGTGAGAGGAAGCGGCCTTATTTAGATCGGGACAATCAGTCTGGCAATGGCGTGTTTGTGATGTTTCTAGAATGGGATGTACATGAGATGGAGCGGCAAACAAAAGGCTCCTGGCGGCATTTTCAGCGCCGTATTCGGTGGGCGTTGGCAGGTGGTGCAGAAAAAACAGATGTGATGGTGGAATATCAAGGTGAGCAGGTTAAAGCAGTGCAATATACTATTAAGCCCTATGCCAACGATAAAAATAAATCGCGTTATGGCCTGTATGCGAATAAGTATTATATTTTTACGCTGTCAGATTCGATTCCAGGCACAATTTATGAAATCCGAACTATTGTACCCGATGGTAAGGTATGGCAGGAAGGCGATGCTTTCTTAACCGATGAGCGGGTAACGTTTACAGGGTTTACCGCTTTGGTAGATAAGGTTGCTGAAAAAGAAGTAAATGCGCCGCCAAAAACTGAAGTTGAATAGCCTATTTATCTATACTCAGTATTCAGGTTATTTAGATAATGTAAGAAAGCGAGCGTGAGTTCATTTTTTGTCTTTATACTTGAGGGAGGCTACTTGACGACAGTGAGTTTGTGTGCCTTTTTCGTATCACTGGTTGGTGTAGGCGGCTCTGGAGCAGGCGCTGTATCTGCTGTGAAAAATAAACCTTCATTATTCTCTTGGGCATAGATCCCCATCACTGCAGCAATGGGAATAAATATTTCCATTGGTTTACCACCAAACCGGGCAGAAAAGCTGATCCAATCATTATCTACATGAAAATTTCGCACCGCATCTGCTGCGATATTCATTACAATTTTTCCATCATTGACATATTCATCAGCGATTTGTGTGTCAGGATAGCTCGCATCCACAGAGAGATGTGGTGTTAAATTGTTATCCATTAGCCAATCAAACACAGCGCGAATAAAATAGGGTTTTTGAGAGCTAAGGGAAGATGCCATATTTTATTGTTAGGCTGAGGAGTGCAACTAACGCATTTCCCGTTCAGATTCCGTTAAACACGTTTGGAAAGATTCCCTAGCAAAAATACGCTCAGCATAATCAAGGACGGGTTTTGCACTAGGCGGTAGCTTAATATTGAGCATAGGCAAACGCCAAAGTAACGGTGCTAAGGTACAATCCAGTAAGGAGATTTCTTTACTCATAAAAAAAGGTAATGCTTCAAACACAGGTGCTAACACTGTGAGATCTTCACGAATTGTTTTCCGAACACGATTAGCTTTTGTTTTATCGTTACCGATTAAAGTATACCAATGTGAATACCAATCATGTTCAATTCGATGTAACATCAATCTCGCTTGCGCACGCGCAACAGGATCGACAGGCATCAATGGCGGATGGGGGAAGCGCTCATCAAAGTAATCCATAATCACTTTAGCATCAAATAAGACTAAATCACGATCAATCAGAGTAGGACCCACGCCATAAGGATTAGCAGCGAGTACATCTTCTGGCCACTGGCCTTCTATAATTTCTTCGATTTCAGCTTCAATGCTCTTTTCTTCAATTACCATACGCGTCTGGTGGCCGAATACACAAGTAGAATCAGTATAAAGTGTCATATTTGCGCGGCGAGCATCAGTGGATGAAAGCATAAAATCTCCAGTCGTGGTTAGGTGTGTTATTTAATATCTTTCCAAAATGCTTTCTTCATGGGATAAGCAACAAGCAGTAATATGATGAGATATAACAATACCCATTTTCCTAATGCAAGCCGTTGTAATTTTGAGGGCTCTCCAATATAGCCAAGAAAATTCACAAGGTCGTACACCATACCATCGTATTCTGATTTACTCAAGTCACCCTCCGTGGCAGATGAAAGATGAGGATCGTGATCATCATCATGCTCTAGCGCAAGATAACCTTGCTGTTCCCACAATACATGTGGCATGCCCACTTTATCAAACACAAGGTTATTGGTACCAATGGCTGTCGCAGGATCTTTATAGAAGGTTCGTAGGTAAGTATAGAGCCAGTCTGTGCCACGAGATCGGGAAACTACGGACAGATCGGGAACCGCAGTACCAAACCATTTTTCCGCATCTTCTGCTCGCATAGCGATCGTCATCGTATCACCTATTTTATCAGAGGCAAACATCAGGTTTTCTAGCACTTGTTTATCTGTCAGCCCCAAGTCTTGTGCCATGCGGTTATAGCGCATATAAGAGGCGCTATGGCAGCTTAGGCAATAGTTGGTAAAGGTACGGGCGCCACGTTGTAAGGAGGCAGTATTCGTTAAGTCTGCTTCAAAGTGATCAAGGTGAACACTGCCACTGGCAGCATGACCCGCCGCACTTAAGGAGAGGAGGCTGAAAAATAAGCTAGTAATTAATATTTTCATTTTGTCGTCACCCTCTCTGGTACAGGTTTATCTTTGTCGAATTTGGTGTAAAACGGCATCAAGATAAAGAAGGCAAAGTAGATAAATGAAAACAGCCGTGATAAAAAGGTATAGAGCGGTGTCACTGGTTGCGTTCCCAAGAATGCTAATATAACAAAACTAATGGTAAACAGTGTTAGTGCAATCTTAAAGTAGGGGCCACGGTAGCGGATAGATTTAACAGGGCTACGATCTAGCCATGGTAAGAGGAATAAGAACACAATAGACAAGCCCATCGCTGCGACGCCAGGGAAGGCTGATCCAGCAATACTAGGCACCGCCCGTAAGATTGCGTAGAACGGCGCGAAATACCAAAGTGGCGCAATATGTTCTGGTGTTTTTAGCGCATCGGCGGGGATAAAGTTAGCATGTTCTAAGAACCAGCCGCCCATTTCAGGGGCATAAAAAACAACTAAAGCAAACACAAACATAAAGACAATAATGGCAATGATATCTTTCATGACAATATAAGGGAAGAAGGGGATGCCATCTAATGGGATACCATTTTCATCCTTATGTTTTTTAATTTCAACACCATCAGGATTATTTGAGCCAACTTCATGCAAAGCAATAATATGCGCGACAACAAGACCCACTAAAACAAATGGCACAGCGATCACATGGAAAGCAAAGAAACGATTTAAGGTGGCATCTGCTACCACAAAGTCACCCCGGATCCATAAGGCTAATTCTTCACCGACAAACGGCACAGCACCAAATAATGAAATGATGACTTGCGCTCCCCAGAAAGACATTTGACCCCACGGTAAGAGGTAACCCATAAATGCCTCCGCCATTAAGGCAAGATAGAGGAACATACCAAATAGCCACACCAGTTCTCGTGGTTTTTTATAGGAGCCATAGAGTAGCCCGCGGAACATATGCAAGTACACCACAACAAAGAAGAAAGAGGCGCCTGTAGAATGCAGGTAGCGGATTAGCCAGCCCCAAGGCACATCACGCATAATGTATTCGACCGAAGCAAACGCTAGCTCAGCATCAGGCTTGTAATGCATGGTAAGGATGATCCCGGTAACAATCTGAAGCACCAAAACCAGCATCGCGATAAAGCCAAAGAAATACCAAAAGTTAAAGTTTTTTGGCGCGTAGTATTTCGACATGTGGTCTTCCCACATTTTTGTCGCAGGGAAGCGTGCATCAATCCAAGCCATTAAATTGCCCAGCATTATGCAACTCCTTGAGTATCTTCGCCAATAATGAGTAAATTGTCGCCTTCAAAGCGATAAGGAGGAACAGCCAGATTCGTGGGTGCGGGCATGCCCTTGTAGACGCGCCCCGCAAAATCAAATTTTGAGCCATGGCAGGGGCAGAAAAAACCGCCCTTCCAGTCATCACCTAAGCCTTTGCTGGCGGCTTCAACTTTTGGTACGTGGGTGGGTGAACAGCCTAAATGGGTACATACACCAACCAACACAAGGATTTCATCACGGATAGCACGCAGCTCATTTTTACAATATTCAGGTTGCTGCATCATATCGCTATTGGGATCGGCCAACTTATTATCTAAACTAGGAAGATCAGCAATGATTTCTTCAGTACGACGCAAAATCCAAACTGGTTTTTTCCGCCATTCGACGATCATTTGTTGGCCTGGCGCTATTTTATCAATAGGCACCTCAACGGGCGCACCTGCAGCTTGCGCACGCGCACTTGGGGCCATTGTCATTACAAAAGGAATTGCCATCGTTGCAGCACCGGCGCCGCCCACAACAACGGTGGCCGCGGTGGTTAAGAAACGGCGCTTGCTGTTGTCTACAGAATTAGTCATGTATCACACTCACAAATAAAAATGACGAGACACCCTTAAACTCGACACGCCATTTCAAGTTAAATTATCCGTGGAATTATAACATGGCGAACTCTTTATTGGAAAGGCTTAGAGACAAAAAAAACCCGCCAAACGGCGGGTTTTGATGATGCAAATCAAGTTTTCCTATTCTGCTAAGAATCTAAGAATTTGTCTGTTTTCTTGATTAAACGTTTCAATGCGCCTTTAGGGCCGGTTGCTTTAATCGCATCAAGGTTGCTTGGTTCACCGACGATAATCACGCCACCCATACCCACACCCCAATGCGGTGTACATTTGTAAGGATAAACGCCTTCAACTGTTAAAGGAGGTGTTTGGTAGTTTTCCCCCATTTTAGAGAGCCAACCTTCTGCACCTTCAGGTAAATGTTCATCTATTGATTCACTGAGATGGCCTGTCATCTTGATCCAAGAAACTGTATCGCCTGGTGCGATTTTAACGATTAATGGCACGAATTTAGTAACATTAGCGTCAATTACATGGTTTTCTGCCATGGCAGAAGCTGACAACAAGGCAGATAGCCCAATCGCAGCGGTCATTAATTTATGTTTCATTTTTATACTTCCTCTCTGTAATTAGTTTTTATGTTGCGGGATTGATTATACAAGTCCAAGCTGAACGCCAGCTGAATACGGCCGAACAACAGCTTCACTTCTTCTGAGTGTTTAAAAATATAACGGGTCTGACTTCGACAAACCTGTTGACTAGAATGCTACCCTGTGAGAGGGGGACTTGTCTAGTAAAAGGGTTAAATAACCTATTTTAAGGCGGCAGAAATGACCTTGTCAGCTCCCATGAGTGAAAACTGGGTTTTACCTTGGCTATCATCAGCAAGTGTGTAAGTGAAGTGAATTATTTTACCTGCTTTTAGCGCTTCAATTGTATTGAAATGTGCACGATCATCGCCCTGCCAAATAGGGAAGATAACGCGCTCAGGTAGGCGCTCTGTCACAATATAATTTATACTAGTATCTTGCATAAAGCTAATATTGCCAGCATCATCGACCACGGGAATTTCAACGCCCTCTTCCGATGGTACAATCGTGACCGTAAAGCCACGGGTGAGTTGAACGGGTTTATGATCATCGATTTGCCAGCGCGGTAATTGGTTGATGGACAAGGTGTCAAAATTATTATCCGATAAACTGAAATCTAACCACACCATACCTTTACTGGTTTTAAAAAGGGCAAGTTCGAAGCCATCTTCATTTCTAATCATGGCTGAACGACGGTGTTGAGAGGCTTCATCCGCTTGATAGCCAAATGCTTGCAGTTGCCAGTTAGCAGCGGTTGCTGTTGAGCTGCTTGCAAAAAAAACAAATAGCGACATAATCGCGCCGAGTGCAAGGAAAGTATATTTAGTTATCACGTGTATTCGTAGATCCCATGTTTTCAGATTGTTGCAGTGCCCACATCATCGCATAGTGGCCAGCCAAAGCAAGCAATTTATGATGTGTACCACGCTCTATAATAACGCCTTTATCCATCACAATGATTTGATCCGCATCAATTATAGTGGATAAACGGTGGGCGATAACCAGTGTGGTTCTCTTTTGTGAGAGGCTTTTAAGCGCTTGGTTAATCATTTGTTCCGCATGAGAATCAAGGGAAGAAGTGGCTTCATCGAGGATTAGTATCTTAGGGTTTTTGAGGAGGGTGCGAGCAATTGCGACACGCTGTTTCTCACCGCCCGAGAGTTTTAAGCCACGCTCACCTACCAGCGTGTCGTAGCCCGCAGGCAGGAGTTCAATGAAATGATGAATATGTGCACGTTTTGCGGCATCAATAACGGCAGTACGATCAGCATCGGTCGCGCCATAGGCAATATTATGATAAATCGTGCCGTTAAACAGCACCACATCTTGCGGCACAACGCCGATAGCGTGCCGCAAGCTAGCTTGCGTGAGATTACTGATATCAACGTTATCAATTTTAATCTGCCCCGATTGTGGATCATAAAATCGAAACAATAAGCGCATTAAGGTTGATTTACCAGAACCACTTGCGCCCACAATGGCCACTTTATGGCCAGCCGGCACGATAAAGTCAATATCTTTTAGTATCGGTCTATTCGAATCATAGTGAAAATTGACATGTTGAAAACACACTTCAGCTTGCGACATGGCTAAGTCAATTGCTTCGGCGATATCCACCGTTTCTTGATCTTGTTCGAGCAGAGAAAACATCCGCTCCATATCGGTAAGTGCATGACGGATCTCACGATAAACAAATCCCAAAAACCCGAGAGGCAAATAAAGTTGTAATAAATAAGCATTGATCATCACCAGATCACCCATGGTGAGCATGCCATCCACGACACCTTGCCCTGCTAATAGCATTAATAGGGTTAACCCAATCGCGATGATAACCCCCTGGCCAATATTGAGCAGCGATAATGATATCTGGTTTTTAATCGCTGCTTGCTGCCAGATAGTCAGTTGCTCATTATATTGGTCGGACTCATAGGCTTCATTATTGAAGTATTTAACGGTCTCATAATTCAGCAAGCTATCTATTGCCAAGTTATTCGCCTTAGAATCCATTTCATTCATTTTGCGGCGAAATTTCATTCGCCATTCGGTTACCCACAGCGTGTACGCAATATATAGCAGGATGGTGCCCGTGGTGATCAGTGCATAAATAGGAGGGTAAAAATAGAGCAAAATGGCGGTGACCAATGTAATTTCAGCCAAAGTGGGCAGGATATTAAACACCATAAAGTTCATTAAAAATGCCATGCCTCGCGTACCACGCTCAATATCACGTGAGATCCCACCCGTTTGCCGCTGGAGATGAAAGCGCAGCGATAAGGCATGCAGATGATCAAATATTTGCACTGCTATTTTGCGTACAGTTTGATAGATAACTTTGGCAAATAACACATCGCGCAATTCACTGAATAAACTGCTGGCTAAGCGCAACACTCCGTAGGCGACCAGCATCATCACCGGTAAATAGATCACTGCTTGTTGAGACACATCCAACGCATCAATGGCCTTTTTTAGGGCTAAAGGGATGGCGACGTTGGCTAGTTTGCCAAGCAAAAGTAAGCCTAGCGCAAGCAGTACGCGAGTGCGGAATTGCCATAAATAAGGGAGGAGACTGCGGATAGCTCGCCAGTCTTGCTGTTGTTGCATGTGTTTTGTGGCTTGTGTTTTAGTAAAGTGACTATTTTAACAATGATATGGGAGGATGACGGATTTAATATTAAAAAGTTTACCCTCTGCTTGCTCCACGCTTCTACAGATCACCTATTACACTGTGATCCCTACCACTCCATGCTCCTGCATCGTGGCATTTGTGCTCCTGCACTTTACCGTTAGCGGCGGGATCTTTAATTTTAGAATGATAAGATTTCTCCTTAGCAGTCGAAATGACAGACGTGGTGGTGGGCTCTATAGCTCGAATTCTCAGGTCATCATTTCCGCGCCGGCGGGAATCCATATTTGAAAAGGGAAATTATCCGACCATAAAAATGGCTAGGCATCTGGCGAGATCTTTCTCCATTTAGAGAAGAGAAATCCGAGCGCGATGGCGCAGAGGCCAGAAATAAGATAAAGCAACACAACACTATCGACTTGTTGGAAAGATAACACCACCATCAACATTAAAAAACCAATCATCACACAATTTTGGATCCAGTTATTACCTGCGAGGATAGTGCCACGTTTTGCATTAGGCGCATGGTGTTGAATAAGGGAATTGAGGGGCACAATAAATAGCCCACCAAACATCCCGAAGGAGAGAATACTCAGGCCGAGTATGATATTGCTATGGCCTTGCGGCAGTAGGAATAGGCTAGTCATCATCCCAAGGCCACCAACGGGAACAAGCCACGTATGCACACCGTGACGGGAAATAAAGCCAGCGGCTAAGGAACCAATAATGATTCCGATACCTGAGCAAGCGAGAAGGGCTTGAATAACGACGGTATTGTCTATTACCAGCGTCGACTTAGCAAAGGCAGGGAAAGTGGCTAATACAGCTTGTGAGCCCCCCCAGAAGACAGATAAACCCATAATACACAGCCAAATAAGCGGATTTTGGCGCAGTACGCCGAGATTACGACGTAATAATGCGCCACGGCGATAGCGTGGCCAATCAAAAGGTGTTTTAACAGGTATACCACGCTCGGAGCGAGCCGGCAATTGATGGGTGAGAATAAGTTCGATAAGGCTGCCGGCGACTAATAGCCAGCCCAAGGGGGCGATAAGTTTGATAATATTACTTTCAGTCATCAGATAAGTCTGGCCTGCGAGCATGGATTCAAATAACACAGAAAATAATAGCATACCGCCTAAAATAGCGACAATGCTGACGGCTTGAACAATACCGTTCGCGAAAGTGAGTTTGTTATCACCGACTAACTCAATGATATAGCCATATTTGGCGGGAGAATACAGTGCGCTTTGGGCGGCGAGAAGGAAGGTCATTAAAAAGGCAAAATAGAACCAACCCATATAATAAGACAGTGTAATCATCAGCGTTAGCCCTACCGCGACCCGAGCTGCCCAGCGCATAATGTGGGGTTTATAGAAACGATCAGCCAACCAACCCGCGGGGGTGAACAGTAGTACAAATGGCAATAGAATAAGGCTATTCACAATGGCCGTGAGGATCACCTGCTCTGCGCCGTTATATATTTTAAACACCGTATTTTGAATAATGATCTTATGCCCCATATCAACCGAGGCATTTAAGAATGCGATCAGCAGGAAGGGCAGGAAGCCTTTTATTCGGAGCATTTATTGATATCCCATGTTTTGGCAAAATTGTGTGTTATGTCGGCCACTTTAGTCTGTCATTCCGACCGATAGCGGAGGGATCTTCATTCTCAAACCAAAGATTTCTCCCGATGGTCGAAATGACAGAGATATTTAAGATTTATCCCGATGGTCGAGCGATGAAATATCGAGATTTATCGACAGGAAGCCAGGTATGCAAGTAGCTCCTCAATAAAAACATTTCGAGAATGATAAAGAGGAGGGAAGAGACTACTTTTCCGCTTCTAAAAACCGCTCAGCATCTAGTGCCGCCATACAGCCTGCGCCAGCCGAAGTAATCGCTTGGCGATAAATGGGGTCGGAGATGTCCCCTGCCGTGAACACGCCCGGAATATTGGTTTGAGTACCTGTCGTGTTTTTGATATAACCATGTGCCATCTCAATTTGGCCGGTAAAAATGTCCGAGTTAGGCTTATGGCCAATCGCGATAAACACGCCTTGCACATCGATATCTTGCTCGCTGCCATCTTGTTTATTTTTCAAGCGAATACCGGTTACCCCTGCATCATCGCCCAATACTTCTTTGAGTTCGTTATGCCAGATAATGTCGACATTGGCTTCTTCGGCTTTTTTGAGTAATTGTGCGCTGAGGATTTTTTCAGAGGTAAAGTGATCGCGGCGATGGACGACAGTGACTTTAGAGGCTATATTAGATAGGTATAAGGCTTCTTCAACTGCGGTATTCCCCCCACCGATAACGGCGACAGGTTGATTCTTATAAAAGAAACCATCACAAGTCGCGCAAGCCGATACACCGCGACCCATAAAGGCTTCTTCAGACGCCAAGCCTAAATACATTGCCGAGGCACCTGTTGCGATAATTAACGCATCACAGGTATATTCACCCGCATCACCGGTTAAGCGGAAAGGACGCTGGCTTAAATCAGAGGTATGAATATGGTCAAAGATAATCTCCGTGCCAAAGCGTTTAGCATGGCGCTCCATTCGCGCCATCAATTCTGGGCCTTCAACGCCTTCATCATCACCCGGCCAGTTATCGACATCGGTGGTGGTGGTAAGCTGGCCACCTTGTTGGATACCTGTTATTAAAACAGGGTCTAATGCGGCACGCGCCGCATAAACGGCGGCAGTATACCCTGCTGGGCCTGAACCTAAGATAAGTAAACGGCAGTGTTTTGTTTCGGCCATGATGTGGCTCCATTCAAGATTATTTAAGTAAGCTTATTGTATCTGAAATAAGGGATGATTGCGGAAGTTTCATGGGCGCAAATCCTTTAGTTTGTCATTTCGACGATAGGAGAAATCTTGATTTTTTGATGGTTTTAGATCTCTCACTGCGTTTCGAGATGACAAGAGGGGAGTTTGGGA
>DBOG01000020.1:0-1012 GCA_002299915.1 Proteobacteria bacterium UBA652 | reverse complement strand
CAAGAGGGGAGTTTGGGATAAGGCAAGAGGGGAGTTTGGGATGATAAGCGTGAAGAGTCTCGTCGTTTGGATAAGCGACAGCGTCATCCGAGGTTGGTGAGAATGTGTCGGGTGACGCGATGCTTACCCGGCCGATAATATTTTACTCTCCCTTCGAGTGCCTCAGGGCGAACGGGAAGAATGTGGAAAGTATTAGGCAATAAAAAAGGCCAGCTTGTTGCCAAGCTGGCCTTTTCTTTTTCAGTTTACGTCAGATTAAGATTGACGTGTGCGTACAATTGGCACCGCGATGAACATTAATGATAATGCCATCAAGATAAGCGCCCATGCACCCAGTGTTGGGATAACGCGTGGTCCAGTTACATCACCTGTAATCACAACGTTTGCAGAACTTGCACCTAGGTCATAGCCTGCACCAGCGGTTAAGCTAACCGATACTGTTTCACTTGACTCGGCATCATCGCCATCAACCAATACGGTAACATCAACGGTTGTCGAACCTGGGCATGTAACACTCACTGGTGATGTGATTGCAGTGTAATCTGTGCCAGCTGTTGCTGAACCTGATACACCTAATACAACATCAACTGCTGCGCCAGTTCCACCGGTACATGCAATAGTGAATTGGCCATTATCCAATGTTGGGCCTGCCGATGCTTCCTCAGCATTAGCGTCAGTTGCTGTAATGCTAACAACAGGGTCTACAGGCGCAACTTCATCATCTGCGATATCCAGTGTTGCTGAAGCGGTGCCGATAGCATAGGCTGCGTCAGCTGCGATAGCAAGGATGACAGTTTCTGTGCCTTCAACATCAGCATCGTCGGTTACGGTTAAGTCAACGGTCACATCTGCCGCACCAACAGGGATAACCACTGAGGTGGGTAGCGCTGCGTAATCTGTTCCGCTGGTTGCGCTACCTGTTGCTGTTGATAATTGTACCGTTAATGCAGCGGCTGTTGAGCCAGTACGGCTAACCGTAAATAGGCCATTGGTTGCAGGTTCTGCAGCTGGC
>DBOG01000071.1 GCA_002299915.1 Proteobacteria bacterium UBA652 | reverse complement strand
TCACTTTCAGCATCATCTCTCGAAAGGCCGCTGGGCTTAATGCGGGTAACAGCCCTTCCATAATCAATAACAATCCTGTGGCGAGCCACAGACTATCCCAAAGTGCCATCTTTACTGGCTAGCAGACGGATCAGCAAACTTCTTAAAGAAATCACCTTTAGGTTCAATTACCAGCATATCATCGCCTTTAAATACATTTTCATAGGCATCTAAACGCCGATGGAATGCATAAAACTCTTCATTTTCACCATATGCATCTGCATAAATCTCAGTCGCTTGAGCATCACCATCACCGCGAACTTCTTTTGCTTTTTGCTCAGCGTCAGCCAAAGTAGTAATCACCTCTCTATCGGCTCTGGACTTAATTGCTTCTCCTTGTTCTGCACCTTGAGCCCGTGTTTCATTCGCCTCTTGCAATCGATCTGTGCGCATTCTTTTATATACCGCATCATTAATGTCAGTAGGAAAATCAACACGTTTAATACGAATATTGACGATCTCAATGCCAAACTTACTCGCTCGCTCATTGGCTTTGGCCAAAATATCAGCAACCATTGCAGCACGATCACCTGCCACGACTTCTTTTACCGTGCGCGTAGCAAACGCATCTCGCAAGCCATTATTTACAATATTAAATAAACGTGAACTGGCTAACCGCTGCTCACCTTTTGTCGTAGTAAAGTATTTGCCTGCATCTATAATTTTCCACAATAAAAAAGAATCAACTAATAGGTTTTTATTTCTAAGTGTTAAATAATTCTCTGGTTTCGCATCAATAGTTAAAACACGCCCATCAAAGCGTTTTACATTTTCAAACCCAGGGATTTTAAAATGAAGTCCAGGTTTAAAGTCGGCCTGTTTAATTTCACCTAAATGAAGCAGTAAAACTCGCTCTCTCTGATCAACAAAAAACACAGCTGAACTAAGCACAACCAGTGCCAATATAACTAAAAATAACACTTTGTATAATGTTGGCATATTAACGCCCCCCTCTGCTGTGCGTATCACTTGTGGCTGATGAATTAGTAGACGTTGTACCTGACGAAGGAGAGGCAGTCAAACTACCTAAATCAATTCGTGTCGGCGGCGAGGCTGACGGATTACGCATTTTATCTAACGGTAAATACAATACATTATTGCTATTTTCCGAGAGATCAACCAATACTTTCTGGCTTTGGCTATAAACCGATTCCATTGTATCTAAAAACATACGTTCTCTGGTAATAGCGGGCGCTTTTTCATACTCTTTTAGCACCTGCGAAAAATGACTGGTTTCACCACGTGCTTTAGCAATAATCTGACTTTTGTATGCTTCCGCCTCTTCGCCTATACGCGTCGCCTTACCACGCGCTCTTGGCACAATATCTCTTGCATAAGCAAAGGCTTCATTTATTTGGCTGTCTTTATCTGCCCCCGCTTTTACAACATCAGAAAAAGCTGCTTGAACCTGAGGAGGCGGTTGAATATCTGGCATATTAAACGTAGTTACCACTAAACCTGTACCAAAATAAGTCAGCAATTCTTGTAATTTTACTTCAGTCTGGCTAGCCATTGCTGCTCGCCCCGTTCTAAAGACTTCATCCATTGTTGTTTTACCCACAATTTCACGCACTGCACTTTCTGTCATTTGGCGTAATGTTAAATCAGGATTCACCACGTTAAACAAATAGGCTGCCGCATCTTCAACCTGAAATTGAACTTCAGCTTTAAGCTCAATAATATTTTCATCTTTAGTTAGCATCAATGCTTCTGATGAAACGCTACCACCAGATTGTCCAAAACCAATAGTGGCTGTTCTAACTTTTTCAACATCAACTTTTTCAACCGTTTCAATAGGGTAAGGAAAATGCCAGTGTGGGCCAGGCTGTGTCGTATTGCTATATGCACCAAAGCGCAACTCTACACCACGCTCAGCCGGTTGCACAATATAAATACCAGACAGCAACCATACCAATAAAGCCACGCCTGAAAACAGACCCAAGCTAGCAAAACCAATCCCATCTTGGTCGCCATTACCTGCATTCCGAGGTCGGCCATTGGGTTTACCCCCTTTGCCGCCGCCTAATTTTTGTCGGATATTTTGGATCACCTCATCCAAATCAGGTGGGCCATCATTCTTACCGCCGCCCCAAGGATCTTGTCCATCCTTACCAGGTTCATTCCACGCCATCATTTTCTCCATTTAAGAATTTATATTGCCTAAAACATCAGACACAACACTATCATTTTACGGTTTACTGCCTCTGACCGCAATCATTCAGCAACACGTTCTGGGAAATATTCTTGTAGGACTTGCCTTAATAAGTCCAAACCCTCTCCTGTTTGTGCTGATAACCACACACAGATGACTTTCCCATCCTCGTTCCGATCAATTCTCGGCACATGGTCAGCCAACTTATCAATCTTATTACATATAATCAACTGCGGCACATCACTCGCCTTAATTTGCGCCAATACTTTATCAACATGGCCAATTAAATTATCGCGGTCAGAAGCACCCGCATCCACCACATGCAATAACAAAGCCGCATCCCGTGTTTCATCCAATGTTGAACGAAAGGATTCCACCAAGCTATGCGGTAAATCTCTAATAAATCCCACTGTATCCGCCATCACTAAGGCTTGCGTATTCATTAATTTAACCCGTCTCAATGTCGGGTCTAAGGTCGCAAACAAACGATTATCTGCATACACATCTGATGATGTCATCCGATTAAATAACGTTGATTTTCCCATATTGGTGTAACCCACCAAAGAAACGACAGGCACTTCTGCCCGCTGCCGAGAACGTCTGCCTTGATCACGTTGCGACATCACTTTTGCCAAACGTTTTTTCAGCGTTTTAACTCGATTATTCAATAATCGACGATCAGTTTCTAGCTGGGTCTCACCCGGACCACGCAAGCCAATCCCACCTTTTTGACGCTCTAAATGTGTCCAGCCTCGCACTAATCGGGTAGACATATGGCCAAGCTGCGCTAATTCAACTTGCAATTTACCTTCATGAGATCTCGCCCGGCGTGCAAAAATATCTAAAATCAGCCCCGTTCGGCCAATCACCCGACATTCTAATACCGCTTCCAAATTTCGCTCTTGGCTTGGTGATAAATCATGGTTAAACATCACCAATACTGCATCCGCAGCGACCACCGCTTCACGAATTTCCTCCACCTTGCCCTTACCTGCAAATAACTTGGCATCCGGCACGCGGCGCTTACCATGGATAATGGTTGATATTTTTACACCTGTTGAATTTACCAGCTCGATAAATTCTTGTTCAATATCCTCAAAGTCACGCTGATTAAAATTCAAATGTACCAATACAACTTGTTCTTTCTCGCCCTTTTCCGCAAATGCGGCACCCGTATGTCTTTCAAACAATTAATTGTCTTCCTCAGTTATCGCCACATTTCGCTCTGGCACAATTGTAGATACTGCATGCTTATAAATCAATTGATTTACTGAGCTACGCAATAAAATAGAAAATTGATCGAATGAATCGATCTTGCCTTGTAATTTAATTCCATTCATCAAATAGATCGATACATCAACACTTTCACGTCGTAATGCATTCAAGAACGGATCTTGTAGTGATTTCATTTTAGCCATTTAACTTCTCCTGAATTTATTATTTTTATCGAAGATATAAACGTTTTAACCCATGCGCTTGTTACAACTTTTCTTGTAAAAACTGCATCACGCTCTCAACCGGCAAATCAGGGCCACTATCAAACCACACCCCATCCTGCTGAGAACGACACCACGTTAACTGACGTTTTGCCATTTGCCTCGTCGCAATAATAGCTTTTTCAACTAACGCCTCCTGATCATATGCCGAATTATCCATTTGTTCAAGATAAGACCACACTTGTCGATACCCCACTGCTCGCATGGCAGGTAATTTTTCATGACAATCAGGCTGTTTAAATAGCTGTTTTACTTCCTCGATCAATCCTGAGACCATCATTTTATGGTATCGGTTCGCGATACGCGCATGTAATATTTTTCGATCAAATGGTGACAGGATTATTTTAATCATCGGATAAGGGAAGTCAGCATCGGTATCTTGTGTTAATTCCGTCAGTGTTTTGCCTGTTATTTCATACACTTCAAGCGCCCGTTGCAGGCGTTGGGGATCGTTCTCATGGATCCGCGCTGCCGCTGTCGGATCTATCTCTGATAGACGGTGATGCAATGCTTGCCAACCCGATTTTTCTGCTTCAGCATCAAGTTTCTTCCGTATAGCAGGATCCGCATCAGGTAAATCAGCAATCCCATACTGCAACGCATTAAAATAAAGCATGGTGCCGCCGACTAATAAAGGTATCTTGCCACGGCTCTGAATATCCGCAATTAAGCGACGAGCATCATGACAAAAAGCCCCTGCGGAGTAATTCTCGGTTGGTTCAATAATATCAACTAAATGATGCGGATATTGCGCCAGCGTTGCTGGATCTGGCTTTGCAGTACCAATATCCATACCCCGATATACCAATGCAGAATCAACGCTAATAATCTCAATATTGGATTGTTGCTGTGCGATTGCAATCGCAAGATCGGTTTTGCCTGCAGCAGTC
Source organism: Proteobacteria bacterium UBA652 (assembly GCA_002299915.1). GTDB lineage: Bacteria > Pseudomonadota > Gammaproteobacteria > Nitrosococcales > Methylophagaceae > UBA652. Next base: position 1,956 of record DBOG01000071.1, on the reverse strand, counting down.
GGCCCCATTAAAAAGATAACTGGCCGCATATTCATCTTTTACCTCATAATTGCGTTATTTTTATACTCAAATGGTCACATATAAATATATGTTCACATTCTCCGTGCAAAAATGTCTTGTTACAAGACAAAATCTAAACATGCAAAATGATGCTCTAAATTTAGCCTTGTTTCATTGAATCAAAAAACTCAAGATTCGTTTTAGTTGTTTGCAAACGTTCTAATAAGAATTCCATTGCCGCAACAGGTTCCATTGGTGCCAGAATTTTTCTCAACACCCATAGTTTCTGTAGATCAGCTTCGTTAGTCAGCCTTTCTTCACGACGTGTACCTGATTTCATAATATGAATTGCAGGATACATACGGCGGTCAGAGAGCTTACGATCGAGTTGAATTTCCATATTACCCGTACCTTTAAATTCCTCAAAGATCACCTCATCCATTCTCGATCCTGTTTCGACCAGTGCAGTGGCGATAATCGTCAAACTCCCGCCTTCTTCAATATTTCTTGCCGCACCAAAGAAGCGTTTTGGTCGTTGCAATGCATTGGCATCTACACCACCGGTCAATACCTTGCCTGATGATGGCGCAACTGTGTTATAAGCGCGCGCTAAACGGGTAATTGAATCCAAAAGAATAACGACATCACGTTTATGTTCCACCAACCGTTTTGCCTTCTCAATCACCATTTCAGCCACTTGTACGTGGCGCGTTGCAGGTTCATCAAAGGTACTTGATACCACTTCACCACGCACAGACCGCGACATTTCTGTCACTTCTTCAGGTCGCTCATCAATCAGTAATACAATTAAATCAGAATCGGGGTAATTCGCCGTAATGGATTGTGCCACCATTTGTAACATCATTGTCTTACCCGTTTTTGGTGGTGCAACAATTAATGCGCGCTGGCCCTTCCCAATCGGCGCAGCTAAATCAATAATACGAGGGGTTAAATCTTCGGTGCTGCCATTCCCGCGTTCTAAGCTATAACGTTTATTTGGAAAAAGAGGCGTTAAGTTTTCAAAAGGGACTTTATTATGTGATTTTTCAGGTTTTTCATAGTTAATCATTTCTGCTTTAATTAATGAAAAATAACGTTCACTGTCTTTTGGTGCCCGTATTTTCCCCTCAATCGTATCACCTGTTCGCAAACTAAAACGTCTAATTTGATTCGGTGAAACATACACATCATCAGGACCTGCAATATAAGAATCTTCAGGGGAACGCAAAAAACCAAAGCCATCAGGTAATAACTCTAAAACACCGCTAGCAGTAATATCTTCGTCATTTTTAGCGTGTGCTTTAACAATCGTAAAAATGAGCTCTTGTTTCTTGTTGCGCGCCAAACCATCTAGCTTCATTTCAACGGCCATTTCCATCAGCTGAGCGGCCGTTAACTTCTTAAGTTCTTTTAAATGCATGTATGTCCTGGGAGATTTTAGTCAAAATTAGAATATAAATTAGACGCACAGAAGGCGCTAATGAAAGTGTTAAATAAGGGAATTACTGCTTAGAAATTTATAATGTGAAGATACGATAACAAAGACGCTTGCTATAGTCCAGATAAATATGGTTGTTTATTGAAAATTATTTTTGGGGTGGTGTGGAAGAGACAAGCGAGTCATTGTCAGATTGGATAGATAATAAAAAAGGCCACCCTTTATCAAAAAAAGCCTTTTCTATTATTGAAGTGGTCAAATAGAACATTACCATATTTCACATAAAAAAATACCCAGGCCTCGATGAGACTTGGGTATTTTTTTATGTATAAAACCTGGCAGTTTTGTACAGGGATGTACTTATGCCCACAATGCAGGAGTATGTTGTGGGTGACCTACTTTGTTTCCTCCTTCCATGGGGGAAATCGCTACGCGACCTGCCTATCGGAAGTCCAAAATCGTTCCCGACGATTTTGTCACATGGAGATTCCCATGCTTAAATAGGACATTGTCAGAAC
>DBOG01000011.1 GCA_002299915.1 Proteobacteria bacterium UBA652 | reverse complement strand
GGCGCTTTGGTTAGGGCTTGATTATAAATTCTAGGGATACCGCTTCATTTAGAATTTAACTGGCGCTAAAGCAAGGCGACAACCTTTTATTTATAATGATTAAGTCTAATCCATGCTTATTGAGGAAGCACTTAAGCGTTGTACATAGGATTTAAATAAATATATTGAATATTTTTGGTTAACCTCTCAAACATACCTATGTTTGAGAGGTTTTCTGCCTCCAGAAAACACTGGGTAATACACTCTGCAAGACAGCAGAATTGTAATGCGTTAATATACAGGGGATGCTGGTGTTGGTATGATTGTTTTAATAAATATTTAATGTGTTACCTCAAATGAAAATGGAAGTGCTTCAACGCCTTTTTGCCGCTGTAATTGGCGGCTATTTATTCTCTAATATTATTGCAATATTAGTGTCTTACCTGCTACCAGCGAATCGCTCCGAAGCAGTTATGGTTGGTGTATTGCTTAGCTTCATCATATACACAGCCACTATCATCTGGGCATTTTCTGCTCGCACAGTAAAAATCGCATGGTGTTGGCTGCTCTTGCCAGCGCTTATCAGTACTATTTTCATTTTCCTGTTCCTACCTGAGAATTTATTGTGAAAGGCAGCTTTCGTCATTCCATGCATTGGCTGCATACTTGGTCAGGCTTGCTCGTCGGTTGGATCCTTTATTTTATCTTTATAACGGGTACGGCGGGCTATGTCGATACAGAAATAGATAGCTGGATGCGCCCAGAAATTCCTATTTCAATTAATGTATCAGAGACCGCACATTTATTAGCGCTGGCAGAAAAACGACTATATCAACAGGCTACAACAGCAGCGTCATGGAGCATTAATTTTCCAGCTGGCCGCAATAATCCTGTTTTTAATATTCGATGGCAAGGTGCACAGGGCAACTTTCATGAAGTGCTTGATCCTAGAACAGGGCAAGTTATTGCTGTTAGAGAAACTGGTGGCGGTCGCCTACTGTATCGACTACATTATCGCTTGCACTATATGCCCAGAATTATTGCAACTTGGATAGTGAGTATCTGCTCCATGTTTATGATGATCGCGCTTATTAGTGGCATTATAATTCATAAGAGAATTTTTAAGGATATGTTTACTTTTCGCCCTAGAAAAGAAAATAAAGCATGGCTTGATATGCATAATATATTTAGTGTTTTATCACTGCCTTTTCAGCTGATGATTACGTACAGTGGTTTACTGTTCCTAGCTTTTACCACAATGTCATGGGTTGTTTCTGCCTCTTATGGTCTTGGTGCAGAAAATAAACAACAATTTTTTGATGAGGCTTTTTCGTCTCATCCAAAAATTGAGCGAGCAGACATTACTGCACCCATGTTTTCATTGTCTAAACTTGTTATCGAATCAGAACAACGATGGGGAGAAAATGAGGTTAGTTCAATTCAAATTGATAATTATAATGATGCAAATGCTAGGATCCACATAAGGCAACGTCAGTCAGATGATCTATCTGCCGTAAAGAGCGTTATTTATCATGGTGTGAGTGGTGAGTTATTACATAATTCTGCGGAGAGAGAGAAAAGCATTACAAATGATGTTCATCGTGTATTACTAAGCACGCATGAAGGCCTTTTTGCTGGCACATTCTTACGCTTCCTCTATGTTCTATCTGGCATGTTTGGGGCAGGCATGATTGCAACAGGATTAATTCTCTGGACCCGCAGAAAGAGAACCCAAGCCCAAAAAGAAAATCGCCCTCATAAAGGCTTAGCATTAGTTGAAAGATTAAATGTAGCAACCATTATTGGATTATTGATCGGTATTGCTGCATTTTTCTGGAGTAATCGCTTATTAAGTGTTGACGATCCTAATCGTGCCAGCAAAGAAATTATGATTCTTTTTATTAGCTGGGTATTCTCGTTGCTTTATGCTTCATTCAGAACAGTGCATCGATCATGGGTTGAGTTATCGTGGCTAGCCGCAATACTCTACACACTGCTACCTGTGCTTAATTATTTCACTAGCCAACGCCACTTAATAATAAGCATTCCGCAGCAAGACTGGGTAATGGCAGGGTTTGATTTAACGATGCTTGTTTTTGGAATTGTTTTTGGGATCATGGCAATAAAACTACAATTAAAAAACCAACGGAAAATATAAATGGAGCTCCTTAGTTTTATCTTTATCTATATAGGCTGTGTTTTCCTCAGCCTTAGTTTACGGCGACATAGCAAGCAGTTATGGCCAAATAATATCTTACCTAGAAAATTAATAATTTCCATGCGTATTTTGGGGTGGATAGGGCTGGTTGCCAGCCTTATTCTCTATATGAATCAGCAAGGTAATGGGGTTGGCCTTATATTCTGGATTGGCATGTTAACCGTTTCAGCCTTAATACAAGTTATCGTGTTGGCATATAAGCCTCAGAAGGCTATAGCAATATCGCTTGCTATACTGATTCTGGGCATTATTCTCTTGATTGGGCACTAATTTATCCTTAGTCTGCTAACCCCATTGATTTAAAATCAAACGGATTATTATATTCATGGGTGCCTAACTTTAGATACCGTCCCAGATTTCTCACACAACTGGTGGATTGACTTATTATCAGTTGTAAGAATTAAATTAATCGTAATATCCTCGTCAACAAAAATTCCCAAACTATCACCTCTGCCGTTTTCTAACACCAACCCTGTCAAAAATTGCTGGCTCCCGTCTCCCTCAATTATTCGGACAATGGAAAGATTCTCATTCAAGAACAGATCCATTCGGCAATATGATGGAAAGTCTTTCACCTTCATACGTGACGGCCTGAATAAGACTTCATGCTCCTTCTTCCCGAATTTTTCATCTACAGAAACATTGAGACTAAGCTCAACCTCTTTATAACCTCCAAAGTCTTCCGCATAAACCCAAAGAGGGGCATCACTTAGGATAAGCAAGTCAGTTGCAGAGCATCCCCTGATAGAAGAGTTCTTCGATAATTCTAGAACAGCTCCTTGTGTATAAATGGCGTTCCAAGAGTTTTTCGTAAGACTCTTGAATCTTTCTAGCGAGCTATTTTCCATCAGCGGTCAAAGTGAATAGTTTCAAGTCCGCGAGAACCTCGCCCAGGCAAATCAACCCGAGCACCGCCTCCGTTG
>DBOG01000050.1:19656-46401 GCA_002299915.1 Proteobacteria bacterium UBA652 | reverse complement strand
AACGCGATGGATTCTTACACATAAAATGGATACAAATCAGATTCAACGAGCAGCGGAAAGCCTGCACAGTGGCCGTCTCGTCGCCTATCCGACCGAAGCGGTTTATGGGATTGGCTGCGATCCCTGTAATATTCCAGCCATTGAACGCTTACTCGCACTCAAACAGCGCAGTTGGACTAAAGGTTTAATCTTAATTGCCGCTAATTTTAAGCAGTTACAGCCTTATCTTTCAATAGCAGACTCTGCGCTACCACAAGCCGTACAAGATAGCTGGCCGGGGCCGAATACTTGGCTCCTCCCTGCTCACCCAAAAGTGACGACACTATTACGGGGTGAACACAACACACTTGCCGTCCGCATTACAGCCCATCCTGAAGCCGCGGCGCTCTGCGATTCTTTTGGGGGAGCCATCGTATCCACCAGCGCTAACCTCACCGGCCAGCCAGCTGCTCGTAGCCTTAATGATCTAGATCAAGCGCTGATTACCAGCGTGGATGTTATTGTATCGGGTGAAACCAACCCCTTACTGCAGCCTTCTCAAATAAAGGACGCCTTCACAGGAAAAACCATTCGATGACTACACCCAATATTGAAGCCGTACGCGACTACTTACTCTCCCTACAAGATCAGATCTGCAGCGATTTAGAAACCGCCGATGGCAATGCCAAATTTATTGAAGATAATTGGCAGCGTGATGGTTTAGGCGGCGGCGGTCGTACCCGTGTATTAACCGACGGCGGCGTGTTTGAACAAGGTGGGGTTAATTTTTCTCATGTGTTTGGCGATAATCTACCTGGCTCTGCCACCGCACATCGTCCTGAATTAGCAGGTCGTAACTTCCAAGCCGTGGGCGTATCGTTAGTAATGCACCCCCATAACCCTTATATCCCTACCTCTCATGCCAATGTCCGGTTCTTTATTGCTGAGAAAGAAGGTGAAGAACCCATCTGGTGGTTTGGTGGTGGCTATGATTTAACGCCTTATTATGGCAATAAAGAGGACGTAATCGAATGGCATCAAACAGCTAAAGCAGCCTGCGATCCGTTTGGCGACGGTGTGTATGATCGTTATAAAAAATGGTGTGATGAGTATTTTTACCTCAAACACCGGGATGAGCCACGTGGGGTTGGTGGCCTATTTTTTGACGATCTCAATGAGGGTGGGTTTGAACACTGCTTTAATCTACTCAAAAGCATCGGTGATAGCTATACCCAAGCCTATATACCGATTATCCAACGCCGAAAAGACACCCCTTTTGGTGAGCGAGAACGCGATTTCCAACTCTATCGCCGTGGCCGTTATGTCGAATTTAATCTTGTACACGATCGTGGTACTTTATTTGGCCTGCAAACAGGGGGGCGCACTGAGTCTATCTTAATGTCGCTGCCACCACTCGTAAAATGGCGGTATAATTGGCAGCCTGAAGCAGGTAGCGCTGAAGCAGAACTCTATGATGTGTTTCTTAAATCAACTGACTGGTTGACTTAATCATTATTTTCTCGCCAACACATTAATCTAAACCGCTATTGGCGCCGAAATATGGGCTTGCGGTTGATAATCCATAATTTCAAAATCATCAAATTGATAATCAAAAATGGAATCGGGTTTGCGATGAATTTTTAAGGTGGGTAAATGACCCGGTGTTCGGCTTGTTTGAGTCGCTACCTGCTCAAAATGATTGGTGTAAATATGCGCATCACCAATACTGATCACGATTTCGCCGACGTCTAAGTCACATTGTTGTGCCAACATATGGGTTAAAAATGCCAATGATGCCGTATTGTAAGGGTTGCCTAGAAATAAATCATTCGAGCGAATATAAAGTGATGCACTGAGCTTACCATCAGCCACATAAAATTGATACAGCAAGTGGCATGGTGGCAATGCCATCAAGCCTGCTTCGGCATTTTCTTGGGGCTTTTTACTTTCATCTGGCAATAACGCCACATTCCAACCACTGATAATATGTCGGCGGCTATTGGGATTATTTTTTAAGCTCTCCACCAACGCGGAAATTTGATCATGGGTTTCGCCATTTTCGCCTTTCCACTGACGCCATTGTGCACCATAAACGGGGCCTAACTCTCCCGCTTCTGTTGCCCAAGCATCCCAAATAGACACACCATTATCTTTGAGATATTGAATATTAGTCTCGCCCTGCAAGAACCACAGCAATTCATGCAAAATGCTCCTAATATGCAGTTTTTTGGTGGTCAGCAATGGAAAACCATCGGCTAGGTTATATCGCACTTGCCGACCAAAAACTGACCGTGTACCCGTGCCCGTTCGATCACCTTTATCGGTGCCATTTTCCATCACATCTTGCAATAACGCTAAATAGGCTTTCATTCCTTCATTTAATCACAATCCATCATTTAAGAGAACTTGTTTTTGATTCTCCTCACCCAACCCGCCCCAGCATGGGAGGGCTAATGTACGAAATATACACGGGTTAAGGGGTTGATTGGCATATTAAAGCCCTCTCCTGTGGGAGAGGGCTGGGTGAGAGGATTATTAATTACAGCGCGTATTTCTGAATACGGTAAAGCAAGGTATCTCGGCTAATCCCAAGTAATCTTGCGGCACGTGCACGATTACCACCCGTACGCCCTAATGCTTGTCTAATCAAATCTAATTCAACTTGTGCCAATTGGATGCCTGATACAGGCAACTCAAAAATATGGGCAGCAGCGGCACGTTCAGGTTGCATATCAGCGGGCAAATCTTCAGGCTGCAAACACTGCCCTGGATGCAATAGTGCCATTTGCCTACAAAAATTCATCACCTCACGGACATTGCCTGGCCATGAATGGCGAGACAAGGTATGCATCGCTGCTTTGCTATAGCGCACCACCGCATTACCTTGGGCATACTCACGCCCAAAATGGCGGAGCATCATCGCAATATCTTCACCCCGCTCACGCAGTGGTGGTAAATTTAGCGGCACAACCTGTAAACGGTACAGTAAATCTGCTCGAAAAGTGTTCTCAACAACAGCTTGCTGCAGGTCAATGCTGCTAATCGCTAACACACGCACATCAACACGATGCATCTGATAACTCCCCACAGGCTGACATTCTCCCGATTCCAAAAAGCGTAATAACATCGTTTGCACAGGCAATGGCAATGCATCGACTTCATCCAATACCAGTGTACCGCCTGATGCCGCTAATAATCGCCCTTGTTGCACCCTATTCCCTTGTGCATCACAGCGCCCAAACAGCTCAACTTCAACATCGTGCGTTGGCAAAGCAGCGCAATTTATCGTAACAAGTGCTTGTGTTTTTCGGCCACTCTGGGTATGTAATTCTTGGGCAATTAACTCTTTTCCCGTGCCCGTTTCTCCTTGGATCAAAATGCTAACATCGCTCTGCGCTAGTAAAGGAATTGTGCGTAATAAATGTGCCATATTGGCTGATTCAGCTAATATCGTTTGCATCATTTTCTCCTAATATTAATGTTCGTGAGCCGAATGGCCCGTTGTGCCATTCATCTCATGTTCACCATGATCCATGGGTAGTAATAATGTGACAACCGCCATAATAATGATCAACACACCTGCAATACGCCGCAAATACTGTGCGCGGCCCATTGCGACAATTAAGCCTGTAAATATACCCGCTCCCATCACTGCTGGCAACGTTCCTACGCCAAATGCCATCATCATCATGGCGCCTTGTGTTGCGTTTCCTGATGTTGCTGCAACGGCTAGCCCCGCATACACCAAACCACATGGCAACCAGCCCCAGACCATTCCAAGGAAAAAAGCCTGCCGCCATGTGCGCACGGGGATAAATCGTTTCCCTATCGGCTGTAACCATCGCCAGACGGGTGCACCCAGCTTTTCCATCTTAGCGAACTTAGGGAACCAACCCGCCAAATAAAGCCCCATCGCCACCATCACAATGACTGATAAATAGCGCAAAAACACATGCCCATTTACGGCCACTAGCGGTGTACTCAACCACCCCACCAGCGCACCTGCCGTGGCATAACTCAGTAAACGACCTATATTATAATAAGTGACATACGGCAACATTTTGCGCTTATCACCACGCACCTCTTCAGGCAAGCTTAAAGTCAGCGCGCCAATAACCGTACCGCACATTGCAATGCAATGCGTCATACTAAATAAGCCCAAAATAAAGGCAGTTGAAATCCCTGTAAACTCCGTCATTTGTTATTTTCATTCTCTCCGAACCATGCGCAAACACTTTACCACGCCCCTAAATACTGAAAACAGGTCATTTCACACATCTATTGGCAAAACACCTTATTTCTTGATACCTTTTCTACCATAGAATACTCAGAATAATTTGTCGGAGAATATTTATGAAACGAACACTCACCTCACTCCTCTGCCTTGCGGTCGTCAGTAGCGCGCAAGCAGATCATCCCATCCAGCTACCCACAATATCTGTTGATGGTGTGGCAGGTGAAGCGACACCGCTTACATTGCCTGCCGTGCCCACCGCAGCCACACCTGATGCCGGTGAATTGCTCAAACAATTGCCGGGTGCAAATATCAACCGCAATGGTCCGCTGACGAGTATTGCTCAATATCGCGGTCTATTTGGCGATCGGGTTAATGTATTGGTTGATGGCATGAAAATTAGCCCCGCGTGCCCTAACTCAATGGATACACCATTAAGCTACATCCCCGCAACACGGCTTGACACTATTTCACTTTATCGTGGCATTGCACCCGTCAGTTCAGGGATGGAAACCATCGGTGGCACTATTCTAGCAAGATCTAAAAAACCAGAATTTGGCAATAGCCAAGACTTTGAATTCCATGGTAATGCACGAGCAGGCTATGCTGAAAATGGCGATACCTATAATACGAGTATACTCGCTGGGCTTACCAATGAGAATCACCGTTTTCATTTAGGCGGCAGCATTGACCGCGGCGATGATCTTGAATTTGATGGTGGTGAAATCTTACCTACAGAGCATGAACGCGATACCTTTGGTGGAGGCTATGCTTTCCAAAATGGTAGCCAATCTGCTGCTTTACATGCCGAACATCATGATACTGGCGTCACTGGCACCCCAGCATTGCCGATGGATATTATCTATGCCAAAGGCGATCACTACACAGGCAATTTCAAAAACACCTTTACCAATGGGGGTGAATTTAGCGCTAAGATCAGCTATCAAAAAGCAGATCACTTAATGAATAATTATAGCTTGCGTCCACCACACAGCATGATGATGCGACGATTTGCACTGACCGATGTTAAATCAAATGGGTTAGGCATCGCCTATGCTGTTTCAGGCTGGACTTTTGGTGCCGATGCAGATCGTGCAGATCATAATGCCGATGTTTTCAATCCTGGTAATCCAATGTTTTTTGTAAATACTTATAATAATGCTGAGCGTAATCGTTACAGCTTGTTTACTGAAAAAAAATTCACGGCTGGCACGTGGGAAGTTGAGGCCGGTTTACGCTACACTAGCGTAAAAATGGATGCAGATAAAGTGACGACTAGTATGGTGATGGCACCTGGTATGATGGGTGCCAATTTCACAACCCTTCGCGATAATTTCAATAATTCAGATCGTAGCCAAGATGAAAATCTAGTTGATGTGGCGCTGAATTTCTCTCGTCCACTCTCTTCTCAACTAGATTTAGTGGCTGGTTTTGCACGCAAAGAACGTGCCGCCAGCTACCAAGAGCGTTATCTTTGGGTGCCACTTGAAGCAACTGCTGGCTTAGCAGATGGCAATAACTATATGGGCAATGTAGATCTTGATCCCGAAACGGCGTATCAAATTGAGCTCGGGTTTGATTGGCATAGACCCCGTGTCGGCCTTTCGCCGCATATCTTCTATCATCGCATTAATGACTATATTCAAGGCACCCCTAGCACCAATATGGTCGCTAATATGCTCAGCGGGATGATGGCGCCAGGTAAGCCCGCACCACTGCAATTTAATAATGTGGATGCTGAATTATATGGGATAGATGCCAACTGGTTTGTTGCCGTAACTCACAATATCCAGTTGGACGGTACGATTAGCTATGTCCGTGGTGAACGCCGTGATACTAGCGATAACCTCTATCGTATCGCCCCACTGACAGCGCGCACTAAGATCAGCTACCACCAAACGAATTGGCATGCAGGGTTTGAAGCCGTCACCGTTGCCAAACAGAATCAGATATCTGATGAAAACCATGAGAAAAAGACAGGCGGCTATGCCATATTCAACCTGAGTGCCAATTATCAGCCAACCAATCGTATCACCCTACAAGCAGGTGTCAACAATCTATTTGATCGTGAATATCAAGATCACCTAGGTGGCTATAACCGCGTCAGTAATAATCCAAACATCGCCAAAGGTGAGCGTTTGCCTGGATTAGGGCGTAGTGTTTATATTGGGATGAATATTGACTGGTAATGATGCTCAAATGCTATAGCGCTCTCACACCTCGCCCGTGAGGGTGTTATTTTTTTAATCTCGCCATTTCAGAACTCATTTCTGCCAATGAAAATACTGCTTGGCGTGCTTCCCCTGCTTCCGTCATATAGCGAAAAGTAATCTGCTCACCCTGCTCAAATTGCTGCCATAAATTGGGGCTACCGCTGATAATCGGCTCTAACGGGAAATCAACAAACTCTGATCGCCGATCTGACGGCAAGGTATCATAGGTTCATCCCATCCAAATACTTTTAAGACTCTTTGCGGAGCTGTGTGCGCCTCACTAAACGCCCACTCACCGGTTACGGATGAAGCCGGCTCGAAGGCATAGGCCAAGGTCTGTTTGTTTTTGGGTGCAGGCGCACCACAGACTTTTTTCGATTGTTGCAATTTAACGGGTTTATTCTGATCAACCTGCAACACAATTAACTCTTGCAAAGCAAAACTTTCCAATACCTGATCGGTGATCTGAAAGGTTGCCCATAGCTGATCTGAGTTTAATTTATGCAACATCAAATTATCACCTGTTTCACTCTTTAGCAAAACAGTATCTGCTGCTACCGCAACATTCGTCGCCGCCATGAGCAAGATACCGATTAATTTTATTGTCTTCGTCATATTGCTTTGACGCATACGCCACCGAATAAGTTCAATCCGCTGTTTTTGTAATTAATTTTAGCTTAATCTTGGCTTTTGCCAAATAGGTTTGCTCTTGCAATAAATCTTGCTCAGTTAAAGGATGTGTTGCCAACCATTCTTCCGATAGCGTTAGCTTTAATCCCTTCTTCGTTGGCTCTAATTGGCAATCCAACACTTCTTCTTGCTTTGAACGCCCCCGATTAAACACCAATGCCAACCGTAAGATCACCGTTAACCAACGGATGCTGTGTTGCACCTCATCAGCTAAGTTTTTAATCTCCTTTTTAGGAAAACTTTTACGTTGCCCTTGAATTAAGACCGATAACACATATTGATCTTCTCGCGAAAAGCCCGACATATCCGAGTTTGCCACCAAATAAGCCGCATGTTTATGCCTGCTGCCATGTGAAATTGCTAAGCCGATTTCATGTAATTTTACTGCCCATGCCAAGCGCTGACCATCTACTTGGGGATCCAGCTGCCATTTTTTAGCTGTTTTCTGGAAAAACTGTTGCGCGGCACGATCAATACGATCAATATGCCCAATATCCACATGATATCGCTTCATCATCGCGGTAACGGTGCGTTCCCGCTCATCATCATGGTGTAATCTACCCACCAAATCATAAAGCAATCCTTCACGTAAGGCGCCATCTGATACCGTCATCCGATCAATTTTTAGCACCTGAAAAGCGGTCCACAACACACTCACCCCTGCCGGTAGGATTGCCGCCCGCTCTTCACTCAAGCCCGCTAATTTTAGCTTATCAACATGGCCTGCATCGATCATTGCTAACTGCAACTTATCTAGCGCTTCCAGCGTAATACAGCCATCATCGCTCCATTCGTTCGCCGCCACCACACTTGCCACACAGCGAATCGTGCCCGAGGCACCGACCGCCCGTTCCCAACCCATTTTTCGGTATTCTCGTCGTATATCACGAAGCTGTACCCTTGCCGCCAATGCCGCTGCTTTTAATTTTTTCCGGGTGATGTCGCCATCCGCAAAAAATTGTTGGGTAAAACTTACACACCCCATGCTCAAACTCTCACGCCGCAAGCCGGTTAAGCCCTCGCCAATAATAAATTCCGTACTCCCACCACCAATATCCATCACCAATCGCCGCTTTTGATCAAATGACAAAGCATGCGCCACCCCTAAATAAATCAGCCGCGCCTCCTCCTCACCCGCCACGATCTCAATAGGATGACCTAAGGTTTGCCGTGCTTTTTGTAAAAATAATCGTGAGTTTTTTGCCACCCTTAAGGTGTTGGTGCCCACCGCCCGCACACTGCTTGCTGGCAATCCGGAAAGCCGCTCACCAAATCGAGACAGGCATGCTAAAGCACGAGTTTGCGCCGCTTCTGTCAAGCTACCCTCTTCATCTAGCCCCGCCCGCAGCTGCACCATTTCTCGTAAGCTATCCAACACATGAAAATGCCCATCCCGTACCCGCGCAATAATCATATGAAAGCTATTCGATCCTAAATCGATTGCTGCTAAAATCTCTTCCCATGGTTCCGTCTTATCGTTTGCCGCCATCACGAACCTTCTTATTTTCAGTTTTCATACACCAGATAATATCAGATACCCAAAAGCCATCCTTAAAATATTGATAAAATATGTAGTTGAAAAATATGTCATTAAACCTTCACAAAACTGTCACCAAATCAAAATATAAATTCGACATACTGTGCTCCATCAATCCCAACTAACTATGAATGAGGCAAACTTAATGAAACTAAAAACATCATCTTTACTCCTTACTAGCGCTCTTTTAGGAGCCTCTATGGTGCCAGCCCATGCGGGCGAGGATGCCATGCTTAATTTGCTCAAAGTGCTTCGTGATAAAGGCACAATTAGCGCAGCCGACTACGATGCCCTAGCCAATGCTGCAAAATCTGATGTGGAATCAGCAAAAGAACTTGAATCTAAGGTGGAAACGGCTACAAGTAATGCCACAGCAGTGAGTTTAAATGGCGGCCACTTAAAAATAAAAACCGCAGACAAAGCCTTCAGCGCACAAATTGGGGGGCGTATCATGGCAGACTATGCCATTATGGATGAAGATGATTTAGGTGGTAAAGGGAGTGCTTCTGAATTCCGTCGTGCACGTTTATTTATAAAAGGCACAGCATTCACAGATTGGGGCTATAAAGCGCAATTTGATTTCGGTGGCAATAAAACCACTATTAAAGATATGTATCTCCAATACACAGGCTGGAAACCAGCAAAATTTACACTAGGAAACGATAAAATGCCATTTGGCCTGGAAGAATTGACTAGCTCAAGATACATTACCTTCCTAGAGCGTAGTGCAGGCACAGGGGCTTTCTCAATTAGCCGTAAGAATGGCTTGAGCGTAGGTACAAATGGCGATAACTGGACATTAAAAGGTGCCATTCACATGGACGGAATTGATAACGAAAACAGTGGTCAAGATGAAGATTATGGCTATGGCGGCCGCTTCACCTATGCGCCTATTGCAGAAAAAACACGCGCAATCCATCTAGGGCTTGCCTATCATCACCAAGAGCTGGAAACAAGTGGTGGCAAAGCGATACAAGTTAAGCTTCGTCCTGAAGTACACACAGCTGGCAAAATTTTCAAATCATTTGAAGATACATTTCAAGACTACGACACCTTTGGCCTAGAAGCTGCCGCTGTATTTGGCCCCTTCTCTGCCCAAACAGAATATGTCATGCGCGACTATAACGCTGTTTCAGGTTCAACAGATCAGGATTTAAATGCATGGTATGCTTATGCAAGTTACTTCCTAACGGGTGAATCACGTAGCTATAAAGCTGATAAAGGTGCCTTTGGTCGTGTTAAACCACGTGGTGTTGTCGGTAAAGGTGGCATGGGTGCCTGGGAAGTTGCTTTGCGCTATTCCGATATCGATCTAGAAGATAATAGCCTAGGTAATGAAGGCGACATCTTCACTGTTGGTCTAAACTGGTATGCCACACCTAATATCCGCTTTATGGCAAATTATAGTAAAGCAGATGTGGATGGTGAATCAGATAACTTCGATGCAGTTAACTTCCGTGGCCAAATCGACTTCTAATCTTTAAGTTTTAGAATTATCTCTCTTGTAGTATTTAGCCCTGACGATGATATCACCGTCAGGGCTTTTTTAAGGAGCACAAAATGAAATTATCCGCACACATCACACTGTTTGGCTTCCTGTGTATCGCCAGTATTTGTAATGCCGTTACAGAACCACAGTTAATACTCCTGCAAACACTGCCAACAGGTGATAAAAAAGGCACTGAAATTATTAGCATTCAAGCCTCAACCCAGAAACTTATTACTTCAAATAGTAAACAAGGTCGCGTCGATGTTTATTCCATTGCCAATCCAAACACACCCGTGCTCCAACATCAGATCACACTCCATCTTGCCAACGACGAACAGATCACCTCTGCCGCTATTCATCCACAGCACCCTTATATTTTGGCCGCTATTCAAGCCGCATCTCCCTCTGCAGAGGGTCGTGTGGAAATTAGAGATATTGTCACCGGCAATATCGCCCACACAGTCTCCACAGGCATTGGCCCCGATGCGGTTGTAATCGACCCAACAGGCCAGTTTGCATTGGTTCCCAATGAAGCCGAAGCGTTTATATTCAATCCTGCTAAAAACACCTTTAGCTCAGCGCCAGGTAGCCTAACCTTGCTGACACTCTCCGCCGATCCTAGCAATATAACTGCCACCCAAATCCCGCTCACCGAGATCGCTGATACGGCTGGTTTTGTAAAACCCCACCACAACCGTTTTCTCGAACGTGAAATTGACTGGAATCATGATGGTGAAATTTCAGAAGAAAACAGTGATCTCAATGGCAATGGAAAAATTGATAATGGAACAGTAGAAGTTGGCACATTTCAGGGTGAGTCAGTCATCGCCAAAGAAAAAAATGGTGAGTTATTTATGTTCCCTATTCGTAATAATAAGCCAGATATCTTAGAGCCAGAATATGTCGTATTCTCACAAGATGGTCATCAGGCTTGGATTAATTTACAAGAAAATAATGGGGTGATTGTGCTTGACACAAAAACAGCGACGATTACCCGTATATTTGGTTTAGGCACCACGCGCCATCTCGCTGATATCAAAGATGATGGCCATATTTCATTTGATAGCCCCTTTATCGCATTGCGAGAACCTGATGGTATTGCACTGACCACCGACGGCAAATATCTCATCACTGCCGATGAAGGCGATACCGATCCCAAAGCCTCAAAAGTTAACTTCAATGTGTCAGGTGGTGGCCGCACTATCAGCGTATTCGATGCCCAAACAGGTGATTTCCTAGGCGATACCCAGAATCAAATTGATGCCGCCGTCCATGCTGCAGGATTCTACCCAGAATCGCGTAGTGATAATAAAGGTTCTGAACCTGAAATGGTCACCACTTTTGAATTAGCTGGCGTCCAATATGCCGCAGTAGGGTTAGAGCGCGCAAATGGTGTTGCCCTAATTTCATTAGCAGACCCTAAGGATCCAATCGTTATCAGTGTTGCTGCCATCGATCCTAAAACAGAAGCGGGTAAAATCGCACCTGAGGGTATTGCACATTTTTATGACACCTCAACAAAGCAGCATTATCTCTACACCGCAAATGAGAAAAATGGCTCCCTCAGTGTGTTTAGAATAGATAACTAATCTAATGGGGATTATTAATATTTTAGTCCTCTCGAAAATCTGGAGAACATTTTGACGTGATTATTCGAAGCCCAGTTAACACCGCAATAATGATGATCCCCAAAATAACATTAACGGCATTAAATTCATGATACCAAAACCCTATCAACTCGCCAATTAACACAACCAGTGCGACATCTAAGATAAAAGTCACTCTCACTCGGCCTAATAATAAATACGATTGAAGTACCCTTATAAATTCAAGCAAGGCAAAAATGATAAGCACTTCTTTAATCATTTTCTCCGCCCCATGAGACCAGTCCTCAAGCAGGAAATGATATAAATTTATCAGTATAGAGACGACTCCTGAAATCATCCAACAATAGATGGCTATCATTAAAATTCCTACAATAAATCCTATCACTCGTGCATGCCATTCGTTGTTAAACATAAATGTTCTATAGCTTGGTATTGATTTTTCCTTAGTCATTATTAGCCCCCTAAATAAAAGCCTATCTTAAAAATTTATTGTTACCGTAATATGAAAATATAAACAATAAATCGCCATCTTTAAATCATCATTTATCTGTCACAATTCTGTCATATTCAGCGATTAAACTGTGGCTATCCTTAACTGATGGAGTGTAACAAAATGAAACATATCTCTCTTCTCGTTGCTACAGGTCTAACAGCAACAACACTGGCTTCTACCAGCTTTGCAGCAGGTCGTGATCATATTGAAATTGTAGGTTCTTCTACTGTTTATCCTTTCGCAACCGTGGTGGCGGAAACCTTTGGCAAGAAAACACAATTTAAAACCCCTAAAATTGAATCGACCGGTTCAGGCGGTGGTTTGAAATTATTTTGTGCGGGTAACGGCATTGATACCCCCGACATCACCAATTCATCTCGTCGGATCAAAGCAAGCGAAGTGAAAAAATGTGCATCTAATGGTGTGACGAATATTACGGAAGTCCAAGTCGGTTTTGATGGCATTGCGATTGCAAACGCAAAAAGTGGCCCTGCTTTCGTATTAAGCCGAAAAGATTTATTTTTGGCGCTTGCCAAACAAATTCCAAGTGGTGAGGCTGATGAGCTGATCGCCAACCCACATCAAACATGGCAAGATGTGAATCCCAGCCTACCCAACATTAAAATTGAAGTATTAGGCCCGCCACCTACTTCTGGTACCCGTGATGCATTTGCAGAGTTAGCTTTGGAAGGAGGGTGTAAAAGCTTTGATTGGATCGCCCAACTAAAAGCCGATTCTAAAGTCGCAAAGGCATCTGGTGATAAAACATTAGCCAGTACACTAAAGTCCCAATATAAGGGTGTTTGTCACACAGTGCGTGAAGATGGGGCTTATATTGAAGCGGGTGAGAATGACAATTTAATCGTGCAAAAATTGGAGAAGAATCCTAATGCACTGGGTGTATTTGGCTTTAGCTTCTTAGACCAAAACTCAGACAAAGTGAAAGGGGCACAGATTGATGGTGTTGAGATTTCATTTGAGAATATTGCATCGGGTGATTATCCTGTATCGCGTCCTTTATTCTTCTATGTGAAAAATAATCACATTGGTAAAGTGCCTGGTATCGCTGAGTTCATTGCTGAATTCACTTCGGAAGAAGCATGGGGTGATGAGGGTTATTTGACTGAAAAAGGGTTAATTCCTTTAAACGAAGAAAAACGTGCAGCGATGGCAGATTCTGCTAGAACATTAAAACCTTTAAGTCTTGACTAATCGTTAAGCGGGTAATATCTTAGCGGGTAAGACAGATCATCCTATCGGCTAATTTATTCCCTTTAGATTTGCTTGTCATCTCTAGGCGGATCTAAAGGGAATAAATTGTTAACAACAAACTCAACTAGACAAATGAAAGTATGCCACTAAATACCATTCTACTCACCTTGTTTGCCCTGCTTATTTTTAGCTATTTTATTGGTCGCAAACGTTCACTTACCCTCTCTGGTACAGGTAAAGGCACGACAAACCTTCATTCTCTCCCAAGCTACTACGGTTATATGGTGGCGATCTGGGTGGGGGTGCCTGCTTTAATTATTTTGACGCTCTGGTCTGCTTTTAATGGCAGCGTTGTTAGTTCCCTGACAATTGCAGGTTTGCCAGATAGCATTCAAATACAATCACAAGATGCGCTAAGTCTGATGATGAACGAGATCCAGAATATTGCTGCTTCAGGCAATATTGATGCCGAACCTAATCCTGTTAAACGCGATGCCGCACGGCATTACTTGCAACTACAAGGTATTAGCACACTCGCCAAAACGGTTATTGTTTTTGCCATTGCGCTATTAGGTCTCGCGTGGGGAATACGGAAAATAAAACCTGACGTACAAGCTAGAAACACGGTTGAACGTGTTATTCGTTTTACCATGATTTTATGTGCTTCCATTGCCGTGCTTACAACGGCTGGCATTGTGATGTCAGTGTTATTTGAATCGTTGCGATTTTTTGGTGATGTGCCGCCCTCTGAATTCCTTTTTGGCACCCACTGGAGCCCACAAACAGCGATCCGAGAAGATCAAATTGGCGGTTCTGGCAGCTTTGGTGCTATCCCCCTATTTGTCGGCACTTTACTGATCTCCTTTTTGGCGTTATTGATTGCGGTGCCACTTGGCTTGATGTCTGCTATTTATTTATCTGAATATGCTGGGTCTAGATTCCGTGCTGTTGCCAAGCCTACTTTGGAAATTTTGGCCGGGATCCCAACCGTGGTATATGGTTTCTTTGCAGCAATAACGGTTGCCCCTTTCTTGCGAGACTTAGGAGAATCCTTCGGCCTGAGTGTGGCATCTGAGAGTGCCTTAGCCGCTGGCTTGGTGATGGGGATTATGATTATTCCATTTATCTCCTCTTTGTCTGATGATGTATTATCTGCCGTACCAAAAGCGATGCGAGATGCCTCTTTTGGCATGGGTGCAACACGTTCTGAAACCATTCGCCAAGTTATTATTCCAGCTGCTTTGCCAGGTATCGTAGGTGGGATATTATTAGCGGCTTCACGTGCCATTGGTGAAACCATGATTGTGGTGATGGCGGCGGGTTTATCTGCTAACCTAACCATTAATCCACTCGAAGCGGTGACCACTGTGACGGTACAAATCGTTACTTTGTTAACGGGTGACCAAGAATTTGACAGCCCGAAAACCCTCGCTGCTTTTGCCTTGGCATTGGGCTTATTTGTAATCACGTTATTATTGAATGTGGTTGCATTACATATTATCCGTAAATACCGCGAGCAGTACGAGTAAACAATGAACTCAACGATAACATCCACCCAAATCATCCAAGCTAGCTTACGTAAGCGTTATGCTAAAGAACGTCGCTTCCGTTTCTTCGGGCTACTGTCAATCTTAATTAGCTTTGCTTTTTTAATTGTTCTGCTGTTCACTATTATCAGTAAAGGTCTACCCGCTTTTCAGCAAACCTATATCAAGCTAGATGTCACGATTGATGAAACGATTCTCGGGGTGACTAAAGATTCTGAACATAATGCCTTATATTCTGCCAGCTATAATAAGGTGATCAAGCAAACGCTAACAACCATGTTCCCCGATGCTTCAGGTCGCAAACAAAAGCGGGCGCTTAAAAATCTGGTGAGTAGCTCAGCAGCGTATGATTTACGTGATGCCGTTGTCGCCGATCCGAGTTTATTGGGCACAACACAGTCCTTTTGGTTTTTAGCAAAAGATGATGTCGATGTGTTTATGAAAGGTAAAATTGATCGTAGCTTACCTGAAACAGAACGACGGATTAAAGATTATCAACTCAGCTGGATCGATGCCCTATTAGCCGAAGATCGGCTTGAAAAACGCTTTAACACCGTCTTATTCACTGCGGGAGATTCACGCGAACCCGAGCAAGCGGGGATGAAAGGCGCAATTATGGGTTCGTTATATACGATGATTATTACCTTGCTTATTTCCTTTCCAATTGCAGTCGCTTCTGCTGCCTACCTTGAAGAATTTGCGCCACAAAACAACCGCTGGGTGGATATAATTGAAATTAATATCAATAACCTTGCCGCCGTGCCGTCTATTGTATTCGGTTTGCTAGGGTTAGCGGTATATATCAATTTCTTTGGGGTACCGCGATCGACACCCTTATTGGGTGGGCTGGTGCTCGCTTTGATGACCTTACCAACCATCATTATTGCCAGTCGTGCAGCGATTAAAGCGGTGCCGCCGTCTATTAAAGAGGCGGCTGTTGGCTTGGGTGCATCACCGGTACAAACCCTATTCCACCATACTTTACCGCTTGCGATGCCAGGCATCTTAACGGGTACCATTATCGGTATGGCACAGGCCTTGGGAGAAACCGCACCTTTGTTAATGATCGGGATGGTCGCATTTGTGGCAGAGGTGCCGCAAGGTTTCTTGGATCCCGCCACCGTGATGCCCGTGCAAGTCTATTTATGGTCTGATAGCCCTGAACGCGCCTTTACAGAACGCACCTCAGCCGCCATTATGATCTTATTGGCCTTCTTGGTGGTGATGAACCTGTTGGCGATTATGCTACGCAAGAAATTTGAACGACGTTGGTAAGCCAACACCATAAAAATGGAATATAAATGATGACAACAGCAGTAGGAACACTTCCAGGCACAACAGCCGCCACACTTGAATCGGCCGATCCAAAGCCGATTATAGAACCCCGCTCGGAATTTGATATCGACATATCAGGTACTGTCGGGAAGCCTTTTGTTGATAACCCTAAAATGCAATCGCGTAATTGCAATGTGTTTTATGATGACAAACAAGCTATTTTTGATGTCGATCTGGATATTGGTAAAAATGAAATTATTGCCCTAATTGGCCCTTCTGGCTGTGGTAAATCGACTTACCTACGTGTATTCAATCGAATGAATGACACAATTCCAATTTGCCGTGTCACAGGTGAACATACGCTAGATGGACAAGATATCTATGCCAAAGACCAAGATCCTGTCTTATTACGCGCCCGCGTCGGCATGGTGTTCCAAAAGCCTAATCCCTTCCCAAAATCTATTTATGATAATGTCGCTTATGGCGCACGCTTACATGGTCTCGCAAGCAATCGGTCAGAATTAGATGATCTGGTGGAAGCCAGCTTAATCAAGGCAGGGCTATTTAGTGAAGTAAAAGATGATTTGCAAAAGCCGGGGACGGGTTTATCGGGCGGTCAGCAGCAACGCTTGTGTATTGCCCGGGCGATTGCGGTTGATCCTGAAGTGATTCTAATGGATGAACCCACTTCTGCGCTTGACCCTATTGCCACCGCAGTGATTGAAGAACTGATGGACGATCTGAAAACAAATTATACTATCGCCATTGTGACGCACTCCATGCAACAAGCCGCCCGTGTATCGCAACGCACCGCCTACTTCCATCTGGGGAAATTGGTCGAAGTGAACGATACCAACCAAGTGTTCACCAATCCTGAGCATAAATTGACTGAAAATTACATCACTGGCCGATTTGGCTAAGTTGAGGATATTATTATGGAAATTGGACAACATATTTCACAACGCTATAATCAAGAGCTTGAAGATATTCGGAGCCAAGTGCTCAAAATGGGTGGGCTGGTTGAAGGGCAAGCAGAAGGCGCTGTTAAAGCGTTATTAGAACGCGATGGCGATTTAGCCAAAACAATCTCTAAACAAGATTATAAAGTCAATAAAATGGAGGTGGATATTGATGAGGAGTGTGCCCGTGTTATCGCTCGTCGTCAACCGACAGCCAGTGATCTACGGTTAGTCATTGCCGTGGTTAAAGTGATTACTGATCTAGAACGGGTGGGTGATGAAGCGGCTAAAATTGCCAGTTATTCCATTAAGCTTGCTGAAAAGAAAACGGTTACCCAAATGTATGCTGAACTAGAACATCTCAGCCAGCTTGTGCTCAATATGCTGCATGATGCCCTAGATGCCTTTGCACGATTAGATGTTGAACAATCTCTCACTGTGATTAGCCTGGAAAAAAAGATCAATACCGAATTTAATAATTTATCGCGATTATTGATCACCCATATGATGGAAGATCCACGACATATCAAAAATGTACTGCGTATCACATGGTGCGCACGCTCATTAGAACGGATTGGGGATCACTCCCGAAATATTTGTGAATACGTCGTTTATCTCGTCAAAGGTAAAGATATTCGGCATACTAAGATAGATGAGGTATTGCCTGAATATTTCCCCGATGATGACGAGATCTAATTAATAATGGGTCTCAATGAATAATGAACATTGGGCTGCCGAACGCTGGCGTATTGCGCTGGTATTCTTTGCTGCCCTATTGGGTGGCATGCTATCAAATCAATGGCTCCCCTGCTTAGTCCTCGCTCTATTGGGCTATATTGGCTGGTTATTATTCAAGCTCCACCAACTTAATCGCTGGCTAGAAGAAGGAGCTGACCCAAAAAAAGCACCTGACAGTGATGGTGTGTGGGATCGTGTGGCTTATCAAATCCAAGATCTTCAAAAAAAGAATTCGCAACGCAAAAAGCGTATGTCCAAATTACTGAAACGGCTTCAAGGCATTATTACTGGCTTGCCTTATGCCACCGTGGTACTGAATGGCAATAATGAAATTGACTGGGCGAATAAACAGGCGGCTGATTATCTCAATATCAATCGAAAAACAGATCGGGGACAGCGTATTGAAAATCTATTACGTGTGCCCGCCATTCACCAAGCACTGACCAAAAACACCCGCGAAGAAATGGAACTCACTTTACCGCAAAATGAACATCGTCCGCTGTCACTACAATTACTCCCCGTTCACAAAAATCTCAAACTACTCATCGCCCAAGATATCAGCGAACAAACACACAGCCAACAAATGCGAAAAAATTTTATCGCCAATGCCTCACATGAACTGCGGACACCGCTCACCGTTATTGCAGGCTATCTTGAGATATTAGCCGCCGATAAACAGCTTCCTGAGCACCTTCAGCCCGCCGTTAACGCCGCTGCCGAACAATCGGCCCGAATGCATCATATCATTGAAGATTTACTCACCCTCTCACGGTTAGAGAGAATGGGGCTGAGCCATGACTCGGATAACATTATTGATGTGCCCACTATTTTACGACAGCTCTGTGATGATGAAAGTATGCTACTTAATGATAGCAATCACCATACTATTGGACTGAACATTGATAATACCCTTAAACTTAAAGGTGCGGAAACTGAAATTATCAGTGTGTTTAGTAATCTTATTCACAATGCCATTCGTCATACACCAGAGAAAACACATATTCGCATCCAGTGGAAAAAACATGCTCGCGGCGGCGCGCACTTTAAAGTATCTGATAATGGCCCTGGGATCCCTGCAGCGCATCTTCCGCATCTCACCGAACGCTTCTATCGTGTCGACGAAAGTCGCTCTCAAGCGCAAGGCGGCACAGGATTAGGGCTCGCGATTGTCGACCATATTGTGATACGCCATGGCGGTAAGCTTAAAATCAGTAGCACAATGGGTAAGGGCACCCACTTTATTGTGGCTTTCCCCGTTAATCGTGTTATTGATGACTGACCGCTATATCGGGTTATCTCGACCGTCGGGAGAGATCTTAAGCCAATCTGATGTCAGTTCTAAACTGAACTCTGAGTAGCTAGCTCAGCATCACTGCCGAAAATCGGTAGCCCACGCCCCGAACGGTATCAATCAGCACATCATGGCCACTCGGTGCCAATGCTTTGCGCAATCGGCGGATATGCACATCGACGGTGCGTTCTTCAACATATACTGAAGCCCAAAGATGGTCGAGCAATTGACTACGAGAATATGCACGCTCTGGATGTGCCATGAAAAACTGTAATAACCGAAACTCGGTGGGACCTAAGCCAAGATGCTGCCCTGCAGCAGTCACCCGATGGCTTTCTGGATCGAGTACCAGCCCTGACACTTCAAGTTGCGTTGACGCTTCCTCAGTAAAGACCTGACAGCGACGCAACACGGCATGTAACCGTGCTACCAGCTCTGCAGGCGAAAAGGGCTTGGTCATATAATCATCGGCGCCCACACTCAAGCCTTTCACCTTATCATCATTATCATCCCGTGCTGTCAACATGATAACCGGGATAGGTGCTGTTTGCGGATTACCCCGCAGGCGACGCAAAAATTCAATGCCATCCATCTTTGGCAACATCCAATCCAGCAAAATCAAATCTGGTGTCTGTTCTGCCACCTGTTCCAATCCCTGCTCACCATCTGCAACCGCATGATAGCCGAAGCCTTCATGCTTCAGGGTAAAGCAAATCATCTCTCGGATTGCTGTATCGTCTTCTATCACTAAAATATGTGACGCCATATTATTATCCCTCAGCCATATTTAATGTATTAGACAATATAAATATGACAGGAAGATGACAAGCATAAAATGATTCCTGTTACGCTATGCTAATACGCCTTTTAGCATAAAGAAAATTAAGGCCGAAAAGATTGCCGCAGTGGGGACTGTAATAATCCAAGCCGTGATGATTTTTTTAATCGTATCGCGCTTCACATGCACCACTTTCTCATCCGATTTCAAGATTTGTTTTGCCCGCTTCACTTTACCTTCTTCTTTATTTATTTGGCGATACAGCTTAGCAATATGTTGATAATCTTCTTTCGAATTATCAGTCTTTTTCTCTAACTGTCTTAACTCTTTTCGATAGGCTTTCAGTGCGGATTTTTCTTTTTTCAACACTTTTTTATCTTGTTTAATTTCAGATTGAATACTGGTCGTACTATCCAACCATTCTCGCAAAAATCCAACACCAAATACGCCACCAATCGCAATATGGGTTGAGCTGACTGGCAAGCCTAATTGGCTCGCAATAATCACTGTGATCGCCGCCGCCATCGCAATGGAAAATGCCCGCATTTGATCCAGTTCTGTGATCTCGCCACCCACTGTTTTAATCAATTTCGGCCCATATAAAGCCAACCCCATCGCAATCCCGATTGCCCCCACGGCCATCACCCATAGCGGAATCCCCGCCTTAGATGAAATCCCGCCATGTAATACCGCATCATTAATCGCTGCCAAGGGGCCAATGGCATTCGCCACATCATTTGCACCATGCGCAAAACTCAACATGGCCGCTGCAAAAATCAATGGAATCGTAAATAATAAATTGACACTCTCACGCGTATTATCCAAGCCAGGTGCTTTTCGTCTTACCGTGCGTCGCACCCAGAAATACACCAATACTGCGGCCATTAAGCCAATCGTCAAAGCAGTCATCAAGCTTGATTTCTTCGTCGCCTCAAGCGTGAAAAATAAACTCTCATTCACCCACGATACAATTGATGGCCAGACTTTCTTCAAGCCCTTCAAAATCAAATAAGTCACAAACGCCCACGACATCATTGCCACATAGACGGGTACCCATTTTTTTGATGCCGTCATTTTATCGTCACGAAACACAATCGTTTTCTTAATCGCGAATAAAAAACCCGCTGCAATCACCCCACCAATCACTGGAGAAATAACCCACGAGGCTGCAATTTTCCCCATTGTTGGCCAATTCACAATTGAAAACCCTGCCGCCGCGATCCCCGCTCCCATCACGCCGCCCACAATCGAATGCGTGGTCGATACGGGCGCTCGTGCCATGGTTGCGATATTTAACCACAAGGCCGCCGCTAACAAAGCCGCCATCATGGCTAAAATAAAATCCTGTGTATTACCTTCAAAGGCATCAATCGAAATAATCCCTTTTTTGATGGTCGACACCACATCTCCACCCGCAATAATGGCTCCACCTGCCTCAAAAATAATCGCAATCAAAATGGCGCCGCCCATCGTCAAGGCTTTTGACCCCACCGCAGGCCCAACATTATTCGCCACATCATTAGCGCCAATATTCAATGCCATATAGCCACCAAACACCGCCGCTATCACCAAGAAAATATTATTTGGCACCTCACCGCTGATCATAAAAGTATAAAGCAATACACCGGCCAAAAAGAATAGCGCCATCCCTAAGCGGCCCAGCTCTACATGGCTTTTTTTCATTGCTTGAGTTTCCATTTTATGAATCGTTTTTATTTCCACGATAGATCTCCACCTAAATTGATAATTTTGGTATAAATATGACAGATATATGACAAAAATAAAATCATTAATTTTATCTCACCCACCAAGTCGCCGTTTAGCCTTGAACATGCTAGGCTATTGGGAACTTATGATTTAACCACTTGGTCAATTTAACACCCTCTTCTCCTTAATTTGCGCCGCTAAACATAATGACTAAAAAAATATCCTTCTTATTGCTCCTGCTGATTGTCGCCTCTGCTGCCACCTCTGTCCAAGCACGTACTAGCTTACTAGATACGCTCGGTATCAATAATCAAGAAGATGCCGTGTTGCCTGTCGATGAAGCTTTTGTTTTCTCCGCTAGCAGCAATGATCATCGCCAAATTACCGCCCACTGGAAAATTACGCAAGGACATTACCTCTATCGAGATAAAGTCCGTTTTGAACTCGCCAACCCAGCAGAAGCAGGCATTAGCCAGCTCAATCTGCCTGCTGGAAAATCCAAAATGGATCCAGAATTTGGTAAAACGGATGTCTACGAAACCGACACCTCCGCCAGCTTTATCATTAATGCCCCGCCTAATCCACACACTGTCACCTTGCTTGCCCACTATCAAGGCTGCTCCGAAATTGCGGCTATTTGTTATCCGCCCACCACAAAACAAGTGCAGCTTTCCCTCCCCAAACAAACCGTTATTAGCTTGGCGGATGATGCTGACTTAAATCCACCTGCAGCAGACAGTGTCCCTATCGATCTCCCACCCGATCCGATAGCTGACAATATGCTCTCCGAACAAGATCGGATCGCCTCCTTACTCGATAAAGGCAGCCTGATTAAAATTCTAGCCGCCTTCTTTGGTTTTGGCTTGCTGCTCGCCTTCACCCCTTGCGTGTTTCCTATGATCCCGATCTTATCCAGCATTATTATCGGGCAGGGAGAATCGCTTACTACCCGCCGTGCCTTCTTCCTATCGGTCATTTATGTGCTCGCCATGTCGCTCACTTATAGCGTTGCAGGCATCGTGATGGGCATGCTCGGGGCCAACTTGCAGGCGATGTTCCAAAACCCTTGGGTCATTGTCAGCTTCAGTGCACTATTCGTCTTGCTTGCCATGTCGATGTTTGGCCTATTTGAATTACAACTCCCGCAATCATTACAAAACAAACTCAATAGCATTGGCCAATCACAACAAGGCGGTACGATTATTGGCGTTGCATTGATGGGCATATTATCTGCCCTTATCGTTGGTCCCTGCCTCGCACCGCCGTTAGCAGGCGCACTGATCTTCATTAGCCAACAAGGAGATGTTGTGCTTGGCGGCTTCGCCTTATTTTTCTTAAGTCTCGGCATGGGTTTACCGTTAATTGCTATTGGCACCTCCACAGGCGGCTTACTACCCAAAAGTGGCCGCTGGATGGACAATGTAAAAGCCTTCTTCGGCTTTATGTTGCTCGGCCTCGCCATCTGGTTCTTAGAGCGGATTTTGCCGGCTTCTGCCAGCCTATTCTTATGGGGCGCATTGCTCGTTGTTGCCGCCATTTACCTCGGCGCACTCTCCACCCTCGATTTCCACAGCGCATCAGGCTGGCATAAGCTCGCAAAAGGGCTGGGGATCATCGTTTTGCTCTATGGCCTCCTCTATCTCGTTGCCGCCGCCACAGGTCACCTCAGCCACAATCGCCTGCAACCCTTGCAAGGATTTGCAATGACAAATAGCAACGCCCCGGCAGAGAATCATCTCACATGGCAGCCAGTACAAAGCATCGCAGCGCTCAAAGCAGAATTTGACAAGCGAAACGGCCAGCCCGTGCTGCTCGATTTTTATGCCGACTGGTGTGTTGAATGTAAACGGATGGAAGTCACCACCTTCCAAGATCCTGAGGTGCAAGCCGCCTTAGCCAACACCCATCTACTACAACTTGATCTAACGGATAACAGCATCGAGCAACAAGCCGTGCTCAAAACGCTAGAGGTGCTCGCCCCGCCCACCATGCTATTCTTCGACAGCCAAGGCAAAGAACACCGCAATCACCGCCTAATTGGTTATGTCAATGCCAAAGCGCTTATGCAACATCTGGCGCAGTTACCACTGAGTGCAGCGCCGTAATCATGACACGATATCCCGCCTTAAAGAGAAAAAGTGTTGCTTAAAAATACACAACAATCTTAAGGCATAATTGCCAAACTCTTACACTGGTCCAGTGCCATCCTCGCCTTCGCGCTGTTCGGCCTTGGACTATGGATGGTAGAACTGAGTTATTACGATAACTGGTATCAGCGCGCGCCCAAGCTGCATGAAGGTGTGGGCGCGTTGCTTTTCATCCTGCTAGTCATCCGCATGCTCTGGCGATGGGGAAACATTCACCCCCCCCCTAAAAACACATGCCCAATGGGAAAAAATAGCCGCACATCTCGCGCATACCCTGCTCAACATGATCCTACTGGCCATCACCATTAGCGGCTATTTGATCGTCACCGCAAAAGGGTCACCCTTAAACGTGCTGAATCTATTCAATATTCCAGCCAGTGTCAGCAATATGATGAATCAAGCAGATAAAGCAGGCGAGATCCATCTATTGCTCGCATGGGCACTGATTATTTTAGTCAGTATTCACGCACTTGCGGCACTTAATCATCATTTTATTGACAAAGATAGAGCACTCAACAGAATGTTGGGTGAATAACACAAGCCAAGAGGAAAAATATTATGCAGTCATTAAAAACAATTTTATTCGCCGGCTTATTGAGCTTAGTTAGCCTCAGCACAGCCCAAGCAGAAGACTATATCCTTGATACCGAAGGCACACATGCCTTTATTCAATTCAAAATCAAACACCTTGGTTTTAGCTGGCTATACGGTCAATTTAATCAATTTTCCGGCAATTTCAGCTACGATGAAGCCAATCCCACCGCATCAAAAATCAATGTTGAAATTGATGTTAGCAGTCTTTATTCCAACCATGCCAAGCGTGACAAACACCTACGTAGTGATGCTTTTCTAGATGTTAAAGCCTTTCCAACCGCCACCTTTGTCTCTACCTCATTCAAAGAAACAGGGGAGGATACCGCTATCGTACAAGGCGATTTCACCCTACATGGCGTCACCAAAAACATCACGCTCAATGTAGAACATATTGGGCATGGCAAAGATCCGTGGGGCGGTTACCGCCGTGGTTTTTATGGCACCACCAGCATCAAACCCGCAGAGTTCGGCTTAAAAGACATGGATAAACTCGGCCCGCATTCAACAGAACTTTTTCTAGAATTATCTATCGAAGGCATTCGTCAATCTGAATCAGATAATGTTTTGCGATAACAGTAACAAATCAAACGAATGGGAAAGCCGCTACCAGCAAGGTCAAACAGGCTGGGATCGCGGCGCGCCCAGTCCCAATCTAGATTATTGGCTAGATGCTGATTTATTAACACCTTGCCGCATCCTCATTCCAGGCTGTGGCAATGGTCATGAAGTGATTGCTTTAGCTGAAAAAGGCTTTGATGTGACCGCTATTGATATTGCGCCCAGCCCAATCAATAACCTTAAAAAGGCACTTGATGCCAAGCAACTAAACGCGACACTGATACAGGCTGATTTCTTTACCTGGGTGCCAGAACAACAATTTGATGCCATTTATGAGCAAACTAGTTTATGTGCCTTACCGCCCGAACGCTGGCAAGCCTATGAAGCATGCTTACATAATTGGCTCACTCTCAGAGGCAAACTATTCGCCCAATTTATGCAAACAGGAAAAGAGGATGGCCCGCCCTTCCATTGTGATATCACCACCATGACAGATTTATTTACAGTGGATAAATGGCATTGGAGCAAACAACATGAAACAAGCGTCATTCACTCCAACGGTTTATTTGAACGTCTCTATGTGCTTGAGAAAAATAGCTATCCCTGAAGACGCAATGCCTCAATCCGGCTATCAATGGTTGGATGGGTCATAAATAATTTACCAAATTTAGCTTTGCTGCCTGAAATTCCGAGCGCATTCAGTTGGTCTGGCAAAGCGTGGGCAGGTTTACTATCCAGCCGTTGTAAGGCGGCAATCATTTTACTTGGCCCCACCAGTTTCGCTGCGCCCGCATCGGCACGGTATTCGCGTTTGCGACTAAACCACATCACAATAATACTGGCTAAAATACTCAGCACCACTTGGGCAATAATAGAGACGATCCAATACGCAGGACCATGACCACGTTGCGTTTTGAATACAACCCGATCAACCACATGGCCAATGACCCGAGAAAGGAAGATCACAAAGGTATTCACCACCCCTTGAATCAACGCCATCGTAACCATGTCGCCATTCGATACATGGCTGACTTCATGCGCTAATACGGCTTCGACTTCATCTCGCGTCATCGCGTCCATTAAGCCCGAACTAACGGCCACCAGCGCCTTATTTTTATTCATCCCCGTGGCAAAAGCATTTGGCGTGGGATCTTGATAAACCGCCACTTCTGGCATACCAATACCCGCTTGATCCGCTTGGCGGGCAACGGTATTCACTAGCCAGTGTTCCACCTCAGTGCTCGGCTCAGTGATCACTTGCGCACCCGTTGATCGCTTTGCCATCCATTTTGAAATCGCTAATGAGATAAAGGATCCTGCAAACCCAATCACCGCAGCATAAATCAATAAGGCATTTAGATTGAGATTCACGCCTTGGCTATCCAACAGGCCTTCAATCCCCAATAACTGCATGGTAATACTTAAGATCACTAAAATAGCCGCATTGGTCGCGACAAATAAAAAAATTCTTTGCATATTAATACCCTTTCTAATTGTTCTCCCAATTTATACCCAAACCACTTAAAGATGCAGGTTTCAGCAAGAGAAGAAGCCACACTATTCTAGGCATAAAACGCAGGGATTAGTCATCCTAATTCTAAGTTTTATAACGACGAAGAGTATGGCTTATCCTCTTGCCCTTCGGGAGCTTGGCACGAATGCCAGCGCGGCGTTGCAATGCTTGACAAGGACTAGTC
>DBOG01000050.1:2720-19328 GCA_002299915.1 Proteobacteria bacterium UBA652 | reverse complement strand
TGACAAGGACTAGTCATTGCCTGCACATTGCGCCTTGCTCTGACATCCGTGCTAAGCTCTGAAACCCGCATCTTCAAGTAGTTTGGGTATTATATGGGGTTATTTAGGTGCTTTTCAAGCTGCTTACTGTTTGCCGACCTCATCATAAGGTGAATTATCTATTGAATGGATAGAAGGCCAAGGCTGGGGCGGCTCGCTGGCCGGCCCTTTGCCCCCCAATAACCAATGACTATTCAATTTATCCGTTAGTTCCACTGAATTATCCAGCAAATCCTCACTCCGCGCGATCACCCCTGGTAATTGCGTGCTACTCGCATGCACATCTTCCACAATACCCTGTAGTTCTGCTAATAAGGCATTCAAATCACCTGTCGCTTTATTCAGCTGATCAGTTGCCCCGGCAGCATTACCCATGATCTGTTCAATATTGCCTTCTGAACTAGTTAAAATACCCGACACAGAATCCATTGCCGTTTGTAAGCTGGCTAAGTTATTTTCCACACTGCCTAAAATTGCAGGCACTTGATCTTCTTCTAACCGTCGTGTGAATGTTTCAACATTGCCAATTATTTTAGGAATTTGTTGCTCTACATCTGCCATCAAAGCAGGAAAAACACTGGTGCTGTCTGCTAAATTATTGGTAATATCACTCACATTATTCAAGGCCACCGCTAACGCGCCTTGATCACCCGTTAATTGTTCAACATTCGCCACGATTTGTTTCACTTGTTCCGCTAATCCAGGCAGATCAAACGCAGCAATTTGTTCGGCCAAATCGACAGGCTCTGTTATATCCAACGCGGTATCTAAGGTGAGCCGTGCTGTTTCCTCAGCATTATAATGAAAAATTAACCCGCCACCGCCCAATAAGGATTGCACCCCAATAGTTGGCTCCACTTCCAAATGACTGCCCACCGTTAGAAACTGCTCGTAGCGCTTAATAAAGTCCATATCGACTCGCACCTTGCCGTCATCTTGCAGTGTGACATTTTTAATGGTGCCGATCGTGATCCCCGCCAAATCAATTTCTCCTGCGGGCGCCAACCCAAATGATTCGGATACAATCGTATGGAACGGGAGTTTTGCTTCTAAATCACCTAAGCCATGCAGCCGCAAAAACCAACTGGCAGCGATAATCACAATTGCGGCCATAATAAACACACCGACAATACGATCGATATAACGCACTTCAATGCCATGATTTCTACTATTTCTGTCGGACATAGTCCACCTCCAACTGATTATTTCTAATGGTGTAATGTGATGTGGCAAACGCTGCCTTTTTTTCTAATGAGGTCATGATGATGCCAAAATGTAGCTGTTGTTGGTAATGCTGAATGACTTTCACCATCTTCGCCATCACCTCTGCCGACATCCCGCCCTCTAACTCGTCAATCAATAATAATCGCGGCTCAATCACCAGTGCTCTCGCTAAATTTACAATTCTCGTTTGGGTATCATTCAGCTCATTGGGTTCTAAATACAGTAGATCTGTGATCTCTAAATCCGCGGCCACCGTCACTATTTTATGCTCAATGTCTGTCTCAGTCAGATCGGTATGGTAAGCCAGTGGTAAGGCAATGTTTTGATAGACATTCATCACACTTATTAGACCCGCCGCCTCATAAACCAAACCAATTTTCTGGCGTGAGCGGCGCCTCTCTAGCCGATCTTCTGCCTGCAGAATATCATTGCCTTCAAACAGTATTTGACCCGTCACACCCTCAACCAAGCCTAGAATAGATTTCACCAATGTCGTCGCGCCATCCATCACCCCCGTGGTGATCACAATAAAATTATCTTCATGCACATCTAAGCTCACATCCTTAAATAAAACTTGTCCATCAAAGCTAATATTCAAGGAACGAATAGATAAAATAATACGGCTATCCGCCATAAGCCACCACCGATAACACCACATTAATCAAAAAGAAAACGATCAATTGAGTGGCGGTTGCATTGGCGATGGCTTGCGACATGTCTGAAAATCGTCCGCCCGCTTTTGAGCCAAAATAAATTGAAATAATGCCAATAGCACCGCCGCCTATCAGGCCTTTTAAGATCGTCACCACCGTTTCTGTTAGTGAAATCTTAGTGATAATCGCGGTCACAAAATCAATAAAATTTGTATGTTCAGGATCTAACCAAGACACCATCAGATAGCCCGCAAGAATGCTGAACACATCAAAATAAATCAGCATCAACACCAGCGCGATAGGAAAAGCTAAAAAGACAGGTACCAGAAAAATAAACACAGGATCGACACCTAATCCCCGTAATACATCAAACTCCTTGGAAATTTTAAGATAACTGATCTCTGCGGTCATTGCGCTAGCAGAACGGCCAATCAAAATAATGCCACAAATCAACGGCGCTAATTCACGCACAATAAAAATCACATAAAGCCACGCGTAAGCATCAACGAAGGTGCGACCATCTGCAAGCCCTTTTAATTGGGAAACCAACAACGCGCCCAATAAAATAGAAATCACCATCACAATATAAAGCGTCTTCACCCCCGCATAATATAAGTGATGGATAAATTGGCGCATAAATAGTGACCGATGTGCGGCATTAAAAATGCCCAAACTGGCTTTCAGCGAAATATAAATTAACGCAAAGAGATCAAATATCTCCCGAATCGTTTCCCTGATTTCTCTGCCAACGGCAACAAACATTATTGTGTTTCCAACGCCTTCACAATCACCGCAATACGTTGTTTATCGCCAATCGCTAAATTCACTTCTAATGCTCTGCGTAAATAACGCTCCGCCTGCTCCTGCTCTCCCAACTTATTTGCAATCATGCCCAATACATAAAGTGAATCTGAAATACCAATCGTATTCTCAATCATTTTATAGAAGGTTAACGCCAGCGTGGCAGCACCAAAATCATCGGCAAAACGGGCATATTGCAACATTACAAAGGCGGTATCATCTACTTCTGAGGCAATCTCAAAATTCGGCGTTGTATTATCTGCTAATTGCTTTGCCTCATCATAATTTTCAAGGTAAGTTTCTGCGACGGCTTGTTCTAATAGCGTATTTGCCGCGGTGCGTGCCAACTTAAATTCAGCGAGATCTTGATGTAATTTCCCCGCTAATAAATGCACTTGGTAACGTTGCGCCGCATCATCGGTCTCGGTCACCAAATCGCGTGCTTTCATTAAATGCAGATCGGCTTTATCTTGTTGGCTTTGTAGAATAAATAAGCGTGTTAAATTGATATGCGAACGCAATTGACCCACGCGGTCATCCAGCGCGGCATATAAGCGCAAGGCATCATGTGCGGATTCTATTGCACTAGGATAATTTTGCACCTGCATATCCGCTTGTGCACGTTTTTCTAAACGAGCGGCTTTTGTTTCAATTGGCGAGGGTAGCGCCGTCGGTTGGCTACCACAAGCAGATAATAGCAAGGCTGCCATCAGGATTAAAATCTGACTGTGTTTTCGCATTATATTGACTTCCCTAGTCGAGATGGCCTGCGATACAAGGCCAATAACATCAACAATACCAGATAATAGCGGCCACAACCAATCCATCAAAGATCACTAAACTGTTGTTTTCGACGACGATCACAACAAAAGTAGTCGTTTTTGACAAAAAAACTGGACAATTACCATCTAAAGGTGCAGAATTACTCCCATATTTGAGCGCATTTTATGAATGCATTATTGAGACTTGCATAGATGGCTAAAATTCTTGTCCTTCATGGACCCAACCTTAATTTACTGGGTAGCCGTGAACCCGATCTGTATGGCGCTGATACCTTAGCCGATATCAACAGTCGCTTGCATCATATTGCAGAAGCCGAAAACGCCTGTCTACTCGAAGATTTTCAATCGAATGCTGAGCATGATTTAGTCGATCGGATCCATCATGCAAAACAACATGGCGTCGATTTCATCCTTATCAACCCCGCCGCTTTCACCCATACCAGCGTGGCCTTGAGAGATGCGCTTGCGGGTGTTGAAATTCCCTTTATTGAAGTACATTTATCCAATGTGCACGCTCGCGAAGCATTCCGCCAGCATTCTTATCTATCCGATCTCGCACAAGGTGTTATCTGCGGCTTAGGCCCGCAAGGCTATGAATTCGCATTACATGCTGCGCTTCATCACATTCACACAAAAACTTAACGTAAAAGGTTATTCATGGACATTCGTAAAATTAAAAAACTCATCGATCTGATTCAAGAATCTGATCTCGCTGAAATTGAAATTCATGAAGGAGAAGAATCGGTTCGTATCAGCCGCCAAAGCTCTGCCACCGTTATCGCGGCAGCACCTACCACGATTGCTGCACCCGCTGCCGCGCCACAAGAAGCGGCGCCAACACCCGTAACGACCACGGAATCGGCTGAGAATAGCGCGCCTGAAAACGCACTAAAATCACCGATGGTGGGTAGTTTTTATCGTTCTTCTTCTCCGGAATCCCCTGCTTTGGTTGAAGTCGGTCAATCTGTGCAAAAAGGCGATGTAGTGTGTATTATTGAAGCGATGAAAATGTTTAACCAAATTGAAGCCGATCGCAACGGCACTGTTACCGCTATTTTAGTCGAAAATGGCCATCCTGTTGAATTTGATCAGCCACTGATCATCATTGATTAAGCCTTCTTCTTCGCACCCAATTCAGGACGCACCATGATTGATAAAATTGTTATTGCAAACCGCGGGGAAATTGCCCTTCGTATTCTCCGTGCCTGCCAAGAGCTTGGCATTAAAACGGTCGCGCTACACTCCGATATTGATAGTAATTTAAAACACGTTATCTTAGCCGATGAAACCGTCTGTATTGGCCCAGCACCGTCTCCCCAAAGCTATCTGAATATTCCGTCTATAATTAGCGCCGCTGAAATTACCGATGCGACTGCAATCCATCCTGGCTACGGATTTTTAGCCGAAAATGCAGATTTTGCAGAGCGGGTCGAACAAAGTGGCTTTATCTTCATTGGTCCCCGCGCAGAAACCATTCGCTTAATGGGCGATAAAGTGTCTGCAATTGCCGCCATGAAATCAGCGGGTGTGCCGTGTGTGCCCGGTTCTGATGGTCCATTAGGCGATGATGATGCCACTAATTTACGCTTAGCCGCTGAGATTGGTTATCCCTTGATCATCAAAGCAGCTGGGGGCGGCGGTGGCCGTGGCATGCGTGAAGTGCATAGTGAAGCCCATTTACTCAATGCGATTTCATTAACCAAAACCGAAGCAGGCACCATTTTTGGCAATGATATGGTGTATATGGAAAAATTCTTGATGGACCCACGTCATATTGAATTCCAAGTACTCTCTGATAAACATGGCAATGCGATTCACTTAGGTGAGCGCGATTGCTCGATGCAACGTCGCCATCAAAAAGTGGTTGAAGAAGCGCCAGCACCTGGCATTACGCCTGAAGTACGTAATCGAATGGGCGCAGTGTGTGCTGATGCCTGCCGTAAAATTGGCTATCATGGTGCAGGGACGTTTGAATTTTTATATGAAAAGGGTGAATTCTATTTCATTGAAATGAATACGCGGATCCAAGTTGAACATCCTGTCACGGAGCAAGTCACTCGCATCGATCTGATCGCAGAACAAATCCGCATCGCGGCGGGCGAGCCACTTTCAATCAAGCAAGAAGATGTGGTGATGCATGGCCATGCAATTGAATGTCGGATCAATGCAGAAGATGCTGAAACCTTTATGCCTAGCCCAGGTTTAATCTCTCATTACCATGCCCCTGGCGGCGTGGGAATTCGGGTGGATTCGCATATTTATAGTGGTTATCGAGTGCCGCCCACCTATGATTCCATGATTTGTAAATTGATTGCCTACGGTAACGACCGCGCCTCTGCCATTGCGCGTATGCGCACCGCACTCAATGAAATTGGCATTGAAGGCATTAAAACCAATGTTGCCTTACAACAGAAGATCATGGATGACACCCACTTCCAAACCGGCGGGGCAAATATCCATTATCTTGAGAAAAAACTCGGCTTATAATCATGACGTGGGTGCAATTTATTTTTGATAGCACTCGTGATCTTGCGCCCAATCTATCAGATCAGTTAACAGAATGTGGCGCCAGTGCGGTGACCTTAGAAGACAGTGCCGATCAGCCACTTTATGAACCCGGTTTAGGTGAAACGCCGCTATGGCAAGCGACGCGGGTAATTGCTTTATTTCCAGCAGCACAAGGCCAACAACAAATTGAAACGATGCTGGCGGCTTTTTTAGCACCCGAAGCCGTACCAAATTATCGAGTGGAAGCGATAGAAGATAAAGACTGGGAACGCGAATGGATGGATAATTTCCATCCCATCCAATTTGGCGATCGGCTTTGGATCTGCCCTAGTTGGCACACACCACCTAAACCTGAAGCAATCAATATTATGCTCGACCCTGGGCTAGCATTTGGCACAGGTACCCACCCAACAACCGCGCTCTGCCTCAATTGGCTAGATCAAGCGGATGTAAAAAATAAAACCGTGATTGATTATGGCTGTGGTAGCGGTATTTTAGCCATTGCAGCAGCCTTGCTCGGTGCAAAAAAAGTTATCGGAGTGGATACCGATCCCAATGCCTTAAAGGCAACCCAAGAAAATGCCATTCGTAATAATGTCGCTATCGACACCTATTTACCCAAAGACTGCCCCGCTCTCCCTGCCGATATCTTGCTTGCCAATATTTTAGCTGGGCCTCTGACCGAACTCGCCCCCACCTTAGCCGCACTAACTTTGCCTAAAGCCGATCTGGTGCTCTCGGGAATTTTAGATGTACAGGCTGATGATCTCAGTGCACATTATGCGAGCTGGTTCGATATGCAGCCTGTCATCCAACGCGAAGAATGGATCCGACTGGATGGCTATCGCCATGCCTAAACAGCTGATTATCGGTCCTTATACTTTGCCTAATAATTTGGTGCTCGCACCGATGGCTGGCGTAACCGACCGCCCTTTCCGCCAATTATGCCGCCAACTGGGTGCCGGCATGGCAGTATCTGAAATGATTACAGCGAATAAATCCCTATGGGCCAGTAAAAAATCCTTACTCCGTGCTAACCATGATGGCGAACCTGAACCACGCAGCGTCCAAATCGCCGGCGCCGATCCGGAAATGATGGCGGAAGCTGCCAAGCATAATGTTGTTCAAGGCGCTGATATCATTGATATCAATATGGGCTGCCCTGCTAAAAAAGTGTGTAATGTGATGGCGGGATCGGCGTTACTGCAACATGAAGCCTTAGTGGATCAGATCCTCACATCGGTTGTTAATGCAGTTGATGTCCCCGTTACCCTCAAGATCCGTACTGGCTGGGATCTGGATAATCGCAATGGGGTACGGATTGCAAAAATTGCGGAAGCCGCAGGCATTCAAGCATTGGCAATTCATGGTCGCACTCGTGCCTGCGCTTATCGCGGTGACGCTGAATTTGATACGATTGCAGCAGTAAAACAAGCCGTAAACATGCCCATCCTCGCCAATGGCGATATTAGCAGCCCAGAAAAAGCCAAACAAGTGCTAGACTATACCCAAGCTGATGGCTTAATGATTGGTCGCGCGGCGCAGGGAAACCCATGGATATTCTCGCAAATATTACATTATCTTGAACAGGGTGAGCAGCTTGCGTCTCCCTCGCTCAATACGGTAAAAGAAACTCTACTCGCACATATGCAGACACTTTATGAATTTTATGGCGAATATACAGGGGTGCGTATGGCGCGTAAGCACATTGCATGGTATAGCAAAGGATTTCGTGACGGAAATACCTTCCGACAACAGATGAATACGTTAGAATATCCGCAACAGCAATTAGATTTTACCCAAGCCTTTTTTGACCAACTGGCCAGCCAGAAACCAAGAGATAATGAAGCCGCATGAGTGACGACAAGAAAAAAAACCAGTCCGATCAATCTCATAGCTCACTAAGTCACTGTGTAGAGCATGCGCTCACAAACTATTTTGAACAACTCAATGGCGAATCCACCACCCATCTATACGACCTGTTTCTGGCAGAAGTGGAAGAGCCCTTACTCAAAGCCACCCTCATCCACACCCAAGGCAAGCAAAGCAAAGCCGCAGAAGTGCTCGGGCTTAATCGCGGCACCTTACGAAAAAAATTAAAAACATACGGCCTTATTTAGACCTTTAGGAACCCTAATACATATGAACAAAATCCAACGCGCACTGCTGAGTGTTTCTGATAAAGCAGGCATCCTTGAATTTGCCCAAGCGTTGCATGCACTGAACATTGAATTACTGTCAACTGGGGGCACTGCAAAGTTACTACAGGATGCGGGTGTACCTGTAATAGAGGTCTCTGATCACACGGGTTTCCCTGAGATGATGGATGGCCGTATTAAAACGTTGCATCCTAAAATTCATGGTGGTTTATTAGGTCGCCGAGGCATCGATGAAGCCATTATGGCAACACATGATATTGCGCCCATTGATCTGGTTGTCGTCAACCTCTATCCCTTTGCCGCCACCATTGCCCGCGATGATTGCACCCTAGAAATGGCGATTGAAAATATTGATATTGGCGGGCCCACCATGTTACGGGCAGCTGCAAAAAATCATGCCTCAGTAACCGTTGCTATTGATCCTAATGATTATGCCCCCATCCTAGACCAAATCAAAGCCTCAGGCGGCGTTGATGATGCCACTCGCTTTGATCTAGCCATTAAGACCTTTGAGCACACCGCCCAATATGATGGCACCATTGCCAATCACTTTGGCAAACTCACCACGGATAGCGAAGCAGAAAGTAATTTCCCACGGACTTTTAACAGCCAGTTCCATAAATCACAAGACATGCGCTATGGTGAAAACCCGCATCAACAAGCCGCATTTTATACTGAATCCCTGCCTGAATCAGGTACTATTTCTGCTGCCAAACAATTACAAGGTAAGGCCTTATCCTATAATAATATTGCCGATACCGATGCCGCGCTTGAATGCGTTAAAGCCTTCTCCGAAGCGCCTGCTTGTGTGATTGTAAAACATGCTAACCCATGTGGGGTTGCCACTGCAGATGATTTGCTTACCGCATACGATCTCGCATTCCAAACTGATCCCACCTCTGCTTTTGGCGGCATTATCGCCTTTAATCAAACCTTGGATGAAGCCACCGCACAGGCTATTGTCGATCGCCAATTTGTTGAAGTCATTATCGCACCTGCGATTAGTGAAGCAGCACAAGCCGTTATCAGTAAAAAAGCCAATTTACGCTTGCTCGCCTGTGGCCCATGGGCAAGTAATCCTAGCATTGAATTAGATTATAAGCGAGTGACGGGTGGCTTATTAATACAAGACCGTGATACCGCAATTATCACCGCAGCAGAACTTAAAGTTGTTACCCAAAAAGTGCCCACACCAAGCCAAATCCAAGATCTCTTATTTGCATGGCGAGTAGCAAAATTTGTTAAATCCAATGCCATTGTCTATGCCAAAGACCAGCAAACTGTGGGCATTGGCGCAGGCCAGATGAGCCGCGTGGTTAGCAGCCAAATTGCGGCTATTAAAGCGAAAGACGCAGGCTTAACCGTGCCAGGTGCGGTAATGGCATCGGATGCATTCTTCCCCTTCCGTGATGGCTTAGATGGTGCCGCTGAAGCCGGTATCAGCGCGGTGATTCAGCCAGGCGGCTCGATGCGTGATGAAGAAGTGATCGCCGCCGCTGATGATCATGGCATGGCAATGGTGTTTACGGGCATGCGCCATTTCCGCCATTAATTCTTTGCTCTGCAGGGAACCCTTGAGGTTTAATATAGACAAACACGCCATGACATCTTAATATCATGGCATCTCTTCACTTATATAAAATAGGGCGTTTAATATGATTAACGTTGGCATTGTTGGTGGTACAGGCTACACCGGTGTTGAATTATTACGCCTGCTTGCCACCCACCCAAAAGTCGCGCTAAAAGTTATTACCTCTCGCAGTGAAGCAGGCATGGTCGTGTGTGACTTATTTCCCAATTTGCGAGGCCATGTAGATTTAGTTTTTAGCGAACCTGATGTTGATGCCTTAGCCGCCTGTGATGTTGTGTTTTTTGCCACGCCCCACTGTGTCGCCATGGCATTAGTACCTGAATTACTTGCGCGCGGCACACGAATCATTGATCTTTCAGCAGATTTTCGCCTACAAGATGTTGCCCTCTGGGAAAAGTGGTATAACATGCCACACACCTGCCCCGAACTTATTCCACAAGCTGTTTATGGCTTGCCAGAAATCAATCGTGAACAGATTAAATCAGCCCAATTGATTGCTGTACCAGGCTGCTATCCAACCGCCACCCAACTCGGTTTTTTACCTTTAATCAAAGCTGGCATTATCAACACGACTCACCTAATTGCTGATGTAAAATCAGGGGTCAGTGGTGCAGGGCGCAAAGCCTCCGTGCGCGCCTTGTTTGCTGAAACATCTGAAGATTTATCTGCCTATGCGGTCGCAGGCCATCGCCACTTACCTGAAATTCAGCAAGGCCTCAACATCCTATCAGGAACTGAAATTGGCCTCACTTTTGTGCCACATCTTACGCCGATGATTCGCGGTATTCATGCCACGCTCTATGCCCAGCTCAGCCAAAATATTGACTTACAATCTCTATATGAGCAACACTTTGTAGATGAGCCCTTTGTTGATGTCATGCCCGTTGGCAGTCATCCAAGCACCCGTAGCGTACGTGGCGCCAATACCTGTCGCATTGCCGTACACCAACCGCAAGACAGTAATACCGTGGTTGTCTTATCTGTTATCGATAACTTGGTCAAAGGCGCTTCTGGCCAAGCAGTACAAAATATGAATATCATGTTTGGCTTGGCGGAAACCACGGCTATTGATATGATTGCCACCTTACCTTAACGGAAATATTATATGTCTATCTTGCCTAAACAGGTTATTAGAACAACGTCGCCCCTTCGCTCTACTGCGATTATTGGGCTGCTCTGCCTCTGCATCCTTGCGCTCGGCTATTACTGCTGGCACCTTATACAACAACAAACCGTACAAGCACAGATGCTGACACAACACGCCGCACAGCAGAAACAGCTTGAACAATCTCAATCCCTCCAACAAGTTCAGGCAGAACAACAGCTTGGAGATCAACAACAGCAACTCTCACAAACGGCCGCCAGTGCCAAACAAAAAAGCCAAGCATTAGCAATTCAAGAAGCCACTAATGAACAGCTCGAAAATCAATTGGGTTCCTTACAAGATCAAGTGCTCGATCTAGAAAAAGAGCTGTCCTTTTACCAAGCGGTCTCCCACACCAGCACAACGGGTGGCCTAAAAATCCATGAGTTCAAATTATTTGTTGATAACCCTGCCGAACCTGACCAACTCCGCTATCGACTGATCCTCACCCAAGGTAAACGGATTGAATCACCACTAGAAGGCAATGTTATGCTGGAGTTAGCGGCGACTGAAAATAATCCCCTGCCTACCCTCTTAACAGAGACAGACTTCAAACTCCGTTATGTACAAGTGATTGAAGGCTACTTCACCCTTGAAACAGGTGCGACGCCTGACAGCATTGCAGTTATACTGTCACAAGAAGGAGAGCCCAGCCGCCGGCAATCATTCGCTTGGCAGCTCACCCCTATCTGACTAATGGTCAAACACATCGAGAATAATTATGCTTCCTAAAAAACAACGCAAAAAAATGCTCCGCCAACTTGACACACTGATTGGTCAACACACTCAAATTAAAGGCAATCTTTTATTTGATGGTGGCTTACGAATAGATGGTGCACTCGTCGGGAATATCGCTTCCAGCGATGATCCAAATGCGGTGCTGACACTCAGTGAAGTTGGTAGCATTGAAGGAGATATCCATGTGCCTAATATGATTATTAATGGCTCCATAACGGGTAATCTACATTCTTCAGGGCATCTGGAGCTCGCCGCCAACACAAAAATAACGGGTAATGTCTACTATAATTTATTACAAATAGAAGAAGGTGCCGAAATTAATGGCAGCCTCATTCATGTTAAAGCAGATGATGCCATTATCGGTTTTGAACAAGATGATGAGAAAATGATGCTCGCTAGCCATGATAATTAACCTTGACTAACTGGCATATGCGGGGATAATTAATAAAACATAATAAAATGGAGTCATGATTATGGGCACCGATATCCCTAGCCCCCTTATTTTTACCGACGCTGCTGCCAGCAAGGTTAGCACGTTAATCAAAGAAGAAGATAACGATCAATTAAAGCTACGCGTGTTTATTACAGGTGGCGGCTGCTCTGGTTTTCAGTATGGTTTCACCTTTGAAGAAGAGGTCGGCGAAGACGATACCCAAGTTGAAAAAAATGGTGTCACCTTGCTGGTTGATCCCACCAGCTTCCAATATTTGGTCGGTGCAGAAATTGACTATACCGATGGCATTGAAGGTGCGCAATTTGTGATTCGCAACCCCAATGCAACCACCACCTGTGGCTGCGGGTCTTCTTTCTCAGCTTAACACTTACTTCCCCACACAAAAGTTTGAGAAAATCTCACCCAATAAATCATCGGTGGTAAAATCACCCGTGATTTCACCCAAGGCTTGCTGTGCTTGTCTCAGCTCTTCGGCGAGCAATTCTCCTGCCCCAGAATCAGCTAAGCAGTGATAACCTGTCTCGACAGCCTCTCGTGCCCGTGCAAGCGCATCTAAATGCCGTCTACGCGCGATAAATACGCCTTCTTGCTCAGGATGGAAGCCTGCCGCCTCACATAAGC
The DNA here is from genome assembly GCA_002299915.1 of Proteobacteria bacterium UBA652. GTDB lineage: Bacteria > Pseudomonadota > Gammaproteobacteria > Nitrosococcales > Methylophagaceae > UBA652. The sequence goes on along the minus strand of DBOG01000050.1, from coordinate 6,614 downwards.
GTTGCTCTAATAAATCCAAGCCTGCGCCTGTTTTAGCCGAAAGAGACAGCGTGGTCAAGCCATCATTATCTTCACGGCGTGGGGTTTCATCCATTAAATCAATTTTATTTTGAATCAAGGTCACCGTAATATCCGCTGGGAAACTTGCCAGAATAGCTGTATCATGCGCCTCATCATCGCTGATCAATAACACATGATCTGCCTGCAAAATTTCAGCTTCCGTACGTTTAATCCCTTCTTGCTCTACTACATCTTGCGTGTCATGCAAGCCAGCAGTATCTGAAATTCGCAAAGGCAAGCCGCCTAAATGAATTTGTTCACGCAGCACATCCCGTGTTGTCCCCGCCACATTGGTCACAATCGCCGCCTCATGTCCCGCCAAGCGATTATGCAAGCTCGATTTTCCTGCATTCGGCCGGCCAGCGAGCACCACGCTGATCCCTTCTCGCAATAAGCTTCCCTGCTGCGCGCTAGCCGCAATCTCATCTAACTGCGCCAGCAAACCTTGCACCTGCTCGCCCACTTTTTCTTCTGCCAGAAAATCAATTTCTTCATCGCTGAAATCGATGGCTGCTTCCACAAACATTCGCAATGCAATCAGCTGGCGTAATAGATTATTTATCTGCGCTGAAAATTCACCGTGTAAGGATCGCACCGCACCGCGTGCCGCTTGATCGGTCGCGCTATCAATCAGATCAGCAATCGCCTCTGCTTGTGCTAAATCAATTTTATTATTCAGGAATGCCCGTTCAGAAAATTCGCCGGGCCGCGCCATCCGTGCGCCAAGGCTCATCACCCGTTGGCATAATAAATCTAACGCAATCGGGCTGCCATGCCCCTGCAACTCAACCACATCTTCCCCCGTAAACGAAGCAGGGTTTGGGAAATACACCACCAAACCACTATCGATCACATCGCCTTGCGCATCTTTAAACGTCGTAAATTCTGCATAGCGTGGTTTAGGTAAGCTACCACAAATCGTTTCTGCAATCGCCACACTATTGGGCCCAGAAATCCGCACCACTCCCACCCCGCCTCGGCCTGGCGCAGTGGCCACTGCTGTGATTGTTTCTGTCGTCATATTGCTCATCTCGCTCAAGGTCGCGTTTTGTCGGAGACGCTAGCCTCTATTTAAAATAAGCCCTTCTTGCGCTAAGTATTTTTCGATAGGGCAAGGCATTTTTGCACGGAGAAATAGGAGCATACGACAAGTATGTGACTGTTTCGAGCACAAAAATAACGCCGCCATGTCGGAAAAGACGACGCGCAAGGCTACAGCGCGCCGAGCTTACGGGTGATATACCACTGCTGCGCAATGGAAAGCAGATTATTCACCACCCAATAAAGCACCAGCCCAGACGGAAAGAACGCAAAGAATACGGTAAAGATAAGCGGAAATGCTTTCATCATCATCGCTTGTGCTGGATCTTGCGGTGGCGGGTTCAATTTTTGTTGGAAAAACATACTCAAGCCGAATATAACCGGCAACACAAAATAGGGATCCATTGCGGTTAAATCTTGCAACCATAGAATAAACGGCGCTTGGCGAATTTCCACGCTTTCCACCAACACCCAATAAAGCGACAAGAAAACCGGCATCTGCAATAAAATCGGCCAGCAACCGCTCAATGGATTGATTTTTTCCGTCCGATATAGCTCCATCATCGATTTGCTATACGCTTGTTTATCATCACCATGGCGTTCTTTTAATGCTGCCAATTTTGGCGTCAGTTTCCGCATAGATGCCATCGAGCGATAACTCTTGGCTGATAGCTGGAAAAATAAAGCTTTCACAGAAATCGTCAGCAACATAATCGCCCAGCCCCAGTTCCCCGTCAGTTTATGAAACCACTCTAATAGCCAAAATAAGGGCTTTGCAATAATCGTAAACATCCCATAATCCACAGCTAAATCTAAATTTTCTGCGGCTGCCGTTAATCGTGCATGCTCTTTGGGGCCGGCATAGAGGCGGAAACCTGTTTCTGCCATTTCGCCTTGCGCAACAGTCAATGTTGGCATTTTCACTCCCGAGGTGAAATTACCACCTTCCAATGCCTTGCCATAAAATGTTTTTCCTTGCTCATCCGCATGTGGCAACCAAGCCGCCACAAAATAATGCTGGATCATCGCCGCCCAACCCGTGCTTGCCGTCTGGTTAAACCCCTCGTCTTCCAAATCACCAAAATCGACTTTCTCATACGCCTCATCGCCCACAGAGAACACTGCCCCTGTATAAGTATAAACAAAGCCATCTCGTTTATCTGAGGGTTCCTTACGATTAAACTGGGCATAAGGATACACCGACAACGCCGCCGCTGAATTATTCTCAATTTGATAATCTAATTTAATTTGATAGCTATCACGGGTGAATGTATAAGTCTTGGTAACCGTAACCCCATCCTCGCCTTGCCACTGAAAAGGCACCGTCAAGCTATCCGCACCTGCTGCCAAGGTATAGCGTGTTTGGGCAGTTGTAAACGTATCATAATGATTCGGCACTGTCGCCTGTGATCGCAAACCCGTTTGGGTCACAAAAAAATTATCACTGGTATTATCCATTAACTGCACGGGCAGATCAGGCTCACTTGATTGTTGAGGGTAATTGCTCAGCGCCAATCGTTGGATCCCCGCGCCTTGTAAATTAATCTCAATATCGAAGGTATCCGTTTTCACCCGCACCAAACCCCCCATCCCCTCTGGCTGAGGAGTCGCCGCTACCCCGCCATCATCTAAGGCGGGTAGGCTAGATAAATCATCTATCGCCTCCGCAGTCGGCAAGCTATCATCGGCAGCAGTTTGGCTTGGGATATCGTCCGCCACCTGATCCGTGGCCGCCATCTGGCTGCGCACCCCATAATCTTTTTCCCATGCGCTCCAAAGCAACATCGAAGTTGCCAACAAGCCGAAAATAAGAAAAGTTTTAATATTATCCATTTGATTCTTTATCTTTAGTAAGGGAAGGGGGCACGGGATCAATCCCGCCATCGCAAAAAGGGTGACAGCGCATTATACGCTTTAAGCCCAGCCAAGTGCCACGAAATGCGCCAAATCGTTCAATTGCTTCAATCATATAATGAGAGCAGGTGGGTGTGAATCGGCAGGATTTCCCCAGCCAAGGGCTCAATACAAATTGATAAGCCCGCACCAACGCAATGATTATTTTTCCCATTGCGTTATCACGGTTTGCCAATGTTTATCTAGTGTGGATTGGAGTTGTGCTGCTGATCGCTTTGTAATTTCTTTGCGGGAAAGCACCACCACATCAACGCTGCCTAACTGAGATTGACGTGCCTGAAATGAAGCCCGAATAATGCGCTTTATTTTATTCCGCCCCGTCGCAAATTTAATATGTTTTTTTGCTATCGCCAATCCTAATCGCGGATGACCCACGCTATTTTTAACGAATAAAACAGTCAAACCGCCGCCGCCCGTATGCGTGCCATTTTTAAACACAGGGCCATATTGGGATGGCCCACTCAATCGCATATCGCGGCTAAATTTTGCCAAGGCTTGTGATTTAAATCGTTGTAGTAATGTAGTAATATTGCAATTTTAGCTTAGCGTGTTTAGATTTTGACGGGGAGCAAGGCATTTTTTGCACGGAAAGCAGGAGCGCATATTAATGCGTGACTGCTTGAGTACAAAAAATAACGCCGCGCCACGTTAAAAGATGAATACGCTAAGCCTAAATTTTAGGCAGAGAGTTTAGCGCGGCCCTTCGCCCTGCGTGCGTTCAACACACGTCGCCCACCAACAGTCGCCATTCGTGCGCGGAAACCATGTGTACGCTTACGTTTAATCGTGCTTGGTTGAAAAGTTCTTTTCATCGTTCTGCTCCAAATTAAAAGGGGACACTACCCTTTTAATTAAAATATAACCCCAACACTGCCCATC
>DBOG01000050.1:1390-2380 GCA_002299915.1 Proteobacteria bacterium UBA652 | reverse complement strand
ATCGAAGGAAACAGAGGGATCTTGTCAAAAAAGGGTAGCGTCCCCTTTAAAGTAGGTGTTCCACCCAAGACAAAGCTCAAGCAAAAGGGCGCAAATTATAATCGATCCACGGCCAAACTGTCAATTGCATATTGCCCTCCCCCTCATTAATTAACCCAGTTTTCTAGCCTAAGCGCCTCAACCCTTTTAAATTCACCCATATTGTTTGTTATCAACGTCAAGCCTTCGCTTCGGGCATGGCCTGCAATATGCAAATCATTGACACCAATCGGTGTCCCTTTCCGCTCTAAATCTGCTCTAATATCGCCATAATGAGCGGCACCTTTAATGCCATAAGCCAATACCTCTAACCGAGAAGTGAAATCTTCAATTCCTTGCAAATTATATTCTGTTTGTGCGCTTTTTTCTGCGCCATGCAACAGCTCAGCAAAGGTAATCATGCTAATGCACATCTGACTCGCATGGCGGTTAAAAATATCTAACACCTCAATCGGCTTATCTTTAAGCACATAAATAACAATATTGGTATCCAACATATATTTAAGCATTAAAGATCTTCTCGCTCAGATTGCGCTTGGCCTGCTCTTTCAGGCAAAAAATCATCGCCAACCGTTTCATCCGATAAGAAAAAGCTATCCCACGTTTTTTCTATTGGTGATAACACCCGATCCGAGCCAACAACACGCACATTAACCCGCTTAACATCCTCTGGAAACCGGCTGCCCGCAGGCAACCGCACCGCTTGTGTTCTATTATTCTCAAATACCGATCCTGTCGCCATCATCCGCCCCCGTTAATGCCACTATCGACCAAACCATTATATATATACTATATGTATATAGCAGCCCTGGCAAAGACCAAGCCTCAAACTCTCCCTGCTAAATCGCTATATGGATGTGGCTTAGTAGCGCAATGCAGGCACAATTTCCGAGAAGATTGAGAGAAGAGCATTAAATCAAGCCACCGCAAAACTAAAGACCTGCTCCTGCA
>DBOG01000050.1:0-1041 GCA_002299915.1 Proteobacteria bacterium UBA652 | reverse complement strand
TGCTCCTGCATCGCGGCATTTGTGCTCCTGCACTTCAACGTAGTGAGAGATCTTGCCCAAAAAAAGGCGCTCGCCTTTAATACTTGACGCAAGTAAATAGTATTGCATATAATACCGAAATGAACATTGTTATTGATACAAATGTATTAATCTCCGCCTTAAAATCAAACAGGGGCGCCGCATACAAGTTGTTAATGCTATTGCCGGAAAATAAGTATAAGCCCTGTATCTCTGTTCCGCTATTTATTGAGTATGAATCTGTCGCAAAAAAGCAAGGTTTGTTAAGCGGGCTTAGCGCAGACCAGATCGATACGATTTTAGATTATTTTTTAAGCCAATCAAGAATTCAATCTGTGTTTTATTTATGGCGGCCTTTTTTAAAAGATCCGAAAGATGATTTAGTGCTAGAAGTTGCTGTTGCATCCGCTAGCCAATATATTGTTACCTTTAATAAAAAAGACTTTAAAGGCTGTGATAAATTCAACCTCAAGGTTGTTACACCGCAAGAATACATGTCCCTACAAGGAATATTATAATGAGCATACTCAGTTTAAGATTACCCAACTCAATTCATCAAGAGGTTAAATCCTTGGCTAAAAAAGAAGGTGTTTCCATTAACCAGTTTATCGCATCTGCGGTGGCGGAGAAAATGTCGTCATTTTTAACCGAACAATATCTTTTAGAACGCGCACAACAAGGCAATCAGCAAGGTTTTCTAAATGCCATGTCCAAAGTCCCTGCTAATTCGCCAGAAGCGCATGACAAACTCCCGTCATCTTGAACACTGTCCTAAGCATCGCCGAAGGGCCAGTGAGGGTTCTTAAACCTCAAAATCCAGCTATGTCCCAAGATTTCTCCACTACGGTCGAAATGACACGTGTTTGTCATCTCGAACGCAGTGAGAGATCTTAAAACCTCAAAAACTCAGCTGAGCTTCAAGATTCCTCCTACCGTCGGAATGACAAGGGACGGGTGAACCCCAAGATTCCTCCTATCGTCGGAATGACAAAAAAACAAAAATCATGGTCCGGTCCGCACCAA
>DBOG01000078.1 GCA_002299915.1 Proteobacteria bacterium UBA652 | reverse complement strand
AACAACGCGGTCAATTCTTACAGATAAGGTTGTTTCATTAAGGAGGCTCCTAAAATGTACGGTTAACCGCAAAATCAGCTAACGCTAATAATGCCGTCTTATAACCAGACTCGGGCAGTATAGCCAGGGTTTCCTTGGCGAGGTTCGTTTCATTCTCAGCGGCTTGGGCGGTGTAATCAATCGCACCCGTTGTATTAATGATCTCAACAATGTCAGTCATTTTCTCGCGTGAGCCTTGTTCAATAGCTTGTCGGATGACGGCAGCTTGTTCGGCTGAGCCCGCTCGCATCGCATAAATTAACGGTAAAGTAGGTTTCCCTTCTGCTAAATCATCCCCGATATTTTTACCGAGCACCTCACTAGATGCGCTGTAATCTAATACATCATCCACGAGTTGGAATGCGCTGCCTAAATGCATCGCATAGTCTGCCATGGCTTGCTCGACTGCTGGTGTTGCACCGCTTATCACTGCGCCTAACTGACCTGCAGATTCAAATAGCTTGGCAGTTTTATGGTGGATCACATCTAAATACCGTTGTTCGGTGGTATCGGGATCATTGCAGTTCATCAGTTGCATGACTTCGCCTTCGGCGATGACATTGGTGGTATGTGAGAGAATTTCCATTAAGCGCATAGAATCCATTTCAACCATCATTTCAAAGGCACGGGTATACAGGAAATCACCCACTAGTACACTGGCCTCATTACCCCACACCGCATTAGCCGTGTCTTTTCCACGACGCAGATCAGAGCCATCCACCACATCATCATGCAATAGGGTAGCCGTATGAATAAATTCAATAATGGTGGCGAGATTGATATGTTGATCGCCTTGATATCCACAGGCACGCGCACATAAAATGGTGAGTGCCGGCCGCAGGCGCTTGCCGCCACTATTAATAATATAAAGCCCTAGTTGGTTGATTAGCACAACATCAGATTGTAACCGCGCTTGGATCAGCTTGTCGGCCGCTTTCATATCATCAGCGATCAGGGTAGAAATGGATTCAAATTCCACGCATAAATCCTATAAATTAAAGGGTATAGCTAAAAAACATCTTGGTTAATGAGAAATAGATTTTTTAATGATCCAATCTTAGTATGATATAGTATCAAGCTATACCAACTTAATAAATAATAATAATAATAAACTAACTTCTCGTTAGGGCAATACTTATGAAACGAACCCACTTAATGTTTTTATTACTTATGCTGGCTGTTTTATCGGGATGTACGACAATGCATTCAGCTGAAACGTCAGATCCTTTTCAACCTTATAACCGTGTAATGCATCAATTTAATGATACCTTAGACGCGGCTATTTTGAAGCCTGTGGCAACGGTGTATGATGCGATAACCCCTGACCCCATTAGCCAAGGGGTCGGTAATGTTTTCAGCAATTTAGCCGATGTTAAGGTGGTGTTGAATGATTTGTTGCAATTTAAATTTGCCCAAGCAGGGTCGGATTTACATCGTTTGTTAGTGAACAGTACGGTGGGTATCGGTGGGATATTTGATGTGGCAACGCTGTCTGGTATCGAAAAGCACCATGAAGATTTTGGTCAAACATTAGGGCATTGGGGCGTCAGCTCTGGGCCATATATTGTGTTGCCTTTGTTCGGGCCAAGTACCGTGCGTGATGCCGTTGGTTTAGTGACCGATAGTGTGGTGGACCCCGTGATGCAGATTGACCATGTTCCCTCTCGCAATGAGATAATTACAGCGCGTATTATCGATCAACGTGCTGGTTTATTAGCCGTTGGAAAAGTTATCGATGCCGCCGCAATAGATGACTATAGTTATATCCGAGATGGTTATTTGCAGCGTCGTCAAAATTTAGTATTTGATGGCAATCCGACAGAAACAGATGATGAGGATTTTGATCTCTTTTCTGAGTAATATCGCGGTAGAAAATGTGCATAAACTGGGGCCATCACAAGATGCAATATTGTGATGGCCCCAATTAGGTCTAACCCTAACGTTCCCCTGCTATATTGTGAGTGTCAATAATGGAAACAGTACTATTAATTCTTGCTATTGTTGCTGGCTTTGTTCTGCTGGTATGGGGCGCCGATCGTTTTGTTGATGGTGCGTCTGGCTTGGCACAAAACTTTGGTGTGTCACCTTTGGTGATTGGTTTGACCATCGTTGGCTTTGGTACCTCAGCTCCTGAAATGCTGATTGGTGCGTTAGCATCGATGGATGGGGCGCCGGCGTTAGCAGTAGGGAATGCGATTGGGTCTAATATTGCAAATATTGGCTTGGTGCTAGGGATTACCTTATTAGTACGGCCATTAATTGTGAATTCAGATACCTTATGCCGAGAGTTCCCAGTGCTTGGCTTGGTGATGTTGTTAGTGTTTGGTTTAATGTATGATCAACATTTAAGTCGATTTGATGGTGGCGTTTTATTTATCGGTTTTGTTTTGATGTTGGCGGCGATGACATGGCTGGCGATTAAGAGCAGTAAAACCGATCCCTTACGCCAAGAATTCGAGCAAGAACTAACCACGCCGACAATGACATCTAGCCAAGCGAGCATAAAATTTATAATCGGCTTGCTAACGTTACTTATCGGCTCTAAAATACTGGTGTGGGGCGCAGTGGGCGCGGCGACATTACTGGGTGTGAGTGAATTAATTATCGGATTGACCATTGTGGCGATTGGCACCAGTTTGCCCGAGTTGGCATCATCAATTTCTGCGGTATTAAAAGCCGAGCCAGATATTGCGATTGGTAATATTATTGGCTCGAATATTTTTAATTTATTAGCGGTATTGGCAATGCCGGGGTTAATTGCGCCAAGCTTGTTTGATCCTGCAGTGTTGACGCGTGATTATGTGGTGATGGTGTTATTAGCGGTATTATTATTTTTGTTTATTAGTCTGAATAAACAGGCACACCTTGGCCGGTTCGCGGGGGGCACGATGTTATTGATTTATATTAGCTATAATGGTTTCCTCGCTTATCAAGGAAGTATCTGACATTTAGATGACAACAGCATTCAATATTGACGCAGAAAAATTAAAAGCGCTTGGCTTAGCGGTGGTTGAAACTGAGGCTGAGGCAATACAGGGACTTTGCCAGCGGATCGATGATAATTTTGTTGACGCCTGTCAGTTTTTATTGAAATGCGAAGGGCGAATTGTTGTTATTGGGATGGGTAAGTCAGGTCATATTGGTGGCAAAATTGCTGCCACACTGGCGAGCACGGGCAGCCCTGCTTTTTTTGTGCACCCAGGCGAAGCGAGCCATGGTGATATGGGCATGATTACGGGTAAAGATGTGGTGATTGGGTTATCCAATTCGGGTGAAACTAGCGAAATTTTAACGATTTTACCCATCATTAAACGGCTGGGCGTACCATTGGTTTTATTAACAGGGCGACCGCAATCAACGTTGGCTGAAAGTGCGGATGTATGTTTGGATGTGAGCGTGGCAAAAGAAGCCTGCCCACATGGTTTGGCGCCGACATCAAGCACAACGGCGGCGCTGGTGATGGGGGATGCGCTGGCGGTAACATTGCTTGAAGCGCGTGGTTTTACGGCTGAAGACTTTGCCTTGTCTCATCCTAATGGTGTGCTGGGTAAGCGGTTACTGTTGCATGTGAGTGATGTGATGCATGTTGGCACAACACTACCTAATGTTTTGACAACAGCGCCTATCACCGATGCCTTATTGGAAATGAGTAATAAGGGCTTGGGCATGACTGCAGTGACCGATGAGAAAGGGAATTTAGTGGGCATATTCACCGATGGTGATTTACGACGTGTCTTCATGCAAGAAGTTGATTTACATACCACTCCGATTGCTGAATTTATGACAGGAAATTGTAAAACAGGTCGGCCAGATATGCTGGCAGCAGAAGCGTTGGCTCTGATGCAACAGTATAAAATTAATGGTTTATTAATAGTCGATGAACAACAACAATTGGTCGGCGCCTTAAATATGCATGATCTATTACGAGCGGGCGTTGTTTAATTAATGTTGTTATCGGGATACTGCTAAAAAGGAAGTGAGATGAAAGATATTGTAGAACGCTGTAAAGCGATTAAGCTCGCTATTTTTGATGTGGATGGCGTGTTGACCGATGGGCGTATTATTATCGGTGATGATGGCCAAGAATATAAGGCGTTTAATTCTCGCGATGGTCATGGGATGAAACTGTTGCAATATACAGGTGTCGAAGTGGGGATTATTACGGGGCGGACTTCTGAAGTGGTAAAACATCGGATGGAAGGTTTAGGAGTGAAGCATATTTACCAAGGACAACAGGTAAAACTACCCGCATTTGAGTCATTGATTGCGAGTTTAAATTTAGCACCAGAGCAGTGTGCTTATGTGGGTGATGATATTGTTGATTTATCAATTATGCAGCGGGTTGGATTTGCAGTGGCGGTGCAAGATGCGCATCCGATTGTGAAGCAATATGCCCATTGGGTAACACCGGCAATCGGTGGTGCGGGTGCGGCGCGTGAAGTCTGTGAATTAATTATGCAGAGCCAAGATACATGGCAGGATCAGCTTGAACGTCATCTCTAAAGCACAAAAAACATCGCAGCTACGTTGGCTGATGCGATTGATCCTCGCCATTATTGCGGTGTGGAGTGTCAGCTTGTTCTTTAAGGTAGACAAAGCACCTGTGCCTAGTACTGTGGTGGCCTCTACCGAGCGCAGCAGTGATTATACAATGGCTGATTTTACGATTACAACGATGGATGAATTAGGCAAACTAAGCCGTATTTTATCAGGTGCGCATATGGCGCATTATCCTGATGATGATAGTGTTGAAGCGACTGCACAAATTAGCCATTTTATCGATGAAAAGGGTGAGCCATGGCTGGTGTTATCGGATAAGGCGGTTACGCATAAAGGGAGCGATCAGGTTCAATTAACGGGTAATGTTATGATTACGCGACCTAATAACAAAGACATAGAGCTCTATACAGAGCGGTTGCATATTGATTTGTTAACAAAGACAGCAGACACCGATCAACCCGTGCGTATGGTGTCACCATCAGGGGTGACATATGGCACGGGGCTTGATGCAGATTTTAATAAAAGCATCGTAAAATTACATGCTAAAGTACGAGGAAATTATGAACCAGAAACCTATTAAATTGTTGACATTATTTGCTTTGTTATTGCTTCCCACAATAAGTTGGGGGCTAGAAAGTGACAGCAAACAGCCGATTAATATCGAAGCTGATGAAGCTTTAATGAATGATAAGAAAGGCGTTACAGAATACAAGGGACAAGCGGTGCTAACACAAGGCTCCCTTAAGATTGAAGGTGATGTGATTACATTTTATTTTGATGGGGATAAGAATATTACCAAAGCCGTATCTGTGGGCAATTTGGCAAGCTATAAACAAATTCAACAGCAAGGCAAAGGCGCGGTTAAAGCGCGTGGCACCCGCCTGGAATATTATCCAAAATCTAAAACGATTATTGTGGTTGGACAAGCGCATGTAACACAAGGGGGGGATACTTTTAGTGGTCCACGAATTAAGTATGATATTGGCAAGAACATTGTTTATGCAGGACAAGGCGCCGCCTCAGGCAATACCGGCAAGCCTGCGAAAACAGGTGGACGGGTGCGGGTTGTTATTCAGCCAGCGGGCGGGACAAGCAGTGCGCCTGTCTCCACGCCCACCCCACCACAGGCGGAATATATAGGTGATGCGACAGGCTTAACAGGCTTTGCAACCACCCGCTTAAATGTCCGAACCGAGCCGGATGTAGATTCAGCTAAAGTTGGTTCTTTACCACCACATGGCCAATTTACGGTAGTGAGCCAATCTGAGGGCTGGCTACAGATTCAGATGGGCAATAATAGTGGCGGGGGGTTAATCGGTTGGGTAAGCCGTCGTTATGTGAAGCTTAATAACTAAGGTGGCGCGCTTACATGCACAAAACATAACCAAACAATATGGTGAACGATCGGTTGTAAATGGTATTTCCTTAACCGTGGAAAGCGGTGACATTGTTGGCTTATTAGGACCTAATGGTGCGGGGAAAACAACGAGTTTTTATATGATCGTGGGCTTGGTATTGCCCGATAGTGGAGCCATTTTTATTAATGACCAGGATATTACCGCGCTACCGATTGATCAACGTGCGCATTTAGGCTTGGCTTATTTGCCACAGGAAGCCTCTGTTTTTCGAAAATTGACGGTGGAACAAAATCTGATCGCAATTATTGAAACGCGGGTTGATTTAACTACGGAGAAACAAGGAGTCTTACTTGAAGATTTATTGCGAGATTTTAGAATCGAACATATTCGGTACTCTTTGGGATTGAGTTTATCGGGCGGGGAACGCCGACGGGTTGAAATTGCGCGTGCGCTCACCATGTCGCCCAGATTTATGCTATTAGATGAACCCTTTGCAGGCGTGGATCCTATTTCTATTTTGGACATTCAAGAGATCATTAAACAATTGTCGGCGCGGGGTATTGGGGTGTTGATTACCGACCATAATGTACGGGAAACGCTGAAAATATGCGATCATGCGTATATTGTGAATGAAGGCAAAATGATCGCCGAGGGCATGCCTGAAACAGTGTTAGCAAATAAGCAAGTGAAAGCGGTGTATTTGGGCGATAGTTTCCGGCTCTAAATAACCGCAGCATAAGCACAGCCGCACCGTTCCTTTATTTTAACGGCTATCCGCGATTGCCTACATGGATGTAGGTACTTAGGTTTTGTCTGGAACAAAAAACCTGGGCCTACATGGATGTAGGTACTT
>DBOG01000017.1 GCA_002299915.1 Proteobacteria bacterium UBA652 | reverse complement strand
ATCGTGCGCATAGACTTGTTTATAAGGTGACAGAACAGACTATTATTGTTGTACAGTGTCGGTATCACTATAGCTGATTATGTTGAGGACTGATTTTGCTCTAATCGTGCAATGCTTCAGCCGCATACAAGGTGTTTTCCAACAATGTCGCTACCGTCATCGGCCCAACGCCACCAGGAACTGGCGTGATCCACGCCGCTTTCTCTTTTGCGCCTGCAAAATCAACATCCCCAGCCAGTTTCCCCGTATCTAAGCGGTTGATGCCGACATCAATAACGATAGCACCGGGCTTGATCCAGTCACCGGGAATAAAGTCAGGCCTGCCAACCGCCACTACAAGAATATCTGCCCGGCGGACATGAAATTCTAGATCGCGTGTTCGGCTGTGACAGACTGTTGTTGTGCACGTAGCCAACAGTAATTCTAGCGCCATAGGCCGACCTACAATATTAGAGGCACCAACTACAACGGCTTCTTGACCGCGCAGATCAATCCCTGTTTTGGCTAATAAAGTCATGATACCTTTTGGCGTGCAGGGGCGTAATTGTGGATTACGTTGCGCAAGACGACCAATATTATAAGGATGGAAGCCATCGACATCTTTATCAGGCAAGATGCGTTCAATCACCGCTTCGGTATCAATATGCTCGGGTAAGGGGAGTTGAACGAGAATACCATCAATCGAATAGTCGGCATTAAGGGTGTCAATCAGCGTCAGTAGTTCGGTTTGGGTGGCGTTGGATGGTAAATCGTGTGAGATAGATTTAATCCCCACTTCTTCGCAGCCGCGGCGTTTACTGCCGACATAGACTTGAGATGCGGGATCTGCACCAATCAGAACGACGGCTAAACCCGGCGGCCTTTTCCCCGCGTTTACCCGTTTTTCAACAGCGATGCGAATATCATTTCGAAGTGTGGCGGCAGTGGCTTTACCATCTAGGATTTGTGCGCTCATTATGGCTTCCATGGGGTGAAAAATGAATATGATCGCATGGAAGCGGTATTCCAGCAAAATATAATTTAATCTGATTGACGGATGGGGGTGAGAACGGTATCATGCTCGCTTCTTTAAGTCGATTTCCCAATATAAGACTTTTTGAAATGTCGGGGTATAGCGCAGTCTGGTAGCGCATCTGGTTTGGGACCAGAGGGTCGGGAGTTCGAATCTCTCTACCCCGACCACTTCTTAAATTCTCCCTCTCCTGTTAGAATTAAACACATAATGCGCCCGTAGCTCATCTGGATAGAGCAACAGCCTTCTAAGCTGTGGGTAACAGGTTCGAGTCCTGTCGGGCGTACCATTTTTAGCTTGGGTTCAACCAGTCTTCTACAGCGCATTGCGGTAAGAAACCATCGACATGCGTCATGAGAATATCTCTCACTTGCTGGCATTCCCCTGCGTTATTTGCTTGTTCTAGTTGCTGTAGAATATCGCTGAGTTCAGGCCAAGGAATAACCTTTTCTTCTGCGCGCATTATTTTTTGATGTTCCGTGTCAGACACCTTATCGCCGATCAGTAATTCTTCATACAGTTTTTCGCCTGGCCGCAGCCCTGAATACACGATCTCAATATCACCAGCAGGATGTATATCATTTTTTTCAACTAAACCACTCAAGTGAATCATACGTTTGGCAAGATCAATGATGCGTACAGGTTCTCCCATATCGAGCACAAAGACATCGCCCCGGCTCCCCATCGCCCCAGCTTGAATAACCAGTTCAGCCGCTTCAGGGATTGTCATAAAATAGCGGATGATTCTTGGGTCTGTTACGGTCACAGGGCCGCCTTTTGCAATTTGATCACGAAATAAGGGCACAACTGAACCCGAAGAGCCGAGCACATTACCAAAGCGTACCATGGTAAATCGTGTTGTTGTTTCTGCAGCCGTATTCGCCGCAAGACCTTGTAAAACCAATTCAGCAAAACGTTTACTAGCCCCCATTGTATTAGTAGGTCTAACGGCTTTGTCGGTAGAAATTAACACAAAGGTTTCAACACCGCATGCGATGGCTGCTTGCGCACAGCGCAAGGTGCCAAATATATTGTTACGGATGCCTTCAGTTGTATTCTTTTCTACCATTGGAACATGCTTATAAGCAGCGGTATGGTAGATCGTATTAATCTTAAAACGACGGCAGGCAGATTCAACGCGAGTTTGGTCAAGCACATTACCTAGGATGGGTGTGATTGGTATATTAGCTGCAAGTAGGTGTAATTCTTTCTCAATGGCATAGAGACAAAACTCGTTCAATTCATATAATATTAAGGTTTTAGGCTGGAGCTTGATAATTTGCCGGCATAATTCCGCACCAATTGACCCTCCTGCACCTGTCACCATAACGGTTTTATCAGTAATATTAGCAAGTAGT
This sequence comes from Proteobacteria bacterium UBA652, assembly GCA_002299915.1. Lineage (GTDB taxonomy): Bacteria > Pseudomonadota > Gammaproteobacteria > Nitrosococcales > Methylophagaceae > UBA652. The sequence continues at coordinate 23,900 of DBOG01000017.1, read as the reverse complement.
AAGTCTTGGAGCGGCGCTACTTGTTCTCGGCCAAGTAAGTCGGCAATATCAATTTCCTGAATATCAGAAATAGTTAATTTACCCTCCGCGATATCGGACAGCCTGGGTAATGTTTGAACATGAATGGGATAAGGTTCTAGTAGTCGAATAATTTCAGAACGGCGGTCGCGAGATACGGAAGGCATAGCGAGCAAAAGGTCACGGGCACCGAACTCATTAATTAAATGATTTAGCTGGCGAAAAGGGTAAACATTTAGGCCGTTAATTTGCTGATGATGCAGATTAGATGAATCATCAATAAATGCAATTGGATTGAGTTGGCGAGATAATTTTAATGCTGTCGCAATTTGGGATCCTGAGTTTCCAGCACCGTATATGATAATTGGAGGGAGATGGGAGCCAGTCGTGTTGTCAAATGATTTATTGCCGCTTAACCACCATCTAGCAATAAACCGGCTGGCTGTTGCAAAGACAAGCAGGATGAGTGCATTAATTAAATAAACAGTTCTTGGAACATGGGGTGTATGCGTGAATAGGATAATAACAGTAAATAATAGCGTATAGAGTGCTGTTGCCTTAACGATGATCCATAAGGCAACAACATCTAAATAGCGAATAATGGTACGGTACAGTCCGATACGGATGAAAACTAAAATAACAATGCACGGAGCCAGTAAAAATATCCACAATTGCGTTGTTGGTGGAAGATACAACTCACCATGTCGAAGAGAGAAAGCGAGCCAAAGAGCAGCCATTGCAGCAATAAAATCAACACAGAGCGTGATTAATTGTTTTACCGTGCGGGAGCGTGATAAAAACCAGTTTCCTAAGCTCTTTTTTTGTTTGGTTGTGGACACCATTTTATTCCTAGGATTTGAGTTATTAGAGACTATAAGCGTATTTTAGGCCTTTTTAGTTTTTTGTTCCTCAACCGATGCCAAAAAGGCAGCAAATAAGGCAACACAGAGCGCAGTAAACAAGGCAAGCACAATTGAAATGCCAAGGATTAAGCCACGCTTTCGTGGCATTGGTTTCAAGGAACGAGAAGGAGCCGCGACGGCATGTGTTGTCGGAATGGCTTTAAGATCATGCTCAAGTTTGGAGAAGTTTGTTTTTAATTCAGCTGTTTGTCGAGTTCGATCGATGTGTAATTTAGTAAGCGCATAATCAGCTTGTTGAATCTCGGTTAGTTGATTTTCTTGTGCCCGCAGATTATTTGCAATTTCTTGTTTGATCTCTTGTTCTTGTGCTGGGAGATTTATATTTAGCCTTTCTTCGAGAGCCGTGATACGGGTACGATATTGTTGTAGCTCAGAAGTAAGCATGATAAGCAATGGTGTATCAGGACTCCCTTTTGTTGCCAATTGTTGATTTTTGGTCGCAATTTCTAGATTTTGAACGGCTGATTTATACTGTGAACTTAATAGCTTATGGAGGGAGTCCAGACGTGTTAGTTGTTTTTCTAAATTAAGCTTGTCTTCTTTTAATCTAGCAAGTTGGTCTTGCTTTAACTTAAGGGTGTTCTTAACTTCTAACAACTTTGACGCAAATAATGCATCATTTTCTAGGTCTTCCAAAGAGTGGGTGATAGAAAGTTGTTCAGCATGTATTGTTTCACGAATTGCTTGGGTTATTGCATTATGTTTTTTAGTTAACAGCTCAGCAACTCTAGTGTGGACGGTTAAGTGTGATTTTTCGTCGTCAAGTGAACCTTGGCTTGATAATAAGAGCAAACTTGTATTTTCAGGAGAATCCACATCAATTTTAATGATATTCGCTTCTTCTTGGGTATTGTAAAATTCTCTGAGTGCTTGATCAATATAGGCTGTTCGAACTTCTGCAGTTACCGTATCAAGAGACTGAATTAATATTGCCTGCCCTTTTTCATCCATTTGTGTCCCTTTGGTGCCGATTTCTATAGTTGTTGTATAGCTATAAGATAGTGGACGTGTTAGCGCAAACAATAGACCAAGACAAATGAGCGTTATCAATGTTAGAAAAAAAATCTTTTTTTGGTTAACTAAGGATAACCATAAATTAATTAGGTTAATTTCCTCTGCGGGATGAGATGTGTTGCCTAGAGGCTGAGGGTTAGTGGAGATGGGGTTTGTTCCCTCAGTTATTTTGGGTGCCATAATGTACTTACTCTCTTAGAAAGATATATTTAGGTTTGATGTTGGATGGTTGTTGATTATACACGCTGGGAGTAAAGCAGTGTAGATGCGTATGGCAAACTGCTTATCAAGGTAGTTGCATTATTTCTGGAGGAAGGTGTTTTTGCGTTACATAGAGCATACTGTTGCATGATATAATACGCTAAAGGTTTAAACTGTTTTATGGAGCATTTATGTGCGGTATTGTCGGAGGAGTGGGGGAGCGTGATATTACACCTATCCTACTTGAGGGCTTGCGACGACTTGAATACCGTGGATATGATTCTTCAGGTATTGCATTATTAGCAGCGGATCGTACGATTCATCGGGTTAGGGCATTAGGTAAGATCAATCAACTGGAAAAAAAGATTGATTCGGTAGCAACTGGATTCTCAGGTAATATTGGTATTGCACATACACGCTGGGCAACTCATGGCGTGCCATCAGAAAATAATGCCCATCCCCATATCTGCAATAATAAAGTTGCGGTTGTTCATAATGGCATTATTGAAAATTATCAATCATTAAAGCAAACACAGCTTGAAATGGGCTATCGTTTCACTTCTGAAACAGACACTGAAGTTGTCGCGCATGCGATACACCAACAGTTAGAAGTGACAAATGATTTGTTGGAAGCAGTAACACAAGCATTGAGAGAGTTTGAAGGTGCTTATGCCTTAGGCGTTATTGCCAACAACAATCCAGACACATTGATTGCAGCCAGAAATGGGAGCCCTTTAGTAGTTGGAGTAGGGATTGGCGAGTATTTTATTGCATCAGATGTCGCTGCATTATTACCGGTCACTCAAAACTTTATTTTTCTTGAAGAAGGTGATATAGCAAAGATAACGCGGGGAAGTGTCGAAATTTATAACATAAATGGTGTATCTGTAGAGCGTCCAGTCAAGCAGTCGTCGCTCAGTGTTACAGCTGTCGAGTTGGGCGAATATCGGCACTATATGCATAAAGAAATATTTGAACAACCACAAGCGGTAATTGATAGTTTAGAAGGGAGAATCACTCAAAACTCAGTATTAGTTTCTAGTTTTGGCCCACAAGCAGAATCGGTATTTAGTAGCATAGAAAGAGTACATATTATTGCATGCGGGACGAGTTATCATGCAGGTTTTGTTGCAAAATATTGGACTGAGGATATTATTGGGCTGCCCTGTCAAGTTGAAGTGGCGAGTGAGTTTAGGTATCGAAATCCAGTTATACAAAACAATACTTTGTTTGTCACAATTAGCCAGTCGGGGGAAACGGCAGATACCTTGGCAGCTATTCAGCAAATCAAGAAGAACCGAATATTGGATAATATTCCAACATTGGCTATATGCAATGTACCAGAAAGCAGCCTTATTCGAGAATCAGATCTGAGTTACCTCACTCATGCGGGGCCAGAGATTGGGGTGGCGTCTACTAAAGCATTTACTACTCAGCTGGTTGCTCTTTCCTTGTTAGTGACGTGCATCGGCAAAGTGAAGAAAATCCTTAATATAGAACGTGAAGGATTAATTGTTAAAGGTTTACAGAAGTTACCAAGTTTGATTTCTAATGCATTGGCCCATGAGGCGTCAATTGAAGATATGGCAAAATTGTTTGCCGATAAGCAGCACGCGCTATTTTTGGGGCGTGGTACGATGTATCCTATTGCAATGGAAGGAGCGCTTAAATTAAAAGAAATTAGTTATATTCATGCCGAAGCATATCCCGCAGGAGAGCTTAAACATGGGCCTTTGGCTCTGATTGATGAAAATATGCCGGTTGTTGCTATCGCGCCACTGGACGACTTATTAGAAAAGCTTAAGTCAAACATACAAGAAGTTAAGGCACGAGGAGGACAAATGATTGTGTTTGAGGATGAGTTATCTGACATTAGCTCAGAAGAGGGATTTAATGTGATTAAAGCAACAACAAATGTGGGCAGAATTACAGCTCCTATTACATATAATATATTGTTACAATTGCTTAGCTATCATGTCGCACTAATAAAAGGAACCGATGTCGACCAACCAAGAAACCTAGCAAAGTCGGTCACTGTCGAATAAAAAAACATAATTCATAATTAAAGAGTTATAAGGGTTAAGACGAAGGATGAAAGATAAAATATGCATAGTAGGGCTAGGTTATGTCGGCCTACCTCTAGCAGTCGCTTTTGCTGAAAAAATGCCTGTTGTGGGTTTTGATATCAATCAAACACGTATTGATGAGTTAAAAGCAGGCTCTGATAGAACGATGGAAATAAATGATGTACTGTTGGCATCCGTTTCTGAAAATATTCAATATAGCGCTAGCTTGCAGTCTGTGGAAGGTTGTAATATCTATATTATCACCGTTCCCACGCCGATTAACAAATCTAATCAGCCCGATTTGACCCCGCTCTTAACGTCGTCACAAGCAGTTGGAGACGTTATCAAACAGGGAGATATTATTATCTATGAGTCAACTGTATATCCAGGGGTGACGGAAGAAGAGTGTGTACCTGAGATAGAGAAGGCGTCAGGGCTTACATTTAATGTCGATTTCTTTGTTGGGTATTCGCCAGAACGTATTAATCCTGGAGATAAAGAGCATACAGTCAAGAATATTCTTAAAGTAACATCAGGCTCGACTCCCGAAGTGGCAAAACGAATCGATCAGTTATATAAATCAGTTATTACGGCAGGTACTTTTTTGGCACCGAGTATTAAGGTGGCAGAAGCATCAAAGGTAATTGAAAATACACAGCGAGATGTGAATATTGCGTTGATTAATGAATTGGCATTAATTTTTGATCAAATGGGTATTGATACTAAAGAAGTTATCAATGCAGCAGCCACTAAATGGAATTTTATTAAATTAATGCCTGGGCTGGTTGGAGGGCATTGTATCGGTGTGGACCCTTATTATTTGACCTTTAAAGCGGAAGAAATGGGTTATAAACCCGACCTTATTTTAGCAGCGCGCCAAATTAATAATAGTATGGGTAAATATATTGCTGAAAAAACGATTAAAGAAATGATCAAGGCAGGCAGTAAAATTAAAGGGGCGAAGATACTAATATTGGGTTTAACCTTTAAGGAGGATTGCCCCGACATGAGAAATACAAAAGTAATAGATATTATCGAAGAATTAGAAGAATATGGAACAAGTCTTGATGTTTATGACCCCTGGGTAGACCGTAGAGAGAATAAAAAACATTACCATCATGGGGTTATAGAGGATCCATTTGGAAAAAACATTAAATATAACGCAATTATTGTTGCAGTTGGCCATTCACAATTCAAAGCACTTACTGCTGAAGATTATGCAAGTATTTCGGAAGTGAATGGAATAATTATTGATGTCAAAGGGGTTGTGGAAAACCCAACATGGAGATTATGAAATGAGAAGCTACCCAGTGATTGATGGACGAAAAATTAGAATTGCACTTGTGGGGTGTGGACGTATTGCAAAAAATCATTTTTCCTCAATCGCAACCTATCCGGATGATTTCGAATTAGTTGCCGTATGTGATAATGCACAAGAAGCACTAAATGATGCGATAGAAACATATGGGGTGGCGGGCTATTCATCACTAACGGAAATGCTGAGAAATGAAACATTAGACGCTGTGTCAATTTGTACGCCATCAGGCATTCACCCTGAACAAGCAGTCGAAATCGCTGAGAAGGGTGTGCATGTGATTAGTGAAAAACCGATGGCAACACGCTGGAGTGATGGCGTGAAAATGGTAAAGGCATGTGATAATGCTGGCGTTAGACTATTTGTTGTTAAACAGAATAGACGAAACACAACATTACAATTACTGAAAAGAGCAATGGACGAAAAAAGGTTTGGTCGTATTTATATGGTGAACCTTAATGTGTTTTGGACGCGGCCTCAGGACTACTATGATCAAGCAAAATGGCGGGGCACATGGGAGCTGGATGGGGGTGCTTTTATGAATCAAGCAAGCCACTATATAGATTTAGTAGATTGGCTCATTGGACCTGTAGAAAAAATTCAAGCAATGATGGGTACCTTAGAACGAGACATTGAAGTCGAGGATACGGGAGTGCTCAATATCAAGTGGCGTAGTGGGGCGATGGGCTCAGTGAATGTCACAATGCTCAGCTATCCAAAGAATTTTGAAGGCTCCATAACAATTCTAGGAGAAAAAGGAACGGTTAGAGTAGGAGGGCTTGCTGTTAATGAAATACAGCATTGGGAGTTTGAAGATGAGCGTGACTATGATCTTACAATTAAAGAGGCGAATTACGAGACAACATCTGTCTATGGCTTTGGTCACCCATTATATTATAAGAATGTGATCGACGTGTTCCGAGGCCATGCAGAGCCAGAGACGGATGGACGAGAAGGTTTAAAATCACTAGAAGTCTTAATCGCCGCTTATTTGTCGGCTCGAGATGGGAAAGCGATCTCTCTTCCTTTAGAGTACTAATAGTTTTAGTGAGTCTAAAAATTTGCATTATTGGCGGGGGCATTAATGGCTTGTGTTGTGCCTGGGTATTATCGAAACGCGGGCATGTCGTTTCTCTTTACGAACAAGATAAGCTTGTCAGTAAAACTAGCCAAGCATCCTCTAAGCTTTTACATGGTGGTTTACGTTATCTTGAGCAAGGAGAATTTCGATTAGTAAAGGAAGCGCTTAACGAAAGAGATGCGTGGTTAAAACGTGCACCAGAACTGACGAATAAAATTAGACTGGTCTTGCCTATATATAAAAAGTCGCGTAGAAGCCGATGGCTTGTTAAAGTAGGTCTTTTTTTGTACGAAAACTTAGCAGGAACAAGTGCATTGCCAAAATCAAAATGGTTAACTAGGGAAGCCCTTTTACAAGAAGATCCAGGACTGAAAAAGGCAGGTTTGATAGGTGGCTATGCATTCTATGATGGGCAAATGGATGATTATCTATTGGGAAACTGGGTTGCAGATCAGGCACGGGATAAGGGTGCTAAATTATATGAAAATATAAATATTGATAAAGTAGACCGGCAAGGAGCGGTTTATTTTAATGGTGGTGTTGAACAGTTTGATTTTGTTGTAAATACATGCGGCCCTTGGGCGATTGAATTATTGAGGAGAAGTAATATTCAATCAAAATATCAGCTTGATGTCGTGCGGGGGAGTCATCTTGTATTGAATAAAAAATGTAGGCAAGGATATTTGTTTGAAGTACCAGGTGAAAGACGAATTTTTTTTGTATTACCGTGGAAAGGGTTATCATTGTTAGGTACAACTGACGAAAAACAGTTATTAACAGATCCAATTGAGTGCTCAGACAAAGAACAAAAATACCTTTTGTCAGCATATAATTATTATCATGAAGAAGAAATAACCAGCGAGGATGTGATGGAGGTGTTTTCTGGGATCCGCCCTCTCCTCGCATCAACAAAGTCAGCAGATCGTATAACTAGAGATTATGTGTTTGATAAAACAGGAAAATTAATTACAGTGCTGGGTGGTAAATGGACGACTGCAATGGCACTGGCGGATAAAGTGGCAGTACATATAAAGTGAGAAAAGCATGACAGATACATATATACACCCAACTGCAATCGTTGACGAAGGTGCAATAATATTAGCGGGCTCGCGTATATGGCATTGGGCGCATGTGTGTGCAGGTGCAAAAATAGGAGAAGGTGTTTCACTAGGGCAGAATGTCTTTGTTGGCAACAAAGTTGTGATTGGTGACAAGTGTAAAATTCAGAACAATGTATCAGTCTATGATAATGTCACACTAGCAGAAGGTGTTTTTTGCGGCCCCAGCATGGTCTTTACAAATGTATATAATCCTCGTTCGCTGATCGAGCGGAAAAATGAATATAGAGATACCGCTGTTGGGAAAGGTGCGACATTAGGTGCGAATTGTACGATCGTATGTGGTGTGTCGATAGGTGAATATTCCTTTATTGGAGCGGGCACTGTTGTTAATAAAGATGTAAAGCCCTACGCGCTCGTTGTAGGGGTTCCTGCGAAACAAATTGGATGGATAAGCCAATATGGGGAAAAGCTGGCATTACCTATCTCAGGGAAGGGCGAGGCAATATGTGAACACACAAGACAAAAGTATGTTCTTGAAGATGACCAATTAAGATTTTTAGGATAAATGTTAAGCATGAAAATAGATTTTGCAAACTTATCGCATCAATATCAGCTATACAAAAAAGAGATTGATGACAGTATTCAGTCGGTACTCAATAAGTCTAATTATATTATGGGGGAAGAGGTTGGGCTGCTGGAGGAACAGTTGCAAGATTTTACAGGTGCGAAATATTCGGTTACCTGTTCTAATGGAACCGATGCTTTATTGCTTGCGATGATGGCAATGGACATTCAACCAGGTGATGAAATAATTACTACGCCATTTACCTTTATTGCTACAGCAGAAACAATTTCTTTTTTACGAGCAAAGCCGGTTTTCGTTGATATTGATGCGAGTAGTTTCAACATTGATTCTCGTAAAATTGAAGCAGCTATTACTGAAAAAACAAAAGCAATTATGCCAGTCAGTTTGTATGGGCAACCTGCCGATATGGATGAGATTAATGCCATTGCAAAGAAATTCAAATTAAAGGTTATTATTGATGGTGCACAAGCCTTTGGAGCGACATACAAAGGGAAACAGGAAGTGCATCATTGTGATATTTACACAACGAGTTTTTTTCCTGCAAAGCCACTAGGTTGCTATGGTGATGGTGGCGCGGTATTTACAAATAATGATGAGTATGCTGAAAAAATGAGAATGATGAGAGTCCATGGGCAAAATAAACGCTACCATCATAAGTATATTGGTATGGGTGGGAGGTTAGACACAATTCAAGCAGCTGTCTTACTCGCAAAACTGCCTCACTATGGTAAAGAAATTGGTAGTCGACAAAGGGTCGCGGAGCAGTATACGGCATCTTTGAATCATTTCGTTCAGGTTCCTGGTGTGGATACGGAGCGGAGTTCTGTATGGGCGCAATACACCTTACGCGTGCAGGATAGAGATAAGTTACAAGCACGCTTAAAGCAAGCAGGCATCCCCACTGCTGTGCACTACCCTATGCCGCTCCACCTCCAGGAATGCTTCACATATCTTGGGTTATCGCCAGGAAGTTTCCCTGTTGCAGAGCAAGCCGCTAGAGAAGTGATGAGTTTGCCGATGAATCCATACCTGACCGAAAAAGAGATCAATTATGTTATTGAGTCAATAGTTGAAAATTATCAGCCATTAAATACGGGTGAGAAAGTATAAAATCGTAAAGAAATATTCTGATGCCGCTATAAAAGGCCGATTACTAAATTAAAAAAATGAAAAAAATATTAGTTATTACATCCGCCAGTATCCATGCAAAGAAGTTCATTGAAATGATGGAACAGGAGTATGAAGTCTCTGTGCTAACGAATAATATTGCCTTTTTCGATGGTGCGGTTACTCAAGATGTTTTTGTGTGGCAGAAGTCAGTTATTGCAAACACTTTATTTTCAATTAAACTGATTAGAAAAATAAAGCCAGACTTGATACATATCCATCAGGTGAATAAGATATCTTTTTTTTATATTTTCCTGTTCAGCCATTTTTATAAAATTTTATTAACAGCATGGGGAAGCGATATACTAGTTGCACCTCATAAAGGCTTTATATCTAGATGGATGACACGGTTTTGTTTGAAGAATACAACATATTTATCATCTATTAATTCAATTGGTATGGAGGCAACAATGCGAAGCTTGGTGGGGAATGATAAACAGATATATCCATTAAGCTTTGGTGTAAGTAAATATGTTTATTTCCCAGACCCCAAAGAAGAAAAAGAGCACATAATATACTCTCCTCGAGGGCACCGGAAGCTATATAATATAGAAAGAGTTGTGTATGCTTTTAGCCGTTTTGTGAAAAAGAATACGGAGTGGATGTTATTCATATCTGGAGCGAGTGATGAGGAAAACACCCCCCGACTAAAAAAACTTGTTGAGGCGCTAGGAATCGGAAATAATACGCAATTTTTGGGAGAACTGAGCCAGCAAGAAAATGCCGACATGATGAGAAGGGCAAAAGTAATGATATCGGTGCCAGACAGCGATGGTCGTCCCATATCTGTATTAGAAGCAATATCATCAAATTGTACTTTAATCTGCTCTAATATCGGTGCAAATAGAGAGATTGTAGTGGAGGGTGTCAGTGGTGTATTTGTTAATCCTGCAGAAGACTTTGATCTATCTTTAGTTAAAGATATTGATATTAATTTACAAACAAAATTTAACCAGATAATTAGCAATGATTTCTCATTCGAGAAAGCTAAAAAGGATTACTTGCTATTATTAGATGATATTTTAATATGATAATAATAGTGGGTAAAAATGGGAATCTTTCTCGGCAATTACAAAAATACGTGGCGAAGGATGAGGACGTGTTTCTGATTTCATCGATTGATTCAGTAAATGATTTGAATAAAATAGCCTTTCCTGACAGTGTTTCCGTTGTGTTTAATAATTTCCAAAGTTCAACAAAACTATATGAATACAATGATACGGACTCATATTTACAGAGGTCCTTGATGTGCACCTCCATTGTTATAAATTATTTAATTCGGCATAAAGTTAGAGTGAAAAAGGTTTTATACACCAGTAGCAGCTCTGTGTATGGAAATAATATATTTTGTAGGGAAAGTGACAAGTTAAGTGCTCATAATTTACACTCAGCGCTAAAAATAGCAAATGAAAAACTAGTTGAGTCGGTGTGTGGATTGTACCAGATCGATTTCACGATATGCAGGGTGTTTAATATGTATGGTGGTGATGATAAATTCTCTGTCATTTCAAAAATCATAGATGCTGCTAACAGCGGTGAGACGCTGAAGTTATACAATAATGGTAATGCAATCCGAGATTTTATTTATATTCAGGATGTGGTCAATTTATATGAAATGATTTTGAATAAGAAAACGCCACCTATTTTAAATATTGGTACTGCAGATGGTGTATCAATGAAAAGTATTATTGATTATTTAAATACGCTCAATATTTCAGTTCAATATGTGTCCGTAGAAAAGAAAGAATTAAAAACATCAACAGCAAATATTGAATTATTGAAATCAACTTTTCCAGAGATATCATTCAAAAAAGTAGGCTCTTATTTTGAAGAAATATTGCTTGGGGAATCATAACTTAATCGTTACTAAATTCAATGGCTGGGGAAAAACTTGAAGTATAAAACGATTATGGCTTTCTCTATAGGCCCAGTGGGTGCGGCTATATTGGGCTTAATTACATTACCCATTATTACTTGGTTGTTTTCTATTGAGGATGTGGGTCGCTTAGCCATGCTTCAGTTGGCGATTAGCTTCAGCTGGTTAATTTTCAGCTTTGGTCTAGATCAAGCCTATGTACGTGAGTTTCATGAGGTTGAAGATAAACAGAGCTTATTGAAAGCCACAATTTTACCAGGCCAGTTAGCTTTGGCTTGCATTTTAATACTGTTTATCTCTCTCCCGTGGTCGATAACCCAATTTCTTTTTGGAATCGATTCCACTTATCTGATGATCTTACTTTTTGTGGGCTTATTGAGCTCTTTTTATGCTCGCTTCTTTGGATTGATTTTGAGAATGCAGGAGCGAGGGATCGCTTTTTCAATGAGTCAATTATTGCCCAAGATCCTCTTTTTGATTATATTGCTTGTTTATATTGTATTTTCGATTGATGCTAAATTTGAGAATTTACTCTTGGCATTCGTTATTTCTCTTGTCGCTGTGTTTATTATTTTTGCATGGAATACACGTTTTCAGTGGGTTCCGGCTTTAACAGCCACGATTGACAGGGTGAAATTTAAAGAAATGGTACGTTATGGCGTACCATTGATCGGAGGAGGGCTCGCTTTTTGGGGCTTAACTGCCATGGATAAAATTTTCTTACGTGCATTATCCTCTTTTGAAGAATTAGGTATTTATGCTGTTGCGATAAATTTTGCAGGGGCGGCATTGGTATTTAAAACTGTTTTTTCGACCGTTTGGCTCCCTACCATTTATAAATGGGCAGCTGAGGGAGTGGAACCTGAACGTGTTAAGCGCACGATTGATAATGTTACCTTCGCTGTGATTGTGATATGGTCGGTAGCTGGCATTCTTTCTTGGGTGGTGACTTTGATTCTTCCTACTGAATATGCACAGGTGCAGTTTATTTTATTGGCAGCGATGGCTTATCCTTTGCTCTATACATTGTCTGAAGCAACAGGCGTCGGCATTGGGATTGAAAGAAAAACGACATATTTAATGGTGGCTGCAATTATTGCGCTAATCATTAATGGTATCGGGAACTACTATTTGATTCCGATTTTAGGGGCAAGTGGTGCTGCAACGGCTTCTGCAATTTCCTTTTTTATTTTTTTTATACTAAGAACTGAGATATCATCAATATTGTGGATGGGATTTGAGCGGAGACGAATGTATATCATTAGTTCGATTGCTTTGACCATGTCGATCTTGGTTAATATAATGGAAATACCAGTACAATTCAGCGTGATAATATGGCTGTCTATTTTGCTTGTCTCGTTGTTTATGTTTAAACAACAAGCGAAGGATCTTCTGAGTGGGATTAAAAATAAGGTCAAGGGGGGAGTATGAACGATGTGAATGAGGGAATAAAGTTTGATTTTAAATGAGACTTCAAAAAAAACACTCGTTTTCATAACAAGCTGTTTGTTATTAGCAATAATTACTTTTTTTGTAGAATATAGTGCAACGACAAATTTTCTAGCCACGCTGAGCTTTACCCTACTTGTGCTAATGATGGTGTTTAACTTTTATCTTAATGATAATGACTATTTTTCACCACTTACAATATTTTCACTTATGTATGTAGGCTATGCCCTAGGGGGCTATTATTATGCGAATTCAGGTGGTGATTTCGGCCGATTTATTGAGTTTACGAGCATACCACAAGATAAAGTTGTTGATTTGTTCCAATATGCGCTCATTTATGCCTTTTTTTCGTATTTATCTTTCGGTTTGGGTTATGTGATCTTTAAGCAAAAAATCGCCTTCATTCATCGCCACAGGAGTGGTGGTTTCTGGCCGTTTTTTGGGCAGTATTATTTATTGCTGGTTGTGCCTTTTTTGCTTATTGGGGTTGTGTACTGGTATTGGATTGCCTTAGTGACCGCTGGAGGGTTAGTTAATATGCTCCTGTATTTTCAAGCATTTACGCACCTTGTCTCGGATGCTGGTGTAACAACCTTGCCCTATCATTTTTACCATGCGGGCATCTATATTTGGTTGCTAGGGTTGGTGGTAACAGGAAAGAAAGTTGGAAGCACTTTTATTTTATTGAGCCTATTAGGTATGGTGATTATTATGTCTCAAGGACGGATCACCGTGGCAATAACATTTATTATTTCTCAATTATTTTTTATCGCTCTAATTGATGTGCGAAATAGAAAGAAAATTTTATTCTACTTTGCTGTATTAATGGGCTTTGCTTTTTTTGTTTATTTTTTACGGTTGCTGAGTAATGGATTATTTATTGGTGCGGAAGTAGACTTGGTTGGGAAAGGTTTTCTAAAAGAAATGATTGGGCGGGGGAATGTTGCGGATTTACAGCAGTTAGTACTGATTTTCCACACATTTACGCTTGATAAGTTGATGCTGGGCGCGACTTATTTGGACTGGCTTCGGAATACAGTAGGCCAGTTCTTTGGCTTTGAACCTTCATCCGTAGGGCTGATGATAAAAAGCTTATATGTACCAGACACATCGGGTGCACCAGTGCCTGGGGCTATAGGAGAAGCATATGCCAATTTTGGTGTGGCAGCGGTTGCCATGATGTTTTTTATAGGGGCTGCCTTTGCTGGTTTATACCGCTTTGTGATGAAAAAAGGTAGTCTTTTCCTATTATTGATATATGCTGTTTTCTTAGCAAAGTTTGTCTTTATATATCCAAAGGTTGATTCGACAATGATGGTGAATTTTTTGTGGGGAGTGATGCCTTTTGTGGTGGCAATGCTTGGATTTTATCTGGTGTTTCTATTTTTGGCACCTTTAATGAAAACACAATATGTCAAAATTTAAAGTTGCCCATTTAACATCCGTTCACCCTCGAGGTGATACCCGAATTTTTGTTAAAATGTGTTCTTCGCTATCGAAACAGGGATACAGTGTGTTTTTAACTGTTGCCGATGGATTGGGAGATGCAGTTGAGAAGAGTGTGAAGATTGTTGATGTGGGAAAATGTTCCGGAGGGCGATTCTCTCGGATGACACAAACGGTAAAGCGTATTTATCAGAAGGCAATCGAACTTGATGCAGATATTTATCATTTACATGATCCAGAATTAATACCAATTGGACTCAAGTTAAAGAAACGCGGAAAAACAGTAATTTTTGATTCACATGAAGATGTGCCGAAACAGTTATTAGGCAAGCCATATCTAAGTCCACGGATAAAAAACATGCTATCTAAGGTGTTTGCGAGGTACGAGCGTTGGGCATGTGCTAAGTTTGATGGAATTATTACTGCGACCCCCTTTATTAGAGATAAATTTCTTAAAATAAACGTAAATACAATTGATATTAATAATTTTCCAGTGTTAGATGAGCTGGAAAATTCGAGTAGTTGGCTTCAGAAGCAAGACGAGATAGTTTATATTGGCGGGATTGCTAGAATACGAGGAATTGAAGAAATTGTGCGAGCAATGGAGGAAACGGACAATATTGGTTTAAATTTAGCCGGGCTGTTCAATGAAAAAAAGGTAGAAGATACTGTTAGGCAATACCCTGGCTGGAGAAAAGTAAATGAATTGGGTTTTTTAAATAGGCAAGAAATTAATGCTGTATTAGCAAGATCTAAGGCAGGATTAGTGACGCTTCACCCAGTGATTAATTATTTGGATGCTTTACCCGTCAAAATGTTTGAGTATATGGTGGCTGGGATCCCGGTGATTGCATCTAATTTCCCCTTATGGAAGGAGATTGTTGAAGGAGAACGATGTGGAATTTGTGTGGATCCACTTAATTCAAATGAGATAGCAGAGGCTATCGAGTATTTAATAACGCATCCTGCGGAAGCTGAACAAATGGGTCTAAATGGCTTGCGGGCGGTGCGTGGGAAGTATAATTGGGAACTGGAAAAGCGTAAACTATTCGAACTATATGAAGGGTTGTTGAATTGAAAGTTGTGACAATATTGGGCGCTCGCCCGCAATTTATTAAAGCGGGCTCAGTCAGTCGGGAAATTTTGCGGCAATCAAAGCAAGGGGCTGATATTGAGGAAGTCATCGTGCATACGGGGCAGCACTATGATTCTAATATGAGTGACGTGTTTTTTGATGAAATGAAAATTCCAAAACCAAATTATTTTTTGGGAATTGGTGGCAAAACCCACGGTGCAATGACAGGAAAAATGATCGAGAAGATAGAAGAAGTATTACTTAAAGAGCAACCTAATTGGGTCATGGTGTATGGCGATACTAATTCTACGCTAGCGGGTGCCTTAGCAGCATCTAAATTGCATATTAAGATCGCCCATATCGAGGCAGGATTACGTAGTTTCAATATGCGGATGCCAGAAGAAATCAATCGTATCCTTACAGATAGGATAAGTAGCGTATTATTTTGTCCTACCCAAACTGCAATGGATAATTTAGAAAGTGAGGCAATTGATGAGTGGAAAACAGGGGCTAAAAGTGTATTATCAGGGGATGTGATGCAAGATGGTGCATTGTTTTACCGAGAATTGGCAGAGAAACCCTTAGACTTAGAGCTTTCTGAAAAATTCGTATTATGCACTATTCATCGAGCTGAAAATACAGATGATCCTGCACGGTTGAAAGCGATCATTGCGGCATTAAATAAAATAGCCAAAGAGAACCAAGTCGTATTGCCTCTGCATCCGAGAACGAAGAATATTTTACAGAAAAGCGATTTTGACACGTCAAATTTATTGATTATTGATCCTGTTGGCTATTTGAATATGGTGTGGTTAATTAAGCATTGTAATTTAGTAATGACAGATAGCGGAGGGCTGCAAAAAGAGGCTTTCTTTTTTGATAAACCTTGTATTACATTACGTGATGAAACTGAATGGGTGGAATTGTTAGAAGTAGGAGCAAATATATTGGTAGGGGCTGATGAATCTAGGATTATGTCTGCTTTTAATAAGCAGCCTCATTTTAAGGTAGATGATTCAGCTGACTTATATGGCGGTGGGCAAGCAAGTGAGCGGATTATTATGGAGATGTTAGGTGGCTAAAACTATTTGGATTATTAACCAATACGCTTCTACGCCAGAAACTGGCATGGGAGGACGCCACTATTATTTGTCAAAAGAATTGGCTAAACAAGGGCATAAAGTATTCTTGATTGCGGCTGGCTATACACACTTATTAAGGTATCCACCAAAGATTAAACGTAGGTTTAAAGTGGAATTTATTGATGGTTTTCGCTTCGTCTGGGTCTCGATGCCAGAATATCAAGGTGCCCACGATAAAAAAAGAGTATGGAATTGGATTGATTTTGCTAGGAAGATATTAAATATTTCTAAGGTGATTACGGAGCGTCCGGATGTCATTTTGTATAGTTCGCCTTCTTTAATACCATTCATTAGTGCGCAGCGCTTAGCAAAAAAAACAGGTGCAAAACTAGCATTCGAAGTGCGTGATATTTGGCCTTTATCACTAGTGGAAATTGGAGGGTATTCGATAAAACATCCCTTCATTAGATTGCTACAGTGGATTGAGGACAAAGCATATCGCGAGTCAGATATTGTGTTGTCTAACTTACCTAATGCAGAAAAGCATATGATCCAGCGGGGGATGGCGCGTGAAAAATTTGAGTGGATCCCAAATGGATTTGATTTAGAAGAGGTTTCGCAGGCAGAACCGATCCCAGATAAAGTATTAGGAATGTTGCCAAAGGATAAATTCATTATAGGTTACACGGGTACATTAGGTGCGGCAAATGCGTTAGGAACCTTTATTGAAGCTGCCGCAATAACAAAAGATAATGATTCTTTAGCATGGGTATTGGTGGGGAAGGGTAAGGAAAAAAAAAGGTTACAGGCCAAGAGTAAAAAACTTAGATTAAATAATCTTTACTTTATTGATGCTATTCCAAAAAAACAAATCCAAACTATGTTGTCAAAGTTTGATATTTGTTATATTGGGTTGACTAAAGATCCGCTCTTTCGTTTTGGCGTGTCACCTAATAAATTGTTTGATTATTTGTATGGGGGCAAGTCAATTCTATATGCGATTGATTCAGCAGAATATGAACCAGTAACAGAGGCGCATGCAGGATTATCAGTTCCTGCAGAGGATCCTCAGGCAGTTGTTGAGGCGGTACTAAAAATAGAAAACATGTCTGTCGAACAACGAGCACAACTTGGTCAAAATGGCAGGGAATATGTGTTGAAAAATCATGATTATACGAGGTTGGCAGAAAAACTAGCGACGGTATTATTGGATGAATAAGTAGTAGGTATTTTAATGAAAAGACTTTTTGATTTAATTTTAGCTTTAGTGGTGCTTTCTATTTTACTACTACCAATTCTAATAGTGGCAGTATTCGTAAGGCTAACCTCTATGGGCCCCGCTTTATATTGGTCTGATCGGGTAGGGCAGCATAATATTGTTTTTAGAATGCCTAAGTTTAGAAGTATGAAAATAGATACGCCGGCTATTGCTACCCATTTGTTACCTGATCCAGAAAGTGTGTTGACACCAATAGGTAATTTTTTAAGAAAATCGAGTTTAGATGAATTGCCTCAGATATGGAGTATTTTGAAGGGGGATATGAGTTTTGTGGGGCCAAGACCCGCATTATTTAACCAAGATGATTTGATGGTTCTTCGAACAGGAAAAGGTGTCCATGTACTTATGCCTGGATTAACGGGCTGGGCGCAGATTAATGGACGAGATGAATTGCCTATTCCAGAGAAAGTGGCGTTGGATGTTGAATACAAAGAAAAGCAGTCATTTATGTTTGATTTAAAGATTTTATGGCTTACTTTTTTAAAAGTTATAAAAAGAGATGGCGTCTCTCATTAGTATTTTGGGAGATAAGAAACAAAAGGAATTAAGTTGAAGTTAATACCTGTAATTATGTGCGGCGGTGCAGGATCTCGATTGTGGCCAGTGTCGCGTGAGGAGCATCCTAAGCCGTTTATTCGGTTGGCAGATGGTAAGAGCATGCTACAAAAGGCATGGCTACGTGGGGCGAGTTTGCCGAGTGTGACAGATATTGTGACAGTAGCGAGCCATGCATTGCAGTATAAGACAATGGATGCTTGTTTTGAGGTGGCGAATGAGACCGAACAGGCGATACATAATCGTTATATTTTAGAGCCTGCGGGTCGAAATACGGCGCCAGCGATTGCTGCGGCTGCATTGCAGGTGGCTGAGAAATATGGTGAAGATGCATTGATGCTGATGTTGGCGGCAGATCACCTGATTCAAGATGAGAATGCTTTTTCCGCTGCGGTGTCTCGGGCATGTGAATTGGCTGCGACAGGTAAGTTGGTGACCTTTGGTATTACCCCAAGTCATGCTGAAACAGCTTATGGTTATATTGAGGCAGAGGGAACGGATGTACGTCGGTTTGTTGAGAAACCTGATCTGGCTACTGCGGAGGAATATGTTGCATCGGGCGATTATCTGTGGAATTCAGGCATGTTTTGCTTTTCAGCAGAGACATTGATTGATGAAATGCAGCAGCATGCGCCTGATATTTTGGAGGCAACACGAGCGTGTTTGGCAGGATCACAAAAAGTAGAGACGGATGATTTCGATAAAGTAACGTTGAACGCGGCTTTATTTTCAGCGGTGCCTAATAACTCTATTGATTATGCGCTAATGGAACAGTCTGATAATGTGTCTGTAGTGGCGTGCGATATCGGCTGGAGTGATATTGGATCTTGGGCGGCATTGGGTGACTTAATTACACCAGATGCCTTGGGTAATCGCATTCAAGGTGATGCAATGCTGCATGATGCCAGAAATTGCTATGTACAAAGCGACGATCGCATGGTGGCTGCAGTCGGGGTGGAAAATTTGATTATTGTGGATACATCGGATGCAGTCTTGGTGGCTTCGCGAGACAGCGCACAAGAGGTGAGATACATTTATCAATCCTTAAAAGAACAAGACAATGATGCCTATAAAATTCATAATATGGCGACTCGTCCGTGGGGTAATTATCGCGTATTGGATAATTGTGATGGGTTTAAGATTAAGAGAATTGAGGTGAAACCTGGCGGGGTATTGAGTTTACAGGTGCATCAACATCGCTGTGAACACTGGGTAGTAGTGAGCGGTACGGCAAAGGTAATCAATAACGGACGAGAGATAGAAGTGAATACCAACGAATCAACTTATATTCAGGCTGGCCACCAACATCGCTTAGAAAATGCAGGTGAGATCCCGTTGGTGATTATTGAGGTGCAAACAGGTGATTATTTGGGTGAAGATGATATTGAGCGTCTGGAAGATATTTATGGCCGGGCTAAATGACGGAGCTGAGTTGTTTTAAGGCATATGATGTGCGGGGCAAGTTAGGTGATGAACTCAATGAGGATATTGCCTATCGCATTGGGCGGGCTTATGCCCAGTACCTTGGCGCTAAGCGCGTGGTCGTAGGGTGTGATATACGATTAACCAGTGAATCATTAAAAATGGCGCTGGCAAAAGGCTTGATGGATGCGGGTGTGGATGTGATCGATATTGGAATGACCGGTACCGAAGAAATTTACTTTGCCGCTTTTAATTTGGATGTGGATGGTGGAATCGAGGTCACAGCAAGCCATAATCCGATTGATTATAATGGGATTAAATTTGTAGGACGGGGCGCCAAGCCAATTAGTGGTGATAGTGGACTGCGTGAGATCCAACAGCTTGCAGAAAATGAGCAGTTTAACCCGATAGATAGACAAGGGTCATTGAGTCAGAAATCCATTTTAAAAGAGTATATTGATCATCTTATGTCCTATATTGAACCCGCCAATTTAGTGTCTTTGAAATTGGTAGTGAATGCGGGAAATGGTGCGGCAGGGCATGTGATTGATGCCATTGAATCACAGTTTAAGCTGCTTGATATTCCGATTGAATTTATTAAGGTACATCATGACCCTGATGGAACCTTTCCAAATGGCATTCCAAATCCCTTATTAGCTGAAAATAGGCAGGCAACAGCCGATGCGGTAGTAGCTCATCAAGCAGATATGGGCATTGCCTGGGATGGTGATTTTGATCGTTGTTTTTTGTTTGATCATCAGGGAAATTTTATCGAGGGATATTATATTGTTGGCCTATTGGCCGAAGCTTTCCTGAAGAAACATCCAGGCGAAAAAATTATTCATGACTCTCGGTTGAGTTGGAATACGATTGATATTGTAGAAAAAGCAGGAGGCATTGCCATTCAGAGCAAAACAGGCCACGCTTTTATTAAAGAAAGAATGCGCGCAGAGAATGCCATTTATGGTGGCGAAATGAGTGCCCATCATTATTTTCGAGATTTTGCATATTGTGATAGTGGGATGATTCCGTGGTTATTATTAACAGAACTTATTAGTACGACAAAAAAGCCGCTATCAGAATTAGTGGCGGAGAGAATAGCTGCTTATCCTTGTAGTGGTGAAATAAATTATACGGTTACCGATACACAGTCCGTACTTGACGCTGTCTTAGCACACTACACTTCAAGGTCAGATGTTGACGTGTTACAAGTTGATATGACCGATGGTGTTAGCATCGTTTTTCAGGATTGGCGGTTTAATTTAAGAGCATCAAATACAGAGCCTCTATTGCGGCTGAATGTTGAATCGAAGGGGAATAAACAACTGGTTGAACAGCAGGTGTTAGACATTGAGGCGTTAATTAAAGCAGCATAAAAATGTTGCCTTAAGGGCGAATATTTGCTATATTTGTGGACATCACTTCCCTGTAAAACAAATTTAAAATAAATTACAGGAAATTCCCGAATGAAAATGCGCATCATTTTACTGGCCAGTTTACTTCACATTAGCCCTGCCAGTTTTGCCGCCCTCAATGATCTTGGGAATGGCTTAATAGAAGACACAACACAAAGTATTAATTGGCTGCAAGATGCCAATTTAGTCAAAACAGCTTGTGATGCTAGCGCGGGCATAGAAAAAGACTTATGGGATGCTTTTGCAGCCATGCAGCCCAGCGTTAGTGACCGCCATACACCTACTGAGATATGCAATCAAGAGAATGGTATGCTGAATTGGTTTGAAGCGATGGCATGGGTCGATATTCTCAATCAACACACTTACCTTGGCCATAATAATTGGCGATTACCGGAGACGTCACAACCTGATCCAAGCTGTAGCAGCCAATCAGCAGATGATTCACCGCTCGGCTACGGATATAACTGCACGGGCAGTGAATTGGGGCATTTATTTCGGATCGGGCTAGGCAACCAGAATACAGGGCCGAGTTGTTCGCCTAATTGTTTTACTCAGACTGAGCCCTTTATCAATACGAACCCAACGCTTTCCCCTAATGCAGGCGCAGCTGCTTATTGGTCTAAGAGCGAAGTCCCCAATCCCTTTCCGCCTACCTTTCCTTCTCCTTTTGTGTGGTGGTTTGCAACGGATACGGGCTCGCAAGATAGCAGCTTTAAGGATGCTAACTTTGCTTGTGTATGGCCAGTGAATACTGGTAGCCCTACTTCGGGCGATATCACGCCGCCAACGGCACCTAGCAATCTAAATGCCACAAATACGACCGATACCACCACAGATTTAAGCTGGGATGCGGCAACAGATGCAGATACAGGGGTCGTTGCTTATACCATTTACAAAGATGGCGTGTTTGAAAAAAACAGCACCAGCATAAGCACTCACATAACAGGATTAGCATCAGGTACAGCATATAACTTCACCGTTAAAGCGAGAGATGGTGCTGGCAATTTGTCCAGCGTGAGCAATACGGCATCGATCACCACAACGGGTATTCATAACCCATGCGAACAAGATCCGGATCTTGTTGCTAGATATAGCTTAGACAGTGTGAGCAGTAATACAGTGGTCGATCAAAGTGGCAATGGGCATGATGGCACAGTGAGCGGCGCAACCCCCTCAGCAGGGAGAGTGGCTAGCGCACTTGATTTTGATGGGGATAATGATTTTGTCAGCATCAATAGTTTCGATATCAGTGGCAATCAGCTCAGCCTTGTAGCATGGATAAGGGCTGATGATTTTGCTACAGCTGATGCCCGCATTATCTCCAAAGCAACAGGTGTACAAGAGAATGACCATATCTGGATGTTATCAACTATCAGTGATAATGGCATCAAACCCAGATTCAGGCTCAAAACAGGTAGCACAACCCATACCCTAATAGGCACACAAACGCTCAACCCCAATACCTGGTATCATATTGTAGCAACGTATGATGGTAGCAAAATGCGGCTCTATATCGATGGTGTTGAAAAGGGTGGCCGTACCAAAACGGGTAATATTGCCAGCAGCAGCGCTGGCATCAGAATAGGAGACAATCCCATTGAGGCCAGACATTTTGATGGCACGATAGACGAAGTTAACTTGTATAGCAAGGCACTATCGCTAGCAGAAGTAACGGCATTAAAAAATGGTGAAAGCCCAACTTCATGCCCTGATAACCCCACTATTTTGGGTGAATGTGATGGTGTCACCCCCTCTACCCCGCCTAAAGGAGAGTGTGACGGCGTTGCCGGTGTGGATATTAACGATGTGATTTGTACGATTAATAAGGTGTTGAGCCAATAGAAGCCTTGGACAGCCACATAGTTATAAACTTCTATAGGTAACAAAATTATTATGAAAGACTATTTATTGATTTTAGCATCATTTATTTTTAGCCTTTCATCGGCACAAGTTAATAGTGGTGATTTTGAAAATTGGCCAGATGAGCATGAATACGTACAAGCGAATCTAATTACAGATGGCTTTGATTCCCCTTGGGTTCAAGGCTTTGACCAATCAAGAGTCTTTATTGATGATGCCTACTCTCATTCTGGCACAAAATCTATGAGAGTGAAATATCCGGCCAATCAACATGGGCCACAACAAACAGGTGCCCAATCCCCACTAAAATTTACTGGCTCAAACGACGCTTTTTCGTCTTATTGGTTGCGATTTAGCAACGATTTTGATTGGGGGGGAACAAGCGAGGGCGGTAAGTTGCCTGGTTTAGCTGGTGGCGGGAATTGTGGGGGAGGTGCCTCATGTGATGGAAGCAATGGATTTACGGCTAGACTCATGTGGCGTACGGGAGGGAAAGCAGTCTTATACCTTTATCATATGGATAAGCCCGGTACTTATGGTGAAGATTTCAATTTATTAAATTTAGATTTATCAAACATAATTTTTCAAAAAGGACAGTGGTACCATATTACGCAACGTGTAAAAGTAAATTCAGGAAGCAATGCTGATGGAGAGGTAGACGTTTGGGTAAATGGGGATTTAGCATTAAGCCTTACAGGACTCCGTTTTGTAACCAATGGAGACCAAGTAGATAGTCTTTATTTTTCGACCTTTCATGGTGGATCAGGAGCACATTGGTCTCCTAGTGTGGATAGCTACATTTGGTTTGATGACATTCGAGTTTATAATAGGGCTTTATCCACTGTAGAGATAGAAGTTTTAATAGGTGGCGACGATCCTGATACCACTACAGTACCCGGTGAGTGTGATGGAATGACAGGTCTCAACATTAATGATGTAATATGTGTCATTAATGAAGTACTCACGCCATCTAACCCTCCGAAAGGAGAATTGTAATCCCCCCGAAAAA
>DBOG01000027.1 GCA_002299915.1 Proteobacteria bacterium UBA652 | reverse complement strand
ATTGGGTTGCGTGGGGGATTAATGTGTTTGGGTATGTTGGGGGTGGGCCGCTAGCATTCGTTGATTTGAAAGGATTGTTTGTTGATAATCCAACGTGCTCATACTTTAAACAGCGTATTGGCCGCTGTAAAGGGGATGAATATGATGATTCAGACGAAGGTTGGAACCGATGGAAGGATAATTTTTTGAAAAAAGAAAAAGAGAAAATATGTGTAGCAGCACGTAGAGGCTTTGATGCTGCTAAAACCCTATGTGGTGGTTTTTTCCAACAGTGCCGATCATTTGCTCAAATGGCTTCTCGATCAACCATATATGATTATGTTTGTGACATAATGCAATCGGAATGTTTAGTTATCGCGAAGAATTGCAATAAGTCAGCCTGTTATGGAGGAGGAAGTTCAGATGGGACGGCATCCTAGCTTTCGTTACCTACTTATTTTGGTGCTGACTTTCCCCCTTTTCTCTTGTACCAATCATAAATCTGAGGTGTTGTACGGTCTTTGGAAGGGTAATATGGACGAAACGAAATCTAATAATTTCCTTAAGCATGATGAAACTAAAAGATTTGTGAATGAAAGACTTCGACATGAATATCATTTTTATGACGAGGATAAGTATGTGTTTATTTATAAACCTAAAACAAACGAAAATACGCTTTTAAGATTATTAGAAAATAATGAAGAAATCCCTCTAGAGATAGATGGAAATATTTTTGGCTACTCGTACGAGGTTAATAAAGAAAGAGGTTGCTGTACGATTACAACAAAAATTAAAAACATGCGCAGATCCCTCCCAGTAGAAGATAGAATAAGGATGTTGAACGCGCAGGACTGCTTCATTCGTGAGCTTATGGCCAAAGAGAACGTTTCTGTATACTACTGCAAAATAAAGGGGGCAGATTGAGGTTCCCCTGAGGTTCCCCCATTTTAAGGGACTCTTTAAATAGGCGACAATATCGCCAAGTATCATCACAATGCACTTGGTCAAATGGACAAACTCATTACAGAGCATGAACACTATCAAAACCTAGCCAATACCGCCTCAAAGCGTGTAGAACACTACCAAAATACCGAACACCCGTGAGCAAGAAAAACAGATTTCACAAGCGACCTTGCGGGGTGAAGTTTATGGTAGCAATGCATTTCATGATAAAGTGAGCAAGCTTGTCTGAAGAGCGACTAAATTAACAGGGCATGGGGAGATCGGAAAAGTGAGAATTACAGAAATAAAACTAGCTAACCTCTTGATGTTCGTTGGCTGAGCAGGCCTATAGCTTGGACAGTGCCGCAGAATCATCCTTATTATCGTGCATGATGACATTTCCTAAGATCTATTTAGCCTCTGGCTCACCGCGGCGCAGTGAACTGTTGGCGCAGATTGGGGTCAATTTTAGTGTGTTATCCGTTGGTGTAGATGAAACACGGTTGGTGGGTGAAACGCCAGTGGACTATGTGCAACGGGTGGCGATTGCGAAAGCGCAAGCGGGTTGGGATAGTTTGAGCGATGATTTCAAACCAGTATTAGGCGCGGATACGTCGGTGGTGTTGGGTGATGTCGTTTTAGGGAAGCCTGTCGACACGCTGGAAGCGCGCGCGATGTTGGTGCAGCTTTCGGGGCACACACATGAAGTGATGACGGCGGTGGCGTTGGTGACTGCCGATGAGGTGATGTGCGAATTGTGTGTCAGTGAGGTGACTTTTCGGGCGCTATCCGATGCGGATTTAGATTGGTATGTGGCGACAGGTGAGGGTGTCGACAAGGCGGGTAGTTACGCAGTACAGGGATTAGGGGCGCTGTTTATTAGTGAAATAAAGGGGAGTTATTCTGCTGTGATGGGATTGCCATTGTTGGAAACGGGGCGATTATTGCAAGCGCAGACAGTAAAAGCATGAGCAGTGAGATTTTAGTTAATATTACGCCGAGTGAGACCCGTGCCGCCGTGGTGGAAGATGGGGTGTTGCAGGAGGTGTATATCGAACGTAATGCCTACCGCGGTATGGTGGGTAATATTTATAAAGGTAAGGTAAATCGTGTGTTGCCGGGCATGGAAGCGGCGTTTGTGGACATCGGTTTGGAGCGGGCGGCTTTTTTACATGTGTCAGATATTTTTATCCCACCAGAACAAACGGGCGATTTAGAAACGGCAACCGAAACCCCTTCGATTAAAACCTTATTACGGCCTGGGCAACAAATTCTAGTGCAGGTGATTAAAGATCCGATGGGCACGAAAGGCGCACGATTAACCACCCAGCTATCGGTTTCATCGCGTTATTTGGTGTATTTACCTGATACGCAAGGGATTGGGGTGTCGCTGAAAATTGGTGATGAAAAAGAACGAGAGCGCCTGATTAGCGATGTGGCGGCTTTGATCAATGATACTGAGCATAATAATGGCTATATTATTCGGACGGTGGCAGAAGGCGTGTCGCGAGCAGAATTAGCGATAGATTTACAGTTTCTGCACCAACTATGGGCGCAATTACAGGCACACAAACAGTCGCTTAAGTGGGGTGCTGTATTGCATCAAGATTTACCCTTAGCAATGCGGGTGATGCGGGATTTAGTTGGGCCAGATGTGGAGCGGATTCGGGTTGATTCTAAAGAAACTTATGAAGCAGCTGTAGACTTTGCTGTGGGGTTTATGCCTGATCAAGCATCGTTGTTATCGCATTACACGGGCAAGCAGCCTATTTTTGATTTATTTGCGGTGGAGGATGAGATTAACCATGCTTTGAACCGCAGTGTGTCATTGAAATCAGGCGGTTATTTAATCTTTGATCAAACAGAGGCGATGACAACGGTGGATGTGAATACGGGGGGCTTTGTCGGTGTATCCACTTTGGAAGAAACGATTTTCAAAACGAATTTAGAAGCAGCAGATGCGATTGCCCGTCAGTTACGCTTGCGAAACCTTGGCGGTATTATCATTCTTGATTTTATTGATATGGCGGAAGAATCACACAAACAACAAGTATGGCGGGCATTAGCGTCGGCGATGGCGCCTGATCGTGCGCGCCATCATATTTGTGAGGTTTCTGAACTAGGCTTAGTAGAAATGACGCGTCGTCGCGTGCGGGAGAGCTTGGGGCATACTTTATGTGAGCCTTGTCCGAGCTGCGATGGCAAAGGAGAAGTAAAAACAGTAGAAACGCTATGTTATGAGATCTTTCGTGAGATCATGCGGGTGGCGAGACAATATGAGACAACCCAATTTCTGGTGTTGGCATCGATTGATGTAATTGACCGATTGCAAGATGAAGATTCGACTAAAATTGCAGAATTGGAGCAGTTTATTGATAAGCAAATTAAATTTCAGCCAGAGACGCAGTACACCAGGGAGCAGTTTAATGTCGTACTTATGTGAGACCTTAGCATGATTCATCTTTTTCATTCTGGCGGCGTTGAGAATACACTAAAAATGCTCATGTACTACGTGTACACGGCGCTTTTTAGCATGTTCTCGCCTTGCCAAAATAAAAAATCTATTTCATGCGGAGCTCTCATTAGTATGGTTCTGCTGAGGAGAGTGATTAGGCCATGTTAAAAGGCTTATTACATGCTGGCAGCAAACAACTGGTCCATTTGATTGAGATCCTTGCGGTGTTGTTCGCTATTTTGTTGGGGGCGATCTATTTCATTTCAACGGAAATTAGCAATCGACAAAGTGAAGTGTCAGGCTGGTTAACGGAGTCAATTGGTTATCCGGTTGAAGTGGGTGAGATTGATCTGAAATGGCCGGGATTAATGCCTGAGATACGGGTGCAAAATGTGGTGGTTCACCCCACAACGGAGACCGTATTGCAAGCGGGTGAGGCCGGATTTGGTTTTAATATCTATGAAAGCCTAAAACAGTGGCAGCCCGTGTTTAGCCAAGTGAAGGTCAAACAAGTGGCGTTAGTGTTAACGCGGCAAGCCGATGGCGCGATTCAGCTGGCGGGTAAAACATGGCAGCCTAATGCCTCGGCAGAGCGAGCTTTACCACCCTGGCTACAGAGTTTACAAAATATTGTGTTATCAGATATCAAGCTGACCTATACCGACGAAGGGCAACCGCATTTATCGGGTGATTATCTATTGGATCATGCCTATCTTAAGCAAGTGTCAAATGGTTGGTTATGGCAAAGTGAATTGAATTTACCGCCAGCATTGGGGCGCGCTATTGGCTTTCATGGACGCTTATCTACGGCAGCAAACACACCGCTAAAAACGAATTGGGAACTGGTGGGCAAGCAATTAACAGCAACTAGCTTAAAAGGCTTAGCAATTCAGGGCATCACCTGGCAACAGGGTATTGCAGACGTGCACCTTAGAGGCACAGCAACCGAATGGCAGCCGCAAACGATCCAAGGCCAAGTTTCGTTGAGCAATGCCCAATTAGCGAGCGAGGGAAATCCTCAGCACTCACCGGTCACGATTGCAGCGCTGAATGGGCAGTTTGATTGGCAACAACAAGCGGATAGTTGGCAGCTAAAAAGCGATCTAAACGCCTTACAGATTGAAGATGAGATTTGGCCAGTAACACATTGGGAGATAATGAAAAAGACGAGTGGTGAGATCCTGTTTTCATCTAATGTTTTGCCGTTAAAAGGTGTGTTGGCGATTGCGGGCTTGAGTGAGAGTTTGCCTGAAGCGGTGCAAGCACAATTGCTGGGTCAGCGACCTGCTGGTATCTTGCGAGATATTGATATTACCTATCACCCTGAGCAAGGTATTACACAAGCCAATATAGAGTTAGATAATGTTGGCGTATTGCCGTGGCAGAAAACACCCGGTATCGCAGGGTTAACAGGCAGTTTGAATATGGATGCCCAATCGGGCGATATTCAGCTAAACAGCGTGCCGCTCACTCTCACCCAAGCAGGCAAACCGGTTTCACTTGATATCGTGGGTGCCATCCATTGGCAGACAACAGATCAGACTACGGTTTGGCGTAGCAACGCATTGCAGATTAAAAATGTAGAAATGGATTTAGTTGCCACAGGCACGGTAACGCAACAAGGTGATGATATTATCAATGATATTGAAGTAGATATGACAAATATTAATGTTGTTAACTGGCAGGATTATGTTGATGTAAGCGCGCTAGATCCCGATTTTTATGAATGGGCTAATGAGGCGTTTGTGGCAGGGACGATCAGTTCTGGCAAGCTAATATGGCAAGGTTCATTAGCCGAATTCCCTTACGATAAAGCGAAGCAGGAGGGGCTGTTTGAGGTTAAGCTGGATGCGGAGAAGGTACGATTACATTATGCGCCAGGATGGCCCGATCTAACTAAATTGGCGGGTACCGTACATATTAAAAACAATACGCTGACAGTCAACAGTAAGCAAGGTAATATTTCAGGTTTTGTGATCGACAAGGTGACCGCAAAAATTACCAATCTAACCAACCGCCGAGCGCAACTTAAGCTGACGGGTACAACACATGGCAAAACAGAGCAGGTCTTTGAGTTTTTGCAAACTAGCCCTTTAAAATCAGAGTTTGGTGCTTATATTGCAGGAGTGCAATCATCGGGTAATACGGCGATTGACTTGGGGCTGGATATCCCGTTAGCCAATGCAGAACAAACACAAGCAAACGGTACGGCGCGGTTTACACAAAGCACGCTATTACGACCAGATTTATTTGATGTGCCGATCACCGATATTCAGGGTAGCTTGATGTTTTCGAATTCAGGCTTAACCGCGCAGGGATTACAAGGCAAGCTATTGGATACCCCCGTGCTGGTGGATGTTGCTACAGTGAGCGAAGATGGCCAGACGGTGACCACAGTTGATGCCCAAGGTAAATTAACGGCAGCAAAAGTAGCTAAAGTATTGGGTCAGCCTTTGCCTGAATTCATAACGGGTGAGGCTGTTTATAAGGTGAAAGTGGCAATTAAAGAGGTGACAGCAGGTGAATTTGAAGTCAGCAGCACGATTCGCTCTGATTTAGTGGGGCTTGCGATTGAGATGCCTGCGCCAGTGGGTAAAGCTAGCGATCAGAAACAAGACTTTCAAGCTGAGATAGTATGGTCACAAAATGGTGCAGCACAGTACACAGGAAATTATGGCGATATTATGGCCCTAGTTGCTCAAAATCAAGCGGACTGGCGCGGGGAAATACGCTTAGGCAGCCATGCAGCAAGCTTGCCTGAAAATGGCTGGCGCTTGCGGGGACAATGGCCAGAATTAGCCATTACACCTTGGCAAGTATGGTTAGATAAGCAAACAAAGAAAGAGACAACATTGGCAATAGAGGATATTGCCGTAGAATTTGGGAAGTTAAGCCTCGCGGGGCACAGCTTGCATGACGTGTCATTATCGACACATAAAGCAGCAAAAACGTGGGTAGTGCAATTATCTAGTAATGAAGTGGCAGGGAAAATACACTGGCCTATCTCTGGAACGGCGACACACGCTGTGGAAGCGAACTTAAAATATTTACACTTGACATTGCCAGAAGATGTGGACACAGAAATAGCAGAAAAAACTATTTATAACCAGGACTTATGGCCGACAATTAATTTGAATTGTGAGAATTTAACGGTGGATGATTATAAGTTGGGTGAGGTTGATTTAAAGGCGCATCGAAACCCAACAACATGGATATTAGACTCGCTTAGTCTGATCGGGCCAGCACATGAAATATTGGCATCGGGTCGGTGGGAAAAAACGGCAAATAGTAATAACACCGCGCTATTGGTGTCGGGTGAAAGTGAAGATGGTGAAGCCTTATTAAATCATTTTGGTTTCCAGCCTGCGATCAGAACACAAAGCGTTGATGTGGGGTTAGATTTGACTTGGCCAGGCAGCCCAATTTCATTCTCCCGTGAGAATATCAATGGTAAAATGTCGATTGATATTGGCCAGGGACAGCTACTGGATGTTGAGCCGGGTGCAGCAGGTCGCGTATTTGGTTTATTGAGCTTTACCGCATTACCTCGTAGGCTCTCACTTGATTTTAGTGATTTATTTGGTCAAGGCTTTAGTTTTGATACGATAAAAGGTCGGTTTAAAGTAGCTGATGGGAATGCGATAGTAGATAATTCACGCATGCGTGGCCCTACCGCAGATATTCAAATAACGGGGCGGATTGGTTTGCTTGCAGAAGATTATGATCAGCAAATCATCGTTACGCCTAATTTATCATCAAGCTTGCCTTTAGCAGGCGCAGCAGCAGGGGGTGCAGTTGGTTTGGGTGTGGGGACGGCGGTATTGCTAGCAGATAAGGCAGTTAACAAACTGTTTGGTGGTAATATTATTAATCTGATTAGTTATCAATATGATCTAACGGGCACATGGGATAAACCTGTATTTTCAGCCCAGCAGGTGAACGAACAGGCAGAAAGAACGCGTGAAATACAACATACAATAGGGAATCAATAACAAGATGGCATCTGTGTTAGAACAAGTATCAACCCAGTTATTATTACCTGCAGGCTTAACGGAAATGTCGCTATCAGATAGTTTGGCGCTGACGATGACAGCAGGTGTGGATTATGCCGATCTATATTTTCAACAGGCGCGGCAAGAAAGCTGGTCGTTAGAAGATGGTATTGTAAAAGATGGCAGTTATCATATTGAACAGGGTGTGGGGGTACGTGCCTGCAGCGGTGAAAAAACCGGTTTTGCTTATTCGAATGAGTTGAATCTACCGGCCTTGCAGGCTGCCGCAAAAGCAGCGCGGGCGATTACACGACAAGGTGAAACAGGGAAAGTGCAAGCATGGCAGCGGATCGATGCGCCTATTTATTATGGTGATGATGATCCACTGGCAACATTAACGGTTGATGAGAAGTTGGCATTATTGCGGCAGGCGGATGCTGCGGCGCGCGCAGCCGATTCACGGGTAACACAAGTAAATGTGAGTTTGTCAGGCGGGGTGGATTCAATATTGCTAGCGGCAAGTGATGGTACGTTTGCCGCCGATGTTCGACCCTTAGTGCGGATGAATGTGAGTGTGATTGTTGAGCAAAAGGATCGGCGTGAGCGAGGGAGTGCTGGTGGGGGAAGGCGGTTAGATTATGGCTATTTTCAGCAAGGTGACTTAGCAGCTGAATATGCTAAAGAAGCTGTGCGCCAAGCTTTAGTAAACCTAGAGGCGGTGGATGCACCTGCGGGGACGATGCCTGTAGTGCTCGCATCAGGTTGGCCAGGTGTGTTATTGCATGAAGCAGTAGGCCATGGTTTGGAAGGCGATTTTAATCGTCGTGAAAGCTCGGCTTTTTCAGGTCGGATTGGCGAACAGGTCGCATCAGAACTTTGTACCGTGGTAGATGATGGTACGCTGGCAGATAGACGGGGTTCGCTGAATGTGGATGATGAAGGCGTGCCAACAGAAAATACGGTGTTAATCGAAAAGGGTATTTTAAAAGCCTATATGCAGGATAAACACAATGCCCGCTTGATGGGAACGCAGAGCACAGGTAATGGCCGCCGTGAATCTTATGCGCATTTGCCGATGCCGCGAATGACCAATACCTATATGTTGCCAGGCGAGCATGCGCCTGACGATATTATTGCTTCCGTTGACAAAGGCTTATATGCTGTCAATTTTGGTGGTGGTCAGGTCGATATTACCTCGGGCAAGTTTGTGTTCTCGACCAGCGAAGTGTATATGATTGAAAATGGCAAGGTGACTTATCCAGTGAAAGGCGCGACCTTGATTGGTAATGGCCCAGAAGTAATGGGTCGGATCAGCATGGTGGGAGATGATTTAGCGCTAGATACGGGCGTAGGAGTGTGTGGTAAAGATGGGCAGAGTGTGCCTGTTGGTGTGGGGCAGCCCAGCTTGAAGATTGATGGCTTAACCGTTGGCGGTACAGCTTAATTTTAGGATAGATAAAAGAACATGGCAATAAAAAAACATAAAGCGATAGCCTTAATCTCAGGCGGATTAGATTCCTTGCTGGCGGTGCGGGTTTTACAGGAGCAGGGTATTGAAGTGGAGGGGATTAATTTTTACACGGGATTCTGTGTGGAAGGCCACACCCATGCGATCCGCAATAAGGATAAAGACAAAGAAAAGCGTAATAATGCCCTATGGTCTGCAGAGCAGTTAGGGATTAAATTACATATTGTCGATATTATTGAAGAATATAAAGATGTCTTGCTTAACCCCAAACACGGTTATGGGCAGAATATAAACCCGTGTTTGGATTGCAAAACTTTTATGGTGAGCAAAGCGGTGGAATGGATCCATGAAAACCGCAAAGATGGCTTTGATTTTATTATCACGGGTGAAGTGATGGGCCAGCGGCCGATGTCGCAGCGCAAAGAAGTGATGCCGATTGTGGCAGAAGAATCGGGGGCGGATGATTTATTATTGCGACCTTTATGTGCTAAAAACCTAGCACCTACTAAGCCAGAGCGAGAAGGCTGGGTTGATCGCGAACGTTTATTTGGCTTTAGTGGCCGCTCGCGTAAGCCACAAATGGCGTTAGCTGCGGAATATGGGTTTGAAGATTATGCTAGCCCTGCGGGTGGTTGTTGTTTCTTAACCGATAAAAGTTATTCGGATAAGTTGGTTGACTTATGGGATTCACGCGGCAGCCGAGAATATGAATTAGACGATATTATGTTGCTCAAAGTAGGCCGGCATATTCGCCCCAAGCCTGAGTTCAAATTGATTGTGTCGCGTGATGCGGGTGAAGGCCAATTTTTGACGGGCTATAGAAACCAATATACAACGATTGAATCAGTAAGCCATAATGGCCCCTTGGTCTTAGTTGACGGAAAAATGGAAGCGGCGGATATGCCACTTGCTGCTGCGATTGTGGCACGTTATGGACAGGGCAGAGAGGCAGAGAAAGTGGAGATCGCGATAACCTCACCGAAAGCGGAGCCTAGCAATATATGGGTGCAACCGATGCGGGTCGATGCGATGCCGATGGAGTGGCATGTATGAGTGCGCATGAATTAGATGCGCGGCGGATGTTATGCCCGATGCCGGTAATTAAGGCGCAAAACGAAGTCAAAACACTTGAAAAAGGCGATACTTTAGCAGTGATCTGTACCGATCCGGGCGCCTTGCATGATATCCCTGCGTGGGCACGAATCAATGGCCATCAAGTGATTGAGACTGAGCAAGTGGATGATGAATTGATTATTACAATTTTGGTGGGGGAATAAACTTGCAGTCTCCATCACGAAAGACTATGCTTTTGCCTATGCGTTATTTTTTAATGATATTATTGGCATCTTGCCTGTTTAGCTCGCAAGCCTATTCGGAAGTCTATCGCTGGGTGGATGCCGCAGGCAAAGTGCATTATTCAGACTCCCCACATGCGGATGCCGAAGTGGTGCATATTGCGCCAGCACCGACACCGGTTACTCCAGTGGAACAGAGTGCGGGCGGTACAGAAGAGACAAAGGCTGTAGATGAGGAGGATGAAGCTGAAGCGTATCAAATTAAAATTTTAACCCCCGAGCATGATGAAGCCATTCGAGACAATGCAGGAAATGTTGTGGTTTTTGTGAAGGTTACGCCCAGTTTAGAGCCAGACAAAGGTTATGCTTTTGTAGTTTACCTCGACGGTACAGAGAGCAAAGAGAAACAGACAACCCCACAGTTTACATTACAGAATGTTGACCGTGGTACACATGAATTACGTGTTGAATTAATGGACAATAAAAACAAGGTATTATCAACTGCCAGCGCAACTTTTCATCTACAGCGCCATTCAGTGTTGCATAAAAATAATACGAATAATTAAGTAAACCACGAAGCCGTGAATTAGTCACGAAACATCCTCCCTTTCCCCTGGTCACGCCCCAAAGTGGTGTAGTTATTTTATTATTGCGCCATTTTTTGCTATTGTAGTGTTCTTAATTCTACACAGTAGCTTACTTATCTCTTACATTCACTTGTTTGGTGTAATACTTGCTAATGCTCTTTAGCAGTATGAAAAGGACATCATGATTTCAAATAACACCCACTTACTCGAAAACCTAACAACGGTTGTTGTTGTGCTTGATGCTGAGTTACGCGTGGTGTATTTGAATGCAGCCGCAGAAGAATTATTTGGCTTGAGTTTACGTCAAGCCAATGCGATAGCGCTCGCTAATCTCTTGCCAGGTGATAATAGATTGCTTATCGGTTTGCAGAAAGTGTTGGCAAGCGGTGAATCCAGAATTGAACATGAAATCAACATCTATGTGCCAGGTCGGGGGGAGATGCAAGTTGAGAGTACGATTACCTTATTGCCAGCGATAGATGGCGAGGCACAGTTATTACTTGAAATGGTGCGGGGTGATTTCCAATATCGCGTCAGTCGAGATGAGCAATTACAAATACAGCAACAAGTGATGCGTGGCTTGGCGCATGAAATAAAAAATCCACTGGGTGGGTTACGCGGTGCAGCACAGTTGCTGGAAAAACAGCTAGATTCAAGTGATCTAAAGGAATATACCCAGATCATTATTGATGAAGCGGATCGATTGCAAAATTTGATGGCAAGAATGCTAGGGCCGCATCAACTAGCAGAAAATACGCATTTCAATATACATGAAGTATTACAACGCGTACGGCAGTTGGTGGAGGCAGAATGTGATACGCGGTTACTGCTGATAAGTGATTATGATCCCAGCGTGCCGGATCTCTATGCCAATTTTGATCAGGTGCTGCAAATCCTCTTAAATATAGTGCGTAATGCTGTGCAAGCGATGAATGGCGTGGGCGAGATTATTTTAAGAACACGAGTGCAGCGGAATAGGGCAATTGGTCAAACACAACATCGCTTGGTAGCTTGCATTGAAATAGAAGATAACGGGCCAGGCATACCTAAAAAGCTGCAAGACACCATTTTTTATCCCCTAGTTACCAGTCGCTCGGAAGGCACTGGGCTAGGGCTTTATTTGGCACAAAACTTAGCGCAACGAAATCAAGGTGCAATTGAATATGTGAGCCAATCGGGTCAAACCGTGTTCTCACTCTTTTTCCCTCTAGAACGAAACCGTATGGAGCAAACAGGTGGCGAGTAAAAAAACAGTATGGGTTGTAGATGATGATAAATCTATTCGATGGGTGTTACAAAAGGCATTAGAAGAAGCAGATTTAACGGTACGCGTATTTGAAGATGCAGACCCTATCCTACAAGCACTCAAAACATCGCAGCCAGATGTGTTACTAACGGATATTCGGATGCCAGGCATGAGTGGTTTGCAATTATTGGAAAGCCTTACCGATCAACACCCAGCCTTGCCCGTTATCATTATGACCGCTTATTCTGATTTAGATAGCGCGGTGTCTGCTTATGAGGGTGGGGCATTTGAATATTTGCCGAAGCCCTTTGATGTGGATGATGCCGTGGAGCTGGTATTGCGCGCTGCCGAGCGCCAACAAGGCGAAGCGGCCGTGGCAGAAGTCCTTAATGGTGTTGATAGTGATATTGTCGGTGAAGCACCTGCGATGCAGGAAGTGTTTCGGGCGATTGGACGGTTAGCGCGATCGAATATTACTGTGCTTATCAATGGCGAATCGGGTACGGGGAAAGAGCTGGTCGCCAAAGCGCTGCATCTGCATAGTCCGCGTAGTAAAGCGCCGTTTATTGCCCTCAATATGGCTGCCATTCCTAAAGAACTGATGGAATCAGAATTATTTGGCCATGAACGTGGTGCGTTTACCGGTGCCCATGCCATGCGAAAAGGGCGGTTTGAGCAAGCCGATGGCGGCAGCCTGTTTCTGGATGAAATTGGCGATATGCCACTAGAATTACAAACCCGTTTATTACGCGTATTATCTGATGGTGAGTTTTTTCGGGTGGGTGGGCATACCACCGTTAAAGCCAATGTGCGTATTATTGCTGCCACCCATCAAAATCTAGAGCAACAAGTCGCCGAAGGGCGATTTAGAGAGGATTTATTTCATCGACTTAATGTGATCCGAATTCATATCCCTGCTTTGCGAGAGCGGCGTGAGGATATCCCCGCATTGATGCAGTATTTTCTGGCTAGGGCTGCGGTAGAGCTGGAAATGGATGTTAAAATTCTTAGCCCTGCTGTATTGTCTCACCTGGTGCAACTAGAATGGTCAGGCAATGTGCGGCAGCTAGAAAATGCCTGCCGCTGGCTCACGGTTATGTCTCCCGCTCAACAGGTGCAGTTAGAAGACCTACCTATTGAGCTCGCTAGCTTATCCGATGATAATGGCAACATACAACAAAGTGGGCATAGCAGTGATTGGCGAAGCGGCTTTAAGCAATGGGTGGCAACAAAGGCATTAACGGGTCAAGAAGGGGTGTTAGCGGATGTGGTGCCAGAAATAGAGCAACTATTAATGGAGGTCGCATTAGAAAAAACCGTCGGCAAACGCCAAGAAGCCGCTAAATTGCTTGGCTGGGGGAGAAATACCTTAACGCGCAAACTAAAAGGCTAAATATTCAAAGAGGGCTAATGACGCGGCAGAGCCTTTTCTTAGGCAAACATATGACCATTTAGTTTCAGTAGTTTTGAATTATGTCGACAATTTAGGTTGCAAAGATATAAAAAATAAGATAATGTGTGACTTGAGAGAAGGCTAGATAAACGAACATAAAACAGGATGTATCATGTTTCGAACAATAACACCCATGCCCATCAATTCTGGCAAATCACTCATCGCTTTGGGGCTGCGATCTATAAAACTATTAACCCACTCGAATCTCGACAATTTATTATTGTCGAGCGTTACGTTGCGTTGCGAACTAACTGTATCAAATAAATTATCATTCATTTAGCTTTAAATCACATTCCCCTAAATTTTAAAGATTGAAAAATCCATAAGGTAAAATTATGAAAACACCCTCCAGCATCACTAAATTATTTGCAGGGCTAATACTACTAATCGCTTTTGCTACCCCCGCTTTTGCGGTGCCCATCATTACGCAGAGTAATAATACAGGTCAATGTGCAACACCTCCTGGTGGCGGTAATATTAGATGGACTAATACGTTGGTTAATCGCCTCAGAGATAACTTTAATCCAACGCCACTAACTTGGACGGAAGAGGGGGGTATAGGTATCACAATGAATTATGTGGACCATACTCGCCAAGCAGGGAATACTTCACTGATGGATTACACATCAAATAATACAGGAGGCGATCCGGGTGTTATTGCGATGTGGCAAGATGCGAATAATTCAGGTGACTATATGCAGAACGTGCTTGAATTTGATCAAGCCGTATATGGCTTGATGCCGACATCAGCTGATCTTGATATTGGAACGGGGGCAAACAACAACAACTTTAGAGACACTGTTATTTATCAGGCATTTTTCAATGGCGTGCCTGTTGAACCGACAGAAGTGATACATGGAAACCGCTCCAATGTTGCAATATCTCCCAGCACATCAGTAACACAGCTAGCATGCCAAGCTGCAAATAATGCGGCAGGAATACAAGTATCACCGACAGCACCTTGTTTTTATGGAACGGCTGTTAATTCGCCAAATACCTTACCAAACTCTAACGCCCGAGCTGTTTATAACACGCCGGTAGATAAAATAATTACAACCTATATAGCATTTAGACAAACAGGATTTGGTAACCCAACTCGGCAGTTTGCGACTTTAAATGATTTTTGTTGGATTGAAATCGTACCTGAATTAACGATTGATAAAGACACGTCAACACCGACGGTTATCGCAGGTGGCCAAGCAAACTACACAATTGTTGTTAATAATATCGGTACAGTAGCAGCAACGAATGTAGAAATTAGTGATGATCTACCAGCAGGCTTTACTTTTGCCTCAGCAACCCACACATTAGCTGGTGGTGCTACCGGGCCTGTACCAACAACGGCTCCCTTTGGTCCTTATGCCATTCCAGTTGGTGGCTCGGTAACGATTGATCTGGTTGCTGATGTCGGTGCCGCTGTTGCTGTAGGAAATTATGATAATACAGCTATTGCCACGGCAGATGCTGGGGTTTCAATTGATGATAATGGTACTGAGGCGCAAGATAGTGACACGCCAGCAGGGCAAGATCCTGAAAATGATGAAGATGTTGTTGTTTCGCTGCCACCACCACCACCACAACCTACTCCAATCACACCTGAAAATTGTGGTGCGCTTGATTTTCAAGGTTATCTGCCTGTGGATTTCTCCAATTATCTGGGATCAGAGGCTGTTGCGCCGATTACTTATCCAAATGTAGGCCAGTTCAATGGAACAGCGGTAGATATTAGAGTCTCAATGTTACAAACATCGGGGATTGACCCATTGCTGTGGAAAGCAGGTCAAGACGCGCGACTTAATGCTGCAGGTCAGGGCCCTGGTTTTTATGAGGCTGAATTGGCGTTTTTTGAGGCAGGAACGACAACACCTATCAATATTAATACGAGTTTATTGTTTAAAGATATTGACGGAAATGGCACTAATTTTGAAACAATCAGGGCACCTCTTTCCGAAATTGGTAGTTATTCGTTCGGCGCGGGCACCGCAGTGACCACAAACACTGCAAATATTGGCGGAACTTTATTTCAAGAATTTAAAGGAACTGTGAGTGGTAGTAATTTATCAACCCAGAGCGTTCAAATTGACTTCTTAAATACCTCAATAGTCACCTTCCAATACGAAAAATCCAACAACACGTTTGGCGCAATTACGCGGGTAGCAGGGAGTGATTCAACCACTTTGGGTGCCAATGCCTCGTGTGCAACATTAGTACCAAGGCTGGTTATTGATAAAGATACAACGACACCAACAGTGACGCAAGGCGGGCAGGCAAGCTACACAATTTTAGTGGAAAATGAAGGCACTGAAAATGCAACAAATGTCATGATTAGTGATGCATTGCCAGCAGGCTTTACCTTTGCTTCAGCAACACATGTGTTGGCAGGCGGGGCAACAGGCGCAGCACCCACAACGGATCCCTTTGGTCCTTATATTATTCCTCCTTTGGGTTCAGTAACGATTACGCTTATAGCGGATATCGGCGTAGCTGTTCCCATTGGTACATATGACAATACCGCATCGGCAGTTGCTGATGGCGGAATTTCAATTGATGATGATGGCACCGCTGCAGAAGACAGCAACACGCCAGCAGGGCAAGATCCAGAAAATGATGAAGATGTGACTATTCTTCCCACTCCTGCTATGACTATAGTTAAGACGGCTGATGACACCACAGATGTGGTTGCAGGGCAAACCATTACTTATACTTATGTTGTGACCAATACAGGTAACGTTGAAATTGATGCTGTAACGGTTGCCGATGCACATAGTGGCACAGGCGCGGCGCCGACAGCGGGCAATGAAGTGTTAACCAATACCTCTGGTGATTCCAGTGATGCGGCCATTAACGGCAGCATTGATACCCTTGCACCGGGCGATGTGGCTACCTTCACCGGT